>JAZQEX010000024.1:0-43538 GCA_045539215.1 Eubacterium sp. | reverse complement strand
AAAAACACTCTGCGCAGGAGACTTGAAAATGAATATTGCAGAGAATGACGCTTATTATTTACGCTACAGCCGCCTGTTCTGCTGCCTGCGCATCCATCCGTTTGAATTCTCTCCGGATCAATAGGACACACACCACAAAGGACGACAGATCGACGATCGGTCCGCAATACCCTAGTCCATTCAGGCCCAGGAACCGTGGCAAAATATAGAGAACCGGCAGCATGAAGATGATCTGACGGCACATCGAAAGGAGTACCCCCTTCCACGGCATCGCGATCGCCGCAAAGAAGTTTGATGAGATCAGCTGAATCCCCGCAAAGATCGTCATACACAGGAACACGCGCATGATCCACGTGGAATATTGGAAATACAGCTCTGTCCCGCTTCCGAACATTCCCATCAGCTGTCTCGGGAAGACCTCATAGGCAATGGTCGCGATCACGCCGATGATCAGGCAAATTTTTGCTGCCTGCTTGTAGACAGCCTTGACGCGGTCATATTTCCCCGCACCGTAGTTAAAGCTGTAGATCGGCTGGCTCCCCTGTGAAACCCCGATGAAAAATCCGAACACGATGCCGTTGATCTTCATCATGATTCCAAAGGCCGTCAGCGGAATATTGGATCCGTAGATCGACTGTGCGCCGTAGAAAATCAGGCTGTGGTTAAACGAAACCGAGACAACAAGGATACCCAGCTGTGTCAGACAGTTGCTCAGACCATAGGATAAGTTTCTCGCGATCAGTGGCAGGTCCGGCCGAAACGCGTCTCTTGTCAGCTTTACCTGCTTCATATTTCTAAAATAAGCTATGGATACGATGAAACTGATGACCTGGGAGATAACGGTTGCGATCGCCGCACCTTCCATCCCCATGCCCAGTCCGAACATGAGCACAGGATCCAGGATCACGTTGATGATCGATCCAACGAGCATACAAATCATGGAATATTTCGGACTGCCGTCCGCACGGATCAGATTGCTCAGGACTGTGCCGACGATCAAAAACGGAAATCCGAGTGCCGTATACTTTACATATGTCACTGCATAGGGAAGCACGTCATCCGTTGTCCCGAACGCATACATCATTGGTACCGTCAGGATCTCCGCAAAGACCGCCAGGATAAACCCTGCAACGATACCGACGATGATCGCATTTCCAACGGTCTTTTTTGCAATCTCAGGGTTCTTTCTGCCAAGCTCAAGTCCGAACCTGGATGCGCTTCCGATTCCGATCAGAAGCGAGATTGCAAAACAGATCGTCGTCAGCGGAAACGCCACATTTGTCGCTGCGTTTCCGAGCATTCCGACACGCCATCCGATAAACACCTGATCAACCAGGTTATAAAGATTTGTTACTAACATCGCTACGATACTTGGTACCGCAAACTGACGCAATAATTTTTTAGGTTCTACGAACCCCAATGGGTTTTCTCTTACTGTTTCTGTCATGTTACCCTCAAAACTAGTAATCTCTACAATTTAAAGATAATGCCAACTGCTGCCGCTGCCAGGATATAAAAGATCGGCGAGTGCTTCAGCTTCCGGTAAACCAGAAAGATCACGACTGCAAGAATGATGCATTTCCAGTCAAACAGCTGTGCCAGCACTCTGCTCTCCTGGAACACTTCTGTCTTCAATAATGCGATCTTTGCTACACCGAGTCCTGCCGCACCGATCAGACCAAGGGAGGCCGGGCGCAGACCGTAAAAGATCTTTTGCACCAGCTCTGAATCCTGAAACCTCTTTAGAACATTCGAAATGATGATGATCACGATGATCGACGGGCAGATCAGCCCCAGCGTCGCGACAATACCACCAATCACACCGGATGCATGTACACCGGCATAGGTTGACATATTGATGCCGATCGCTCCTGGCGTCGATTCCGATACCGCCAAAAGATCTGCGATCTCCTCTGTCGAGAACCAGCCGGTCCGCTCGGAGATGTCATACAAAAACGGAAGTGTCGCGAGGCCACCGCCAACCGCAAACAAACCTGTCTTAAAAAATTCCCAGAAAAGACGAAGAAGGATCATGATGTGCCCTCCTTCCCACCGGCATCGGACTGCTTATCTTCTGCAGGCTTTTTTGCTTTTTTACGTGGCATCAGGATAACACCTGCCACGCCCGCCAGGATCACAAACAAAACCGGCGAAACCGGAGTAAACAATGCCCCTGCGAGAACCGCGAGGAAAATGAACACACAACGATAATCCGCCAGCGCCTTTTTCCCGAGCTTAAGAACGGCATCCAGGATCAGGACGCATACGCAGGCACGGATCCCGTTAAACGCATGCTGTACCACCGGATACTCCGCAAAGTTTTGTAAAAAGAATGCGATGATGGTGATGATGATGATCGACGGTGTCACGAATCCGAGCGTTGCAAGGATACCGCCGATAATACCGGCTTTCCGATACCCGATAAAGGTCGATGTATTGACGGCAATGATACCCGGCGTGCACTGTCCGATCGCATAGTAATCCATGATCTCGGACTCCGTCGCCCAGCCTCTTTTGGTAACGATCTCATCCTGCAAAACCGGAAGCATGGCATATCCGCCGCCAATCGTCGTCGCACCGATCTTGGCAAAGGCCAGATAAAGATCCAGCAGCTGATTTTTGCCGGAGCGCTTTGTTACATTTGAATCTCCCATCAGATGCTGATCCCCTCTTCATGCCGCGTTACGCCATTGAGCGCGACCGCTTCATCATTCACAAATACTTCGTGCAGTACATTTGCCGCGGACCCGTTTTTCATTCTGCGGCTCCCGACCAGACGGATCGTCACCTTTCCGTCGTCGACTGTGTACTCTTCCTTAATCTCCGAACCGATCTGTGCATCTTTCAAGCATTTTCGGAAATCTTTCAAAATGCCGGGCAGGATCACGCTTGTGATCTTCGCCGAACCATTCAGTCCGTAATATGGGATCAGTGCACCGATCAGACTCTGCGTCCAGCTAAAATCCATCGGCGTTTTAAATTGTCCGTCAACGATTCTCATGATTTACGCTCCTGCTTTCCGACTCCTGCATTTTCATTCGTTTCCTATTATAAATCACTAAAGGACATTGTACGCACTTTTGTCTGTGCATGCAAGAAAAACTATTGTATCCCGGTATGTTATTACAGATATTTACTTGCAAGCGGCACATAATAGGTTTACAATATGATGCGTATTTAGTTAAAGTTACTTAACAAAATTGGTTTTTTGCAAAAAATCTTTTGCTAAATGGAGGAGAAAATGGGAAAAACAGGTCTTGTCATCGAGGGAGGCGGCATGAAGTGTGCATACAGTGCCGGTGTACTGGACGCTTTCCTGGATAATGATATTCATTTTGACTACGTGATCGGTGTTTCTGCAGGTTCTGCAAATGCCTGCTCTTTTGTGGCAGGTCAGCGTGAACGAAACAAACGATTCTATACCGAGCATCCGAAAGAGCCGGGTTATTTTGGTGTCAAAAGCTTTTTAAAGACCGGCAATCTGTTCGGACTCGACTATATTTACAGCACTTTATCCAATGCAAACGGCGGTGATCCGCTTGACTATCCTGCGATCGTAAAGAGTCCGACTGAAATCGAGGTCGTTGCAACCAATGCCCTCACAGGCGAGCCGACTTATTTCAATAAAGATGATATCAAACAGGATGATTATACGATCATCAAGGCTTCATCTGCACTTCCTGCAGCCTGCAAACCGATCCGGTATAAAGGGAAGCCCTATTATGACGGCGGTATCTCCGATGCGATCCCGGTAAAGCGTGCCTTCGACCAGGGTTGCGATAAGGTCGTGATCATCATGTCCAAGACAAGGGATTTTGTAAAAACACCCGAAAAGATGAAACCGCTTGTTCATACGCTCTGCCGTGATTTCCCGGCAACCATTAAAGCGGTTGACAATCGTCACCTGATGTATACCCGCTGCCAGACACTCGCCTATCTTTTAGAAGAACAGGGAAAGACATTCATCTTTGCTCCTACAAAGAAGCTGAAAATGGGAACTTTTTCCATGGATCTGGCTGTTGAAGAAGAACTTTACGAGCTTGGTCTTTCTGATTTTGAAGCTGAGAAAGATAAGCTATTGGAATGGTTGTCATAAAAACGGTTTTTGTACTAATGATTTTTGTAAGTATTTTTATAGAAGAAATTATTTGAAAAACCTTTATTTCTACTATTAAAACGTGTATAATTTACCTGCTTATTTTGGTGCACGGACCTCGCACGATTGTGAGTGTCCGTGCAAATTATTTTGATTTCAGGGAGAAACCTTATGGGAGAATTGATCCTCGAAATGAAAAAGATCACAAAGATCTTTGGTTCCATTGTCGCGAACCGGGATGTTGATCTTGAGATTTATGCAGGTGAAATCCATGCATTACTTGGGGAAAACGGCGCAGGCAAATCTACCTTAATGAATGTCCTGACCGGCATCTACCGACCGGACGGCGGCGAGATCTACTATCGCGGAAAACGCGCAGAGATCCGATCTCCGAAGGATGCCACAAAGCTCGGCATCGGTATGGTGCATCAGCATTTTCGATTGATCCCCACACTTTCCGCAGCAGAAAATATCTTTCTATATTCCAACAAAAAGTCTTTTTTCTTAAAACAGGATGAGATGCAAAAAGAAATCGCTGCATGCTCTAAGGACTTCAATCTCGAAGTTGACGCCGCTGCCAAGGTATGGCAGCTTTCTGTCGGAGAACAGCAGCGTGTAGAGATCGTTAAGCTTCTCTACCAGGGAATGGAAATCCTTATTCTGGATGAGCCATCTGCGGTCCTGACGCCGCAAGAGGCACAGTCTATGTTTGATACCCTTCGCAAGATGGCAGACAACGGCAAGGCTGTTGTTGTCATCTCTCATAAAATGAATGAAGTCATGCATAACGCTGACCGCATCACGGTACTCCGCGGCGGTATGGTCGAAGATACGATGCTGGCAAAGGATGCGACCGTGGAGCGTCTGACACGGGCTGTTGTCGGCGACAGAGAATATACGCCGCATGTACGTGAGTCGTATGTGTCGGGCGACGACTTTGTTTTCTCTATGGAACATGTCACCGCATTAAACGACAAGAACCTGCCTGCATTAAAGGACCTCTCCCTTTCTATCCGGAAAGGTGAGATCTTTGGAATCGCCGGTGTTGCGGGTAACGGACAGCGTGAGCTTTCCGAAGTCATTGCAGGACTTCGTCCCGTGACGGAAGGAAAAGTCACCTTCTATGGCGAAGATATCACCAAACAGTCTGTAAAGCAGCATATCAGAAAAGGAATTTCCTTTATTCCGGAGGATCGTCTGGAAACCGGTCTGGTCCCGGAACTGAATATGATGGAGAATATCGTTCTGACAAGCTATGATACCGAACGCTACAGCAAGCACGGCATCATCCAGCATGCGCAGATGGAAAAAGACACCGCTGAATACGTCGAGAAATATGAAATCAAGAACGGCGGATTCAATCTTCCGGTCAGTCTGATGTCCGGCGGAAACCAGCAAAAGCTTCTCTTTGCCCGCGAAGTATCCGGCAATCCATCTATGATCGTTGCCTGCTATCCTGTCCGGGGCTTAGACATCGGTGCTGCAGATGCGATCCGCCAGATCCTTTTGGAACAGAGTCAGAAAGGCGTTTCGGTTGTCTTTATTTCCGAAGAGCTTGAAGAGATCTTTAACATGTGTGACCGGGTCGGGGTCTTATGCGACGGCGAGCTCATCGGCATACGTGATATTCACGAAACTGATTTTATGGAAATCGGCCGTATGATGGCCGGCGAGAAAACGGAGGCGAAAACATATGCGTAAAAGATTCCGCGTTGTCAAACGCACCGACGTCTCCATTGGCCGCCGGATCTTCAACCCGATCCTGTTTGTCCTGCTTGCACTGTTTTTCTGCGGCATTTTCCTTGCAGCCCTCGGCTTCAATCCGTTTGCTGTTTACGGAAAGATGTTAAAGACGATCTTCACACCAAACGGCATCACCAAAAGCATCCAGGCCGGTCTTCCGCTGATGTTTACCGGTCTTGCAGTGGCATTCGGATATCGTATGAACTTAAATAATATCGGTGGTGACGGTCAGTACGCACTCGGCGCGATCCTTTGTGTCGGCTTTGCACTGTACGGTCCGGAGATGCCTGCCGTTCCGAAGATCATTGTCATGTTTTTATGTGCGGTTGCCGGCGGAGCGATTGCTGCTCTGATCGCAGCGATCCCGAAAGCACTCTGGAATGTCAGTGAGACGATCCTGACAATGATGCTGAATTATGTATTTTTATATGTGCTGAACTACCTGATGTACGGCCCCTGGAAGGAGCTCAATCAGATGGTTGCACAGACCAGAGTCATCCCGGAAAAATACTGGCTGCCTGACATTGGCAATACGGGTGTGAATTCGATCCTGATCATTGTGATCCTGATCGCGATTGCCCTTTACTTCTTCCATAAAAAGACCACAAAGGGCTATCAGATGGAAGTCATCAGAAGAAGCCCGCGTGCCGCACAGTATTCCGGTATGTCGGTTGCAAAAAATATCATTCTGGTCCTTGGCGTCAGCGGCGCGATCGCAGGTCTTGCAGGATTTGCACAGGTGACCAGTATCATTCACAGGGTTCAGGCTGACCTGCCGAACAACGCAGGATACACCGGTATCGTTATCGCGTTCCTGGCAGCCTTAAATCCACTGGTTGTTCTGATCGTAGGTTTCCTGTTCGGTGCACTGCAGATCAGTGCGGTCTCCGTACAGATCTTAGGTGTTCCTTCACAGGTCGCAACCATGATCCAGGGAAGCATCATGCTTTTCGTCATTGCAGGTGAGTTCTTCATCCGCTACCGGATCGTGAGGGTTAAGGACCCGCAGCTAGAAGGGCCGCCCGCTTCCGGGCCACCTGAACCGGAGCCGGCCATTGTCAAGGAGCCGGCTGTGACCATCGAAAAAGGAGGTGAACAGGCATGACCACTGCATTACTCATCTCCATCATTTCAACCGCGGTCATCTATGCCGTGTCTGTTCTCTACGCTGCCATCGGTGAGATCTTCTCCCAGCGTGCCGGCGTAATGAACTTAGGCCTTGAAGGTATCATGCTGATGGGCGCTGTATCCGGATATCTGGTTGCGGTTTACAGGCAAAATCTGGTACTTGCGATGATCGTTGTCATCATTGTCGGCGCAATCCTTGGACTGGTATTTGCATTTGTAACGGTTACCCTGCAGGCAGACCAGACGGTCTCCGGTATGGCGATGCTGGTATTCGGTACGGGTCTTAGCGGCTTTATCGGCAAGCGTGTCAGCGGCGTGAATGCAGACCTTGCATTCCAGGCATTTGACCTGCCGGGACTGTGCCACATACCGATCATCGGTCCGGCACTCTTCCACCAGAACATTCTGGTCTATATCATGTACATCATCATTCCGGTCTCACTGATCTATATTTACAAGACCAGACCGGGTATGATCCTGCGGTCTCTCGGCGAAAATCCTGCCGCACTTGACAGCGCAGGATATAATGTGTATGCTCTGCGCTATGGTTATGTCATCTTTGGCAGTGCCATGACAGCAGTCAGCGGTGCATTCATTTCGCTGGCCCAGACAAACTTCTGGAGTGACGGCATGACAAGCGGTAAGGGATGGATCGCAGTCGCATTGGTTGTCTTTGCAGCATGGAACCCGCTGATCGCGGTATTTGGCGGATTGCTGTTTGGTGCGATCAGCATCATCGGCATCGATATTCAGATGTTCTTCCCGGGCATCCCGCCACAGTTTTTCGCTGCACTGCCCTATGTCGCTACGATCATCGCACTGATCTTTACGACAGGAAGCTTCCGGAAAAAGCGCTCCGCAGAGCCGGCAGCACTTACGATTCCCTACGACAGGGAAAAACGGTAATATATTCAACCGGTTGAATCGCAATCCCCCCTGCCTCTGGCAGAATCTTTGCGTTCAATATATATGAAAAGGTTTCATTTTCAAGGAGGAAAAACGAACATGAAAAAAAGAATTATTGGTATTTGTCTTGCCGCAGTACTTGCAGCAACAGGTCTGGTAGGATGCGGTGAGGCACAGCAGGCTGCCGGTGAAGCAAGTGCTCCGACAGAAGGCGCTGCAGCGGCTACAGAGACAGCTGCAGTAAACCCGATCGGTGAAGATCAGGCTGCACAGGAGCCGGCTGAAGGAACTGATTTTTCCAATCTGAAGATTGGTGAGATCGAGTCTTATGTCATCAACGATGGCGGCTGGTGCCAGGCTACACACGAAAGTGTTGTTGCTGCTATGAACGAGCTGGGTATTCCGGAAGAAAACCTGATCGTTCTGGAGAACATCGGTGAAGAGCAGGCATCCACAGAAGCTGCTGCTGAAGAGCTGATCAATGAAGGCTGCAACCTGATCCTTGGTACATCCACAGGTTATGCATCTTATCTTTCCCCGATCGCTGCTGAGCATCCGGAAGTAACCTTCGCTCAGTGGGGTAACAAAACAGCGAACCTGGTTGGTTATGATATCAGAAGTTATGAAGGTATGTTCCTTACAGGTTATGCAAGTGAGCTGATGTCCCAGGATGAGAACACAGAGCTTGGCTTTGCCGCTTCTATGAACGAGTTCTCCGTACGTACCGCTCTGAACGCTTATGCACTTGGCGCTAAATACGCTAACCCGGAAGCAACTGTTAAAGTAGCATCCATCGAGAGCTGGTATGATCCGGACAAAGAGTCTCAGGCTGCACAGTCCCTGATCGACGCAGGCATCAAATACATGGGTATGGAAGCTTCCTCTCCGGCAGTTCCGGAAACCTGTGAAGCAAACGGCGCATTTGTAGTAGGATATCACAATGATATGTCCGCTCTTGCTCCGGAAGCAGTTATCGTATCCCATACATGGAACTTCGCTCCGATATTCAAGAACATCATGATCCGTGTTGCTGAAGGCACATCCACACCGGATGACTTCTACTACTGGGGTGGCGAGTGCTCCAAGCTGACAGACTTTGCTGATTTTGTACCGGAAGATGTTGTTGCTGCTGTAACAGATCTGAAAGCAAAGTTAGATGCAGGCGAAGTTGATATCTTTGCAGGCCCGCTCAACGACAACAACGGCAATGAGCTGGTAGCTGAAGGCGCAACCATGGCAGATGAAGATATCATCCAGCAGAACTTCTTCGTAGAGAACGTTCAGACCACATGGAAAGCCGGCGAATAATCAGAATCGTCCAAGCTTAACATAATTTGCATAAACGGCCGGAGAACCGATTGAAATCTCAGAAAGATTTAATCGCCTCCGGCCTTTTTTAAAACCAAAAGGAGAACGGTTTATGGATACCAAAACATTTCTGGACCTGTTTGAACGCGGAAACACCGGTGAAAAAGTCTCCAAAGAAGACTGGGATATGGAATACATCATTGAGAATGTGATGGATCTGGTCGACGAATATGAGTTTGACTGGGACGAGGATCTGATCATTCCGGAAGACAGCAAATTATTCTCCGACATGTTCGAAGCTGCGAAAAAGCTTCTGCTTCGTACCGGTATTTACAATATGTCCACCGAGCGGATCATGACTTTGTCTGAAGAGGAAATTGATCGCGGTCTGAAAAACATGAAGACGGAACTGACGATGGGTGAAGGAAAAGACGCATATACGCTCATCGCAAGAAAAGCAGAGGACAAACGTCCGCCGGCTGTCTGGGCCGGAAACCCGGGCTGCCCGACACCGGAGCGCCTCTACTATCCGATCATTGAAAGTGTGGCGAAGGAACCCGTGATCGACCTTTTAACCTGCGGTTCCCTGGTGGATGTCGACGGCTATCCTGTAAAGAGTGCCGACCCGACAGAGATCTTTGCGGTCCGCCGCGAGATGGAATACCTGCACAAGGCACTGGAAAAAGTCGGCCGTCCCGGCCTTGGACTTCTTGCCGCAGAAAGCGCAGTTACGGAATTAGGTGACCTCTCAGCCGTATCAAACCAGTGGCTTCGCCCTTGCGATTCCCATCTGGTCGCGCTCTTTAACGAGCTGATCATGGACAATGGCAATCTGCTCCGTGCAGCCAACTCCATTGATTACGGCATGAAAAATGCCTCCCTTGCATGTACCATGGTCGGCGGACTTGGCGGTGATGCGCCGGGAAGCTGTATGATCATGATCGCATCGATCATGGCTGCAAACCTGTTCGCGATCGCAGATTATCATCTCTGCCATCCGATCCATATCACCGATGTCGCTACTACTGCCCGCGGATGCCTCTGGTTACAGTCCGTACTCTGCCAGACTTTCGCAGAGAATGCACCTGCGATCATCGTATGTGACCTGTGGCCGTCAAGCGGAAGCCTGACAAAAGAACTTCTCTACGAAGTTGCTGCCAATGCGATCGTCGTAACGGTCAGCGGCGGACACTTAGAGGGCCTTGGCGCCGCAAACGGACGCGTTCCGCACGGAACCGGACTGGAAGTCCGTCTGATGGGCGAAGTCGGCAAAGCCGTTGCCGCACAGGGCATGACCCGTGCCGAAGCAAATGAGATCGTTTTAAAACTCCTTGAAAAATATGAACATATCTTTGAAATGGAAGACGGCAATGCGGGACAGCCTTTCGATGTTTCCTACAACATGGAAACCATCGAGCCCGTACCGGAATGGCAGGCAATGTATGACGAAGTAAAAGCAGAGCTTGCAAAGATGGGAATTCAGTTCCTGTAAAGAATACTTATCGACACTGCTAAATTGAAAGCCACACTGATACAGTATATTCATTTTACTGTATCAGTGTGGCTTTTCTTTTGCGACAAGCAGTATGTGTTTTAGTGAAGTATGAAGATAGCTTATTAAAAACACTCTGCGCAGGAGACTTGAAAATGAATATTGCAGAGAATGACGCTTATTTTAGTTCCCGAAAATTTTTACCGTTTAGAACAGCAGCGTATCGGTTCTATCAAGCAGCCCGATCAGCTCTTCCTTCCAGTGATCGATCTCTGCTCTTCCGGCTTCTGTTTCCAGGCCCTGTCTACGGATTGAGCGTCTGATGAGGCGTGTATATCCGACGATGCGGGCTTTGTCTTCTACCGCACGGATCTTGTCTTCGTCATCCGTCTCCAGATATGCTTTCAGGACACGATTCCAGAAGGTATGAGCTGTATCGATATCGAAGCCCTGGAATGATAAGATTCCTTCCGGATTACACTCAAAGAATCCCGAGAATGCATTGAACATGGATGCCAGCTCGAATACCGGATGCCCGACAGCGAGTGTGTCCATATCGATCAGAAGCACTTCATTTTCTGTCAGTTCCACGTTTTTCGTATGATAATCTCCATGGATCATATGATTGTCTTTCGGCACATCCTGCACCATTTTCAACAGCTTGGAGCCATACTCCTCAGGCAGATAATCCTGCATGAATTCAGCCCAGGATATAACGGTCTCTTTCATATCCGGAAGCTTTCCTTCCGGCACGATCGTCTCATGGATTTTTTTGAGCATCTCGACGTATTCTTCTACACACCAGCCCATCCGCTCCGGTTCTGTCGCGAGGATCTTGGAAAACGATGTCGCATTCAGCAGTTCGAAAACAGAACCATAGCTTTCTCCCACACGTACGACATCGTAGGAAATCGCTGTGGGGATCCCGAGGATCAGCGCCAGACGTGCTACTTCTCTCTCGTTCTGGATCTCATCGAGCGCGTCCGGATTATTGTAAACCTTAACAACATTATCGCGGTCGATCCGGTAGATCGTTCCATTTGCACCCTGGCCGATCACCTCAGCTCCTTCGATCGAAACCACACGATACGCCTTGTCAACCTGCATCATCTGTGTAAATCCGGTCATATCAAGGATTTCATAGACCTCTGAACATACATTTCTGATACAAAGTTCAGGATTGTTCTTTCTCAGGCGCAGCACAACTCGCAGCCCGGCACTGGAAATATAGGAAAGATCTTCCATATCCAAAACCAGATCCAGATTTTCATTTCCTGAGATGCATTCCATGATCTCAGACTCAACCTGTGCCGAGTTATTGGAATCCACATGGCCGGAAAGACTGACCACCATCTGATTGTTTTTTACTTCTCCTCTGACCTGTTCCATCATGTTTCTTAAACCTCGTTTCCTTTTTTATCTTGTCATGTAATCTAAGATCTCTATTCTGCTTTTCGCAGTAATACCCGATTCAACAAACCGATCTTATCTGCCTGTCTGATCAGTTCTATCTGAAGCATCGCCTGATTAGCGGCAGATGCGAACAGACCAAATATAATATCAAAGATCATTGCATCGATCAGTGCCTCTGCCGGGATCCCCAGCTGCACAAAGATCACGGTATACGCCAGAAGGTTTGCCCCCGGCACGGGAGGCGTCGCGACAAACAGTACCACTGTCAGGATCGCTGCCATAACATACCAGACCACTGATACATGAATCTCATAATATTGCGCGGCATACACTGTAAAAATGATCGTTCCGATCATGCTGACCGGCATATACAGCACCAGCCCCTGCGGCAGGCTTACGATCGTGTATTCGCGGTTGATCCCAAGTTTTCTGACACAGCACTGCTCTGAAATACCAAAAGATTCATTTAGCGACCCCTTACGAAGCGTCAGCTCGAATGGCTTCCAGATTTTTCGGATCAGCAGTGCCGGGCTGACTTTTTCCTTTGCACCCACAACCAGGATCATGTACAGCATAATCGCCAATGATACCACGAGTGAAAGGATCAGGTATTGCCATATACTTACAAGAAGTCCTATACGTCTTTCCCAAATTTCCAGTGCGATCAGGAAAAAAACAAAATATGGAACCAGCCTGCTGACCCACTCTGCAAGCAGTAGGCCGATCATATTGATCTGCTTGATGACAGACGCCAGTCTTGAAGCCTGGTCGCCGATGATATTCAGCGCATTACCCAGCACCAGCGCCATCACAAGAAGCTGTGGTGTATTTGATTGCATAAAAGGCGAAAAGAATTCACCGGGCACAAACTCAAGTATCTGTCCAAACAGGCCTTTTGCCAGTTCCCTGTTCATCTCAGCACCGTACATTTCCGGCCGGAACAATACAGCTGATACAAAGATCGCTATGAGCGAAAAAATAATGCTGAATATAAAATACCTTGCGATCACACCTCGGCTGTCCGCACCCCGGTCACGAATCTTGCGGGTATTCATGACCGTCGTAATCGTCATAAAGAAAATGACCGGTCCTGATAAAACATTCAGAATACGATTCCAGACATCATAGATCGGGATCATGATATTCTCCGTTATGGATGCCTGCAAGGTATCGGAAACAAATAGGTTTCCGATCAGGCCCAACAGAACACCTGCAATGATCGCGATCATAAGCTTTAAGACCGGATTGATACCCTGAACAGGAAGCGTCAGCCGCAACATATTCCTCCGTCCGGAATAGCTGTAACGCGGGCTTAAGCCTACCGAGGTTAACAGTGTACTGCTCCAATCCTCCAGCTCACTATCGATATTGCTAAGCGGATTAAATGCATCCCCTTCATGATCCAGTTGGATATATGGACGTCTGAAGCGACTGCCGACAGTAGCTTCCACCTCTGCATTCTCTCCGTAACGGTCACGCATACGAAGCATTGCTTCTTCTAAAGAAAGCCGGATCCGCAGACGGTTCTGCCGCTCCATATCGATCTTTAAAAGGATCTCTTCCAGCGTTTCGGAAAAAGCATCAATGTTTTCTGCGCTCAGGGTAAAGGTTTCTTTATAGTTTTGAATCTGCATTTTCTGCACTTTACCCTTTCTGCTTGAGTTTCTTTTTCAGAATCAGGATATTCTTTCCGTTATCATACCGGTAGGATACCTTATCCATTGACTGCTTTACCATGTAAATGCCAAGTCCGCCGATCTGCCTGTCTTCTGCAGAAAGTGTAACGTCTGGATCTTCCTTTTCAAGCGGATTATACGGTTTCCCGCTGTCGATAAAAGTCAAACTGATGGCTGTCGGATTTTGCGACGTAACCAGCCTCATATGCACGGAACCTGTCTTCGGCGCATATGCATAATGGCAGATATTGACAAATATTTCTTCCGCTGCGACACTCATCTGCATCTGTTCCTTCATCGGGAACTGGATCTCTTCGAATGTCTCTTCCAGGAATGCCATCACTTGTGGTAAATTATCTGTATTTGCTTCTATATCCAGTTCTTTCACATTCACAGACCCCGTAAAATATTTCAAACAAAGCATTGTGACATCATCAAACTGATCCGCACCTTTCACAAATGCGCGGATTTCATTCATTACATTTTCAAGCAATTCCTCCGGTTCCGCATCCGGATTAAGATTCAGCGCATCAAGCATGCGATTTGTTCCGAACAGTTCATTATCGGCGGTAGTGGCTTCGGTGACACCATCCGTATACTGGAAAATACAATCTCCGGACTCAAGCCTGATCTCATATTCCTTATAAACCATGCCGTTCATTCCGCCTGCGACAAAACCATGCGGATCCTTAAACAACTTGAACTCTCCGTCTTTTGTTCTGATCGCCGGATATTCATGACCTGCATTTGCCGCCTTAAGGATACCTGTCGAAATCTCCAGGATGCCAAGCCATACGGTTACAAACATCTCTGCGCTGTTATTCGAGCAGATCGCATCATTCACCTGCGACAGGATTCTTGCCGGCGAGGTTTTGTCAATCATGGAATAATTCTGGATCAAGATCTTGGATGCCATCATAAACAACGCCGCCGGAATTCCCTTACCGGAAACATCTGCCATGACCATAGCCAGATGATCATCATCCACCAGGAAGAAATCGTAAAAGTCGCCACCGACTTCTTTTGCCATCTGCATTGTCGCATAAATGTCAAATTCCGGTCTGTCCGGAAATGCCGGATAGATATGGGGGATCATTCCCTCCTGAATCTGGCTCGCAACATTCAACTCGGTACTGATCCTCTCTTTTTCCGCAGTGACAGAAGTCAGATTCCTCATATAATCGTTCAGATCTGCTTCCATATCCCGCATGATCAGACTTAAGTTTTCAATCTCATCCCCTGTCTTGATATTCAGATCTTTAAAATAGCTGCTGTTATCATCATCCTGTTTGCCGCGACTGTATGCCAGAGCCGCCTCCGCCAGATCATTGATCGGTTTTACGACACTGTTTTTCAATCCTCTGGCGATCACAAAGGCAGATATCAGTGCAGCCAGCAAAAGCAGGATAATATACTGGACCAGGAAAATCCTGCTGACTCTTGCGACATGACTCATATCCATATCCGCAAACATCATGACTGTATATTTCCCTTGTGTAAATAACGGCGACGCTGCCGAACACAGATGGCCATATTCTTCTGTATTTGTGATGACAGCCGGAATGGAATCCTTCTCTCCCAGAAGCCGGTCAATAAAGGTCACCCTGGCACCGTTCATATAGATATTCATTTCACCACTTTCCATATCGTCCCAAACGCCGGCCGTACAGAAAGTATCCAGATTATAATCCGAGTCGATCAGATAGATCATTTTGTGATCTTCCGGATCAAGTGCTGCGACATAAACGGATCCCGCTTCGTTTTCCCGTTCTAAAACATGGAGTGTATAACGGATCTTTTCAAACAACAGATCCTTCTCTTTTGTAAATTGCCTGATGTATTCGATGCTGTCTTCGTCCCGTTCTTCCTCCGGAATAGAATCATAAATCTCAAGAAAATCCCTGGATTTTGAAATCACGTCGCTTCGGTCAGTCAGCGAAGCAGCGGCATTTGCAAGATGCCAGGCCTGTGTCCGGTATTCTCTTCTGACCGCATCGACATACAAATAAAACCCGAATCCGATCGCAGCCACACTGATGATCAGGATCAACACGATAACCGTCCGGAATGTCCTGGCACTTAGCGAATGATGGAAACGCTGTCTGGCATTCATTTCCAAAATCGATTTTTTAGGCATACAAACTCCTTATTCGATATGCAAAATCTCTGAAAATCCTGTAACTTCAAAAATCTCCATTACAACACTATTTACAGAGCAAACCGTCATTTTCCCCTGCTTATTCATGATTTTCTGTGTACTGAGCAGCACACGAAGCCCTGCAGAAGAAATGTATTCTAATTCTTTAAAATCAAGTTTCAGATCCTCAACGCCGTCAAGTGAGGCCTTTAATGCCTCCTCAAGTTCCGGCGCTGTTGTCGTATCAAGTCTTCCAGCTACTGCTACATTAAGTGTGTTGCCCTGTGCTTCTTTTGTGATTGTCATAATCTCCTCCAATAAACATAGCCTGCTATTTTTTAATCTTCAAATGAAAAATGATATGGCAGATTCAGCTTGTCGCGTAATGCTGTCAGTTCATCCTGAACTGCCTTTCCAACCGGAACCCCTTTGTCTTTTCTGTCAAGCCATGCCAGATATTCTTTTTCTCCGGCTGTATAAATGCGATCCTGGCCCGGTGCCTTCTGTGAAGCTCTTAATGTCCGGCAGATATCGCCTGCGATCTTTTTAAATGTTTCACGTCCCATAAATGCGTCCGGATCAACGACGAAGAAGAAATGCCCAAGATGATACATCTGTGGATTGCCGCTCTCATCTACACCGGTCAGTGCCTTCATGAACTGGCCGCCTGCAAGCGCCGCTGAAAGGATCTCGACCACTGCTGCATAACCGTATCCCTTATATCCGCACATTTCGTCCCCTGCGCCGCCTAACGGAGCAAGTGCTGCGTCTCCACTGACAAGTGCTTTCAGGATTTCCTCACTGTCTGTCATGACGGAACCGTCACGCGCGATCACCATCCCTGCCGGGGTCGGCTTGCCTTCTCTTGCATAGTATTCGATCTTTCCACGCTGCACCGTTGATGTGGCGCAATCGATGCAAAACGGAAACTCTTCGTCTGTCGGAAGCGAGAACGTCAGTGGATTGGTTCCCATCATGTTTTCCACGCCGTAGGTCGGTGCGATCGACGGTCTCGCGTTGGTACCCGTAATACCGATCATGCCTTCGTTTGCTGCCATTCCGGTCCAGTATCCGGCGATTCCGTAATGGGTCGAGTTACGGATCGCGCCGCCTGCCATACCATAGGTCTTCGCTTTTTCGATCAGCATCTCCATCATACGATGGCTTGCCACCATACCCATGCCGTCATGCGCATCCATAACAACGGTCGTTGGCGTTTCCTTCAAAATCTCAATATTCGTCACAGGAAGCAGCGTACCTCTTTCGATCCGGTCAATATAAATCGGTTTGAAGCGGTTACAACCATGACTCTCAATTCCGCGCCGGTCCGATTCTACAAGGACATCGGCACAAATCTTAGCGTCTTCTTCCGGAACCCCATAAGCCTTAAACACATCGACCATAAACGATGTGATCACATCCCATGCTACATACGGTCTGGCCTCCATAGTCTGTCCTCCTATTATCTTCTTTTTATCGTATAAGCTACGTGCTGCTTCATCGCTAAAAAAAGGCTTCGGCGCGAAGCCGAAGCCTTTCACCTTGGTTTATTTAGCTGTCTCAATAATACCGTACTCGCCGTCTGTTCGTTTATATACTACACAAATCTCACCGGACTCCTCTTCCTCAAATACGAAGAATCCATGTCCAAGCATATCCATCTGCAGACAAGCTTCTTCTGCACTCATCGGATGAATCACAAAGCGCTTGTTTCTTACGATACGGATGGTATCATCCTCTGTTTCCACAACATCCGGATCTATTTCAACCGGTGCGCTGATAACCTCGCCCGGATCACCTTTCCGCTTTTTCGCAGTCAGACGTGTCTTATACTTCCGGATCTGGCGCTCCATGATCTCCTGTACGCGATCGATCGCTGTATTCAGGTCACGGTCTTCCTCCTCTACACGAAGCGTATAACGCTTCATCGGAATGGTCATCTCAACTTTTACGTAATTCTTTTTCCCTTTGAGTGTAACATTTGCATCTGCATCCTCTGGCAGAAACTTCTCGAGCCTACCCAGTTTGTCTTCTACCATATCACGGATTTTATCTGTGAGATTGATGTTTTTGGCTTTGATATTAAGTTCCATATGCTACCTCCTTGAATTGTATTATAAGATTCGGAGATCTAATAAATCTTACATAGTAATTATAGTTAATTTTTGGTAGAAAAACAACAGGTTTGTGGTAAAATAGCACAGTGCGGAAAAGAATCCTGTCCGTAATAACTAATATCAAAAGGAGACGTTCATATGCATGACCGATTAACAAAAGCAGATATCCAGAAAATGAAAGAAGAGCTCGAGCATCGGATCCTGGTTGTCAGGAAGGAAGCACTCGAAGACGTCAAGACCGCAAGGGCTCACGGCGATCTGAGTGAGAATTTTGAATACAAAGCAGCCAAACAGTTTAAGAACCAGAACGAGAGCCGCATCCGCTATCTTGAAAACATGATCAAGACGGCAATCGTCATTGAAGATCACCGCGCCGCTGATGAAGCCGGTCTCAACAAACGCGTCACGGTCCGCTTTGAAGGCGAGGACGAGACCGAGGACTATATCCTGGTCACTTCCATTCGCGGAAACTCCATGCAGGGTTATATCACGATTGAATCTCCTGTAGGCCGTGCCCTGCTCGGCAAAAAAGCCGGCGAGATCGCGCACGTAACACTTCCGGACGGCGGCAGCTACGACTTAGAAGTCGTTTCCGTCAGCGCCGATGTTGATGACGACAACATCGAGATCAGGCGGTTCTGATCAAAAACAAAAACACTGCCAGATCAATTCTTAGTGAATTGGTAAATGGCAGTGTTTTTTTATGTTTTTATGAGAATCCCAACATCAGTCCGATCAGTCGCAACAGGAATGCACATACCCATGCGACAACGCATTGCATAACGACGATGTAAAGGGCCCATTTGGCTCCGAGCTCTCTTTTTGCTGCTGCCACTGCTGCAACACAGGGCGTATACAGAAGGCAGAAAACCAGAAGAGATCCGGCTGCAAGCGGCGTGATCGCTGCCAGCAGTCCCTGTGTGGAACCGAACAGTACACCGATCGTAGAGACTACGCTCTCTTTTGCGAGGAATCCGCTGATGAGAGCAGTTGATACTCTCCAGTCGCCAAGTCCAAGCGGTTTTAATACCGGTGCGATCCAACCGGCTACGATTGCCAGAATACTGTCCTGAGAATTAGTCACCATTGCAAGGTGCGGATCAAATGTCTGCAGGAACCAGATGACGATCGTTGCCACAAAGATTACGGTAAATGCTCTGCGGATGAAGTCCCATGCCTTGTTCCACATCAGACGAAGTACACTTTTTGCACTGGGCATTCTGTAGTTTGGCAGCTCCATAACGAACGGCACCGGTTCTCCCTTAAACATCGTGTTTTTAAAGATCAGTGAGATCACGATCGCAACCACAATGCCAAGGATGTAAAGACCGACCATGATAAATCCACCGCGCCGCGGGAAAAAAGCAGCTGTCAGGAAAGCATAGATCGGGATCTTTGCAGAACAGCTCATAAATGGTGTCAGCATGATCGTCATGCGTCTGTCTCTGTCGGAAGGCAGAGTTCTGCAGGCCATGATACTCGGAACGCTGCAGCCGAATCCCAATAGCATCGGTACGATGCTTCGTCCGGACAGACCGATCCTTCTTAAGATCTTATCCATGATAAAGGCCACGCGTGCCATATATCCGGTATCTTCCAGAAGTGACATAAAAAAGAACAGTACGACGATGACCGGTACAAAGCTTAATACGCTGCCGACACCGGAAAAGATACCATCGATGATCAGCGAATGGATCGCATCATTTGCATGCACCGCGGTCAGGCCGGCATCGACCAAATTAGTCAGTGCCCCGATCGCAATTTCCAATAATCCCTGCAGCCAGGCACCGATATAATTAAATGTCACAACAAAGATCGCTGCCATGATCGCGATAAACAGCGGAATCGAAAGAATCTTTCCCGTTAATACCTGATCCATCTTCTGGCTTCTGACATGCTCTTTGCTGGTCTTAGGCTTTACGACAGTCTCTGCTACCAGCTTTTTGATAAATGTAAACCGCATATCAGCGATCGCAGCCGCACGGTCTAATCCGCGCTCCTCTTCCATCTGACATGCAATGTGTTCGATCAGTTCTTTTTCATTCTGGCTTAAGTCAAGGGCATCCATAACCAGTTTGTCGCCCTCTGCCAGCTTGGTCGCTGCAAACCGAAGCGGGATGCCTGCTTTTTGGGCATGGTCTTCGATCAGATGCATGATCGCATGCAGGCAGCGGTGTACCGCCCCGCCATGATCACTCTCATCACAAAAATCCATACGCCCCGGGCGTTCCTGGAATTGTGCAACATGGGAAGCGTGACGGATCAGCTCATCTACACCTTCGTTTTTTATCGCAGCGATCGGAACGACAGGAATGCCCAGAAGCGATTCCATCTCATTGATATAGATTGTTCCTTCATTTCCTACCAGCTCATCCATCATATTCAATGCCAGAACCATCGGTATATTCAATTCCATCAGCTGCATCGTCAGATACAGGTTTCGTTCAATATTGGTCGCATCAACGATATTGATGATTCCGGTCGGTTTTTCATCCAGAATAAACTGACGGGTCACGATCTCCTCATTGGTATAAGGCGAAAGTGAATAGATGCCCGGGAGGTCGATCACTTCGGAATTCTCCAAGCCACGGATCGGGCCACTTTTTCTGTCTACTGTAACACCCGGAAAATTGCCCACATGCTGATTTGCACCTGTCAGCTGGTTAAACAGTGTCGTCTTGCCGCTGTTCTGATTTCCCGCCAGTGCAAACGTCAATTTGGTCCCGTCCGGCAATGGATGCTCATCCGCTTTAACATGATATTTACCGGTCTCACCAAGACCCGGATGCTCTGTATGTTCATGCCGGCTGGCATTTTTCTTTTCTGCTGTGCCGGCTACACTTGCCGCAGATCTGTCTTTTGCACTCTGAACATCAGCTACCCCTATCTTTGCTGCATCGTCCAGTCTGATCGTCAGTTCATATCCATGGATCTGCACCTGCATCGGATCTCCCATTGGTGCATATTTGATCAGACAGACCTCTGCGCCCGGCACGAGTCCCATGTCGAGGAAATGCTGCCTGAGAGCGCCTTCCCCTCCTACAGACAAAACGGCGGCTGTCTGTCCGATTTTCAGCTCTTTTAATGTCATCTGGTCTCCCCTTAAAGCAAAATAACTTCTATTAGAATATTCTAACAGAAGTTATCTTAACATATTTAGATTAGTTTGTGTTAACTTTTTTCAAATCTTTTTTAACCCAGGCAACCGTTCATCCAGCCAAGCAGATCCTGATACACTTCTGTTCTGTCAAGCTCGTTCAGGATTTCATGCCGGTCTCCCTGATACAGCTTTTTGGAAAGATTTTTCATGCCGGCTTTTTGATAGGAAACATAGACTTCTTCTACGCCTTTCCCCTGTGCGCCGACAGGATCATCCTGACCGGACACAAACAGCACAGGCAGATTTTTCGGGATCTTTGCGATATTTGCCGGATTCTGTGCCCGCTCGATGCCGTTAAACATCTGATAATATGCATTGACCGTAAACATAAATGTACACCAAGGATCTGCCAGATATGCATCCACGATCTTTTCATCCTTCGTCAGCCAGTCAACATTTGTTCTTGCCGGCTCAAACGCTTTGTTGTAGCTGCCAAACGCCATGTTATTGATGAATGAACTTCTGTGGCGCCATCCTTTGAACGCGGCGATCGATTTACAGAGCATCTTTCCAATGCGGAGCACACCAGCCGGCTGCTGTCCGGTTCCCATGATGATCGCACCGGTCAGGCCCTCTCCGTACTTGGTCAGGTACTGACGCAGCAAAAAGGAACCCATACTGTGTCCAAGCATAAAATACGGACAGTCAGGGTATTTTTCCATGGTCATCTCACGAAGCTTATGAATATCGCGAATCACCCAGCCGTTGCCGTTTGGATCCCCGAAAAATCCGTGGTCATCATCTTTCACTACCGACTCACCATGTCCGAGATGATCATTGCCGGTAACATAGAATCCGTTATCCGCCAGAAAGCTTGCAAAATCATTGTAGCGCGCCACGTATTCTACCATACCGTGACTGATCTGCAGGACCGCTTTAACATCCCCATCCGGGATCCATTCGATCACGTGGATCTGTGTTTTCTGATCTGCAGAAAGATACGTAAATTCATTCTTCGTCATGACATGCTCCTTTACTGATCAATATTTACTGCTCTGCCCAACTCTTTGCCCGTTCAAGTGCCCGGTTCCAGTCATAAAGCAATTTATTCTTTGTTTCCTGATCCATTTTCGGTTCATAGACCGCCCGGTTTCCCTGCAGACTTTTCAGCTCTTCTTTGTCCCTCCAAAATCCGACAGTCAATCCTGCAAGATAGGCTGCGCCCTGTGCCGTCGCCTCTGCGTTGTCCGGACGGATCACCGGAACGCCCATGATGTCTGCCTGAAACTGCATCAGGAATTTGTTTTTGGTCACACCGCCGTCTACAAGAAGGCCATCCAGCGCTGCGCCTGATTCTTTTAACATCACGTCCAGAATGTCTTTTGTCTGGTACGCGATCGACTCGAGTGTGGCCCGGACCAGATGCTCTCTTGTACAGCCTCTGGTGATCCCGACAACCGTTCCTCTTGCGTACGGATCCCAGTGCGGTGCGCCAAGGCCGGTAAATGCCGGAACAACATATACACCGTCCGTATCTGATACGGAAAGTGCCATCTCCTCTGTTTCCTTCGCATCCTCAAACAGCCGCAGTCCGTTCTGCAGCCACTGGATCGCTGCCCCTGCCGCAAACACACTGCCTTCGAGTGCATAACAGATGGTGTCATTCGTCGTTGCCGCAACCGTCGTCAGAAGACCGTTTTCCGACAAAGTTTTCCTGGTCCCTGTATGCATTAATAAAAAGCATCCCGTCCCGTATGTGTTTTTTACATCACCAGCATCAAAGCAGCACTGTCCAAACAGTGCAGACTGCTGGTCGCCGACTGCGCCACAAATCGGTATGGCTTCGCCAAAGATTCCGGGGTCCGTCATTCCATATTCTGCACCGGAAGGCTTCACCTCTGGAAGCATGCTTTCCGGGATGGAGAATACCTCTAACAACCTCGGATCCCAATGATCTTTTTCAATGTCATAGAGCATCGTGCGTGATGCATTGCTCCTGTCCGTTGCATGAACCTGGCCCTTCGTCAGATTCCAGATCAGCCACGTGTCGATCGTGCCAAACAAAAGCGCACCTGCATTGGCTTTTTCTCTCGCACCTTCCGCATGATCGAGGATCCATTCAATCTTGGATGCAGAAAAATAAGCATCCGGAAGCAATCCTGTCGTCTGATGGATGTAGGCAAAAAGCTCTTCATCCCGGAGTTCATCTATCCGCTCAGCCGTACGACGACACTGCCATACGATCGCATTTGCCACCGGCTGACCGGTGTGCTTATCCCAGACAACCGTCGTCTCCCGCTGATTTGTAATCCCGATCGCCGCAATCTCCTGAGCTGTAGCACCAACTTTTCTAAGCGATTCCAATGCCACAAACAGCTGTGTATTCCAGATCTCCATCGGATCATGCTCCACCCATCCCGGATGCGGATAAATCTGCTGGAATTCCTTTTGCGCCACACTCACGACCTGCCCGGTATGATCAAATAAAATACTGCGACAGCTCGTCGTTCCCTGATCAAGCGCCATAATGTACTTTTTCATGGTTTTCTTCTCCGTTGTACTCTATATTGCTCCTGTTGTGGAAACATTTATCCCACCAAACGGCCACAAGATTTTATACCCGCCGCATCAGTTCCCAGATCCAGATGGCTGCTTCCCGCGGCAAAAGCTTGGTAAAGAATCTGTGGATTACACAGAATGCTCCCGGTGTTACAACCGCCCAGCCGGCCCGGCTGGCACGCAAGCCCCGTTTGACCACCTTTTCAGCCGTCGTTGCAAACGGGAAGTGCTTAATCGGTGGATTTGCTCCATCTCCCTTTGCAATCCCGATGAATTCTGTGTCCTTGACCCAGAACGGACAGACTGCCGTCACCATGATCCCACGTGGAAAAAGTTCCAGACGCAGTGCTCTGGTGTAATGGTATAAAAAGGCCTTTGATGCGCCATAGATATTGATATGCTGCAGCGGCTGAAAGGCTGCAGTCGAACACATCTGTAAAATCCGATCTCCCTGATTCATATACGGCAGACATGCCAATGTAACCGCCACTGCTGCCTTATCATTCAGATCGATCATACGCATGGAATCCTGAAAGCTGACTTTCGCGTAATTCCCGATCTTGGCGAATCCTGCTGCATTGACGAGAATCCTGATCTGCACTCGTTTTTTCGGATTAGCTTCTCCTGAAAGCTCTCGCCTTTGCGAATCCACGTACAGCTCCGTTTCTCCTGCCAACGCTCTCGTCAACGGATTCTCATAGTTTTCCGCATCCAGCCCTTCCATCAGGTCCGCTGCAATGATACGTGTTTCATGCTTTAATTCGCCGGCAAGTGCTTCCAGTTTCTCCTGCCGTCTTGCGACCAGCCAGATTTCATCGATCTCTGCTTCCGTCTGATCGATGCGCAGTGCAAATGCGCGGCCAATCCCGCTTGATGCACCGGTAATCAGGGCAATACGTTTTACCGTTTCAGAATCAACCGAAACACCGTTTCCCGAGAAATCTGCAGCCACGCTTGCATCTGGTGTTTCAAATTTCTCATTAGCTGTCTGAACTGCAGTTCCGGCTTCCTTCCCCCGACGAACCCGGTACCGGATCATGGTTATAAGCACCAAAAGAACGCCCGCTACTCCTGTCCAGAATACGACCGTTCCAAAAAATGCTTTTATCCATTGGATGATCACATCAAGCCACATTAAATCTGCTCCCGGATCTCTTTCAGTTCATCTACCGAGAACCGATATGCCTCATTGCAAAAATGGCATTTCACTTCGATCGGTTCCCCGTCACTGATCATTGCATCGAGTTCTTCCTTACCGATGCTGTACAGAACCCTGCTGACGCGATCCTGTGAACAATTACAGTAAAACGCCGCATCTGACCTGTCTGTGATCTCAAGCCCCATACCATCTAAGATCAGCTCCAGCATCGTTTCCGGTGTGTGTCCCTCATCTAACAGAGTTGTCACCGGTTTGATCCCTGCAAGTGTTTTTTCCAGTGCCGCGATCGTCTCTTCTCTTGCATGCGGCATCAGCTGGATGATAAATCCGCCTGCCTGACGGACCGTATTGGTTTTGTTCATCAAAACGCCAAGTCCCACTGCCGAAGGGGTCTGTTCTGATAATGCAAAATAATATGTCAGATCTTCTGCGATCTCTCCGTTTACGAGCTGTGTCGTTCCGACGTAAGGATCTTTCAAGCCCAGATCTTTAATGACCTGAAGCTGTCCCGGTGCTACCGCACCGCCGACATCAAACTTTCCCTTTTCATTGGCCGGCAGATTTACGACAGGAACAAGAGGATATCCCTTCACATTGCCTTTCGAATCCGCTGTCACCGTCAGCCCCCGTACAGGTCCCTCTGATGTGATCTTTAATGTCAAAAGGTCTTTGTCTCCCTTCATCATGATCCCCATCATCGCGCCGGCACTGAGGAGACGTCCCAGAGCAGCCGTGATCGTCGGGCTGGTCTCATGGCGCGTTCTTGCTTCCTCTACGAGATTGCGTGATGTGATCGCAAACGCACGGATCTCTCCGTCTGCTGCGATTCCGCGTACAATATAATCCCTGCTGTTTGTATTCTCCATTACGCTGTCTTCTCCTGCTCGACTACACACTCATTTTTAATGGTGCCGACAAGCGCCTGCAGCGCATCCACAACATGCGGACGAATATCTCCGCCGATCAGGACGAACATGATGTCGTCCCCGACAACCAGCTCACCCTCATTCAGCCAAACCTTGATATAATAAATGCCATCCATCTCATAGGTCTTCTCGATGGCCGCATTCACTTTTTCCTCATCATAAGAAAAATGCATTCCGGTTACCGGTGCAGCACTCTCATCACCCTGGCGTACTCTTGCGCGTGCTGTTTCACGAACAACACCATTATGTGTTAAAAACATACCGCACTGCGCTGCGCGCGGATCCTGTTTTGCTTCCTTTAACCATGCGTCAATTGACGGACTTTCTTTCTTCATTTAGTAAATGCCTCCTTGCAAAAATCATACGAGACCATTATACCTTCGAACAAACCACTATGCAAATGTAAAACTGGTCTCGGAATGGAAGCGCTCACCAGCCCGTAAGATGACTCGCGGCTTTTCTTCGAGATGGATCGAATCCGGCAAAAACTCTGTCTCCAGTGCGACTCCTTCCCGCTTTTGATAGGGTCTGCCATGTTTTCCCACACCCTCGCCTGCGATCCAGTTACCTGTATAAACATGGACAAACGGAAGATCCGTATGAATCAAAACCCGTCTGCCGGAAGCCTCATGATACAAAATGATTTGCGGCTCCTCACTGTTTACCGGATCCAGCCTGAACGCATGATCATATCCGGCAGCCAGCTTTAACTGTACATTGTCTTCGTCTATACGCTCCCCGATCTTCCGAAATGATGTGAAGTCAAACGGTGTGTCATATACATCCAGGAACTTACCGTTTGGAAGACACCCTTCTTTTAATTCCGCAAACTGCTCTGCCGCAATATAAAGCTTATGATCATCAATCGTCTGCGCTTTCCCGGAAAGATTGAAATAGGCGTGATTTGTTACATTCAGCAGGGTATCCTGATCGGTCACAGCGTCATAGGAAACGCCAAGCCGCTTACCATCCAGCAGATATGTGACATGAAGCGTCAGATTTCCGGGGTATCCTTCTTCCCCGTCAGGCGAAGTGTATGAAAACCGTACACAATCCTCCCCCGTTTCAAACGAAAACAGCTTTTTCTCAAAACCGCAGATACCGCCATGCAAATGGTTTTCCCCGTCATTTGCAGCCAGTCTGTATTCCTTTCCGCCAAGCTCAAATCCTGCACCGCCAATGCGATTTGCCACGCGTCCTACGACTGCACCAAAACGGTTATCATCTGTCAGATAATCTTTCACATCAGAAAACCCCAGCACGATATCATCTTCCTGCCCGTTTTGATCCTTTGTAAAAACCGAAAGGATGTGTGCTCCCAGATTCATCAGCTGTACACGGATATCATCGTTTTTGAGTTCAAATATCGCGATCCCGTCAGACCGTTTTTCAATCATCTTAACCATAGGCTTTCCTTTCATTTCAGATACCATCTTAATATAACAAAATAACGCAGACAAAATATGTCTGCGCAATTCCATGTTAGTCTGTTATTTAAATATCGGCATCTTCCTCAAGATGCTTGTACTCTGGGACCTCCTGCATCAGCTCATTTGACATGATGTTTAAGATCTCCTGGAGCTTATCCTGGTCCTCATCCGGCAGGCGCCTTGTCAGCCTGTCAAGGACCTGACGCAGATAACTGCTGCTGATGTCATAATAATCCAGGTACTTCTGGGTAGGTTTCAGATAGTACTCCCGCTTATCCTTTGTCGAACGGATCTTTTCCACATATCCCTTCTTGATCAGATTGTTCACTTTATAGGCAGCATTCGGCGGCGAGATCTGAATAAACGATGCAAACTCATTGATCGTCGGGCACTGCATCGCATAGATCACTTCCATGCAGAACGTCTCAACGGTCGTAAGTGTCGCTTCTCTGCTACTGAATGTACCGAAAATCTCTCTGTAAAAATGTAGCTTAAACTTCATATAAACTTCTTCAAATGCCTGTGTTACCGTCTGTCCTTCCGGATGCTTCATCGTACTACCCCCACTACATCTGAACTATTGGATCGCAAATGAAATCTCCGCCTCGACAGCCTTTTTCCCATCTACTGTTGCCACTGCACTTCCGACACCAACCGGCCCCTTGCGCTTGATGATCTCACAATGCAGCTCTACCACATCTCCAGGGATGACCTGCTTTCTGAAGCGTGCATTTTTCACACCCCCGAAGAACACCGTTTTTCCACGGTTTTCTTCTTCCATAAGCAGTGCAACCGCTCCTGTCTGCGCCAGTGCTTCAAGCAAAAGCACGCCAGGCATGACATGCTGTCCGGGAAAATGTCCCATAAAATGCATCTCATTTGCCGTCACGCATTTGATGCCGTCCGCAAACTGTCCGGGCTCACAATCCGTGATCCTGTCAACCAGCAAAAACGGGTACCGATGTGGTAAGATTGCTTCGATTTCATTTGAATTTAATTGCATGAATCTACTCCTATTAGAATATCACTTTTATAAAAAACTGTACAGATTCCAGCTGTTTATTTTTGGGATACAAATGTGATTTTTATGTCATTATTTCTGGAAAACCAGCGTGACATTATGTCCGCCGAATCCAAGTGAATTAGAGATCGCGCAGTTGATCGGATATGCATATCCTTTGTTCGGGACGATGTCCAGATCACATGCTTCATCAGGCACCTGGTAACCAATCGTTGGCGGCAGGAAATCCTGCTCCATCGCTTTTACGGTGATGACTGCCTCTAATGCT
Organism: Eubacterium sp.; assembly: GCA_045539215.1. Taxonomy (GTDB): domain Bacteria; phylum Bacillota; class Clostridia; order Lachnospirales; family Lachnospiraceae; genus SY8519. The sequence goes on along the minus strand of JAZQEX010000024.1, from coordinate 15,059 downwards.
GCACTGGCGCCAAGGAGATGCCCTGTCATGGATTTTGTCGAGCTCACCTTGAGCTGATCCGCATGTGCACCAAAAGCGGTTCTGACTGCCTTCGTCTCTCCGCTGTCATTGAGCGGTGTCGATGTACCGTGCGCATTGATATAAGCAACGGTTTCCGGTGTAATCTCCGCATCGGCCAGAGCCAGCTGCATGCAGGCTGCCGCACCTGTTCCGGTCGGATCCGGTGCCGTCATATGATATGCATCACAGTTGGAACCGTAACCCGTGATCCTTCCATAGATCTTCGCGCCACGTTTTTTTGCATGCTCTAATTCTTCCAGTACCAGCGCACCGGCGCCCTCTCCCATGACAAATCCGCTGCGTTCTTTGTCAAACGGAATGGATGCACGGTTCGGATCGTCAGCCTGTGTCAGTGCTTTCAACGTGGTAAAACCACCGATGGAAAGCGGTGTGATCGCTGCTTCTGCACCGCCGGCAAGCATCAGGTCTGCATATCCGTCACGGATCTGTCTGAACGCATCTCCGATCGCATTGCCGCCGCTTGCACACGCCGTTACCACGCAGGTACAGCTTCCGTGCAGGCCATAACGGATCGCAATGTGGCCGGCTGCCATATTTGAGATGGATTTCGGAATAAAAAACGGGGATACACGGTCAAAGCCTTTCTCCATACCCTTTTCCTGTTCTTCCTCAATGGTACGGATCCCGCCGATTCCGCTCGCCATCAGGACACCCCAGCGGGACCGTTCCTGCCAGGTTTTCTCATGCATCTCTTCTTCCGAGACACCTTCTCCCGCATCCGCCTGCATTTCGGCAAGATCCATAATTCCTGCATCACGAAATGCCTCGACTGCCGCGCACATCGCATACTGGGAATAGCGGTCCATCTTCTTGACTTCTCTTTTGCCGATGACCGGCTCCGGATCAAAATCCTTTAATTCACCGGCAAGTGTTACCTTTCTTCCGGTCACATCATAACGGGTAATCTTCGCGATCCCGTTTTTCCCTTCCATAACGGAATTCCAGATTGTTTCTACATCATTTCCGATCGGGGAAACTGCTCCCAAACCGGTGATGACCACTTCTCTTTTCATACGATCTCCTTATGGCCTAAGCCAATCTAATCTCTTATCCTCTGTTTTTATACTGCCATACCGCCGTCTACACAAAGCACCTGACCTGTAATATAGGCGTTTTCAGGGTTTGCGAAAAATGCGACTGCCTCTGCCACCTCTTCCGGCTGGCCAAGACGCTTTGCCGGGATCGGCTTTGTCATTTCTTCTTTCGCCTTATCGGTCATGTCATTTAAGATATCGGTTTCAATAAAGCCCGGGGCGATCGCATTGACGGTAATGTTTTTTGCCGCCAGCTCCTTTGCCATCGTCTTTGTCATGCCGATCACGCCTGCCTTGCTGGCCGCGTAATTCATCTGTCCCGGATTTCCACGAAGACCGACCACGCTGCTCATATTGATGATCCTGCCGAATTTCTGCTTCAGCATGATCTTTCCGGCAAGCTGCATGCAGTGGAAGCTTCCCATCAGGTTTACTTCGATGACTCGCGCAAAATCTTCTTCCTTCATTCGAAGAAGGATCTGATCTTTTGTGATCCCCGCATTATTCACCAGAATATCGATCCGGCCGTTCCACTCCTTCGCTTCAGCAAACATTTCTTCACATGCCGCGCGATCTGACACATCTGCTTTGATCAGCTTTGTTTTTACCCCATAAGCTTCGCAAAGGGCTGCTGTTTCCTTCGCTGCATCATCACGTCCTGCATAGTTGATGATGACATCTGCGCCCTCTTTGGCGAGACGAATACAGACTGCTCTGCCGATTCCTCTGCCGCCGCCTGTCACCAGTGCGGTACGACCGTTAAAAACTCCTTGATTCTCCATATCTGCTCCTTTATTGGTGCCTGACACCCTGTCCTAACCTTTTAACTCACTAAGCACTGTCTGCAGGCTTTTCTCGTCTTCGATCGCATAGGTCTTAATTCCCGATGCTGTCTTTTTCACAAAGCCTGACAAAGCTTTTCCGGGGCCGATCTCAATGATCGTATCGACGCCCTGTGCTTCCAGGTATTCGATCGTCTGTTTCATCCGGACACCGGATCTGACCTGACGGATCAGGATGCTTCCGATCTCCTCTCCTTCTGGAATCGGTGTCGCAAGTGTATTAAAGATCACCGGGATCTGCATCGGATGGAAAACAACTTTTCTGAAGTACATCTGCAGTGCCTCCGATACCGGATCCATAAAAGAGGTATGGAATGCGCTGCTGACTTTCAGTCTGATGCAGCGTTTTGCACCGGCTTCTTTGGCAAGCACCTCTGCACGCTCTACAGCCTTTCGTTCTCCGCCGATGACCGTCTGAACGGCGGTATTATAATTTGCCACCTCAACGACGCCCTCTGACTTCGCTTCTTTACAGACCTTTTCGACCTGCTCTGCGGAGAGTCCCATGATCGCTGACATCACGCCATCTGTCGCATCTGCTGCTTCCTGCATCTTTCTGCCCCGGAAGGCTGTCAGCCGGATCAGGGTGTCTGCATCCAGAACACCTGAAGCATATAAAGCGCTGTATTCGCCAAGACTCAATCCAGCCACGTAAGAAGGTTTGATCCCGTTTGCGTATAGGATATTGGTCACACCTGCCGCAAATGCTGCAAGCGCCGGCTGTGTATGACGTGTTTCAGAAAGGGTTTCCAGATCCGCTTCAAACATCATCTGCTTTAAATCAAATCCGGGATCCGCCTGATCGATCACCTTCCGGAACAATTCCTCTGATTCATATAAATCTTTTCCCATGCCGGCACACTGACTTCCCTGGCCGGCGTATAAGAAAGCAAGTTTCATCTTCAATCCTCCCGATTGCATCCGCAATCCGAAAATACAGTTATACCATTTTCTGTAATCCGCCGATGACGTCATTCATCTGACTGCACATATCGGCAAAAATCTCTGCTAACGGACGGATTTTTGTCAATTGTCCGCAAACCTGACCTGCCATCAGAGAACCATCTTTGGTATCTCCGTCAAACACGGCGCGGCGCAGGGAGCCTAACGTATACTGCTCAAGTTCCATTCTGTCAGCGCCTTCCCGCTCTTTTTTCAAATAGGTTCTGGTCATGTTGTTTTTCAGGACGCGGACCGGAGCGTTTACACTTCTTCCGGTCACTACCGTCGCATTGTCACCTGCTTCGAGGATGGCCTGTTTGTAATTTTCATGGATCGGGCATTCTTCGCTTGCAAGAAGACAGGTTCCGACCTGAATGCCGGATGCGCCAAGCGCAAAAACAGCTGCCATCTGTCTGCCGTCGGCAATACCACCGGCTGCGATCACCGGAACATCCAGGGCGTCCACCATTTGCGGAACGAGTGTCATGGTCGTCATTTCTCCGACATGGCCGCCGCTCTCGGTGCCTTCTGCGATCACTGCATCCGCGCCTGCACGTACCATTCTCTTTGCAAGTGCTACACTGGCAGAAACCGGAATGACGATGCTGCCTGCAGCCTTCCATTTTTCCATGTATTTTCCGGGATTTCCGGCACCGGTCGTGATCACAGGGATCTTCTCATTTGCCAGAAGCTCAGCGATTCTGTCCGCATCCGGATTCATCAGCATCAGATTCACACCAAACGGCTTGTCGGTATTCGCCTTTGCAATCTTGATCTCTTCTGCCAGCTGCTCGGCATTCATGCCGCCTGAACCGATCAGGCCCAGTGCGCCTGCATTGGATACCGCTGCAGCAAATGCGCCTGTCGCGATGTTTGCCATTCCACCTTGAATGATCGGATACTGAATGTTTAATTTCTCTGTTAACCAAGTCATTGTAATTACCCCTTTAACTCTTTCCTATGAACATTTAAAACTCCAGGTATGCCGCGCCCCAGGTCAGGCCGCCGCCAAATCCAAGGCAATAGGCTTTTGTTCCCGGCGACAGGCGTCCATTCTCCATCAGTTCTGCCATTGCCAACGGAACACTGGCCCCGGAAGTATTTCCAAACTTGTTCAGGTTGATGAAGAATTTCTCATCCCCGAGTTTTAACCGTTTCTGTACATGGCGGATGATCCGTTCATTTGCCTGATGACAGATGAAAACATCGATATCTTCCGCTCTTGTATTCGTTTCTTTTTCTAACAGATGGATTCCGTTTTCCATAGCACGGACCGCAAACTGGAACACCTTTCGCCCGTCCATATGGATATACGGTTCCGGATACCCGATTCCGGGCGCGTTGAGCGCCTGCGCATCTCCCTGTGATCCAAGCCTGCAGAAAAACCGGTGTGCATCTGATTTGCGTACCACCGCTGCCGCAGCGCCGTCTCCGAACAGTACACACGTTGACCGGTCTTCAAAGTTCATGATCCTGGAAAGCTTCTCCGCACCGATCAGCAGCGCATAGGGTCTTGGCAATGCATCTGATCCGAGCATGCAGCTGACCACTTCCAGACCATATAAAAATCCGGAGCAGGCTGCATTGATATCAAAGGCCGGAATGTCTTCCGGAAGCCCTAAGAGTCTTTGCACCATACATGCCGAAGACGGTGTATGGTAATCCGGTGTGATCGTGCATACCACACACAGACCGATCTCTTCCGGGCTGATCCCTGCATTTGCCATGGCCTCTTTTGCAGCATCTGCGCAAAGATCCATCTGCATTTCATCCTCACAGAAGTATCGGGTCTGTATTCCCGTTCTGCTTTGGATCCATTCATCACTGGTATCCACCATTTTGGTGAATTCCTCATTTTCCACTCGTCGGGCAGGAACTCCTTTCCCCATCCCGATGATTTGTATTCCCTGCATCTTCTATCCCCACTGCATGAAATTGTTTCACGCCAGTATGTTTTCGTTCTGATCTGTTTGTTTACGCTTTCTTTCTGACTGCGTGAAAGTCACCTTCGATATGGCGGTACTTCTGATATCTGTTTTCCAAAAGCATGCTGACATCCATCTGCATCAGGGATGGCAGCGCTGCCCGAAGTGCCTTGCGGATTTTCGCGCATCCTGCCGAAAAATCCTCCTGGATACCGCCCTCTGCTTCCGGAATTACCTGATCGCAAAGACCGGCTTTGTGCAGTTCGCCTGCTGTCATTTTCATGACTTCACATGCCTCTTTGCTTTTCTTGGCATCCTTCCACAAAATGCTGGCAAATCCCTCCGGTGAGAGCACAGAATAAACAGCGTTTTCCAGCATCCAGATCTCATCTGCGACACTGATCGCAAGTGCTCCGCCGCTGTTTCCTTCACCGGTCACGATCGTGATGATTGGAACCTTAAGGGTACTCATCTCTGCCAGATTTTCAGCAATCGCAATGCTTTGGCCATTCTCTTCCGCTTCCTTACCGGGATAAGCCCCCGGCGTATCCACAAACGTGATCACCGGCCGTTTGAACTTCTCAGCCTGCTTCATCAGCCTGAGTGCCTTCCGATAGCCTTCCGGTCCCGGCATACCAAAGTTGTATTTTAAGTTTTCCTTTAAATCAGCGCCTTTCCTGTGTCCGATCACAGTCACCGGCATCCCTTCAAAAGATGCGATGCCTCCTAAAATGGAAGCATCTTCTTTTCCGAGACGGTCCCCGGAGAGTGCGATAAAATCGTCAAAAAGCGCATCGAAGTAATCTGTTACCTTCGGCCGCTTGATATCTCTTGCGATCTCAAGCCGCTCGTAAGGTGTTAATTGTTTCTGCCTCATGAGACTCTCCTGTGAAGCTTTAATAGTTTAGACAGTTCTTTTCGCATCTGTCCGTCGGGTACGATCCTGTCGACAAAACCATGTTCCATCTGAAACTCTGCCCGCTGAAATCCTTCCGGAAGTTTTTCACCGATCGTCTGCTCGATGACACGCGGCCCGGCAAACCCGATCAGCGCATTTTCTTCTGCCAGGATGATATCCCCAAGCATTGCAAAGCTTGCACTCACACCACCTGTTGTCGGGTGCGTCAATACAGATATGTATAATCCGCCGTTGTCCTGAAATCGCTTGATCGCAGCGCTTGTTTTTGCCATCTGCATCAGAGAAAACATTCCTTCCTGCATTCTGGCACCGCCGCTGGCAGAAAAAATGATCAACGGCACCTGATATTTCCCGGCCGCTTCGATCACGCGTGTCAGGCGCTCCCCGACTGCCGTTCCCATACTTCCCATCAGGAAGTTTTTATCAAGCTTCGCTGCAAACACTTTAATCCCGTTAATCTTTCCGTATCCTGCACAAAGTGCATCCGGAATTCCGGTATTCTGTCTTGCTTCTTTCAGCTTTTTCTGGTAACCCGGGAAATCAAGCGGGTCTGCACTCTCAAACACCGAATCCATCTCGTGCCAGCTGCCCTCATCAAACAGATCCTCCAGATAGGCGTTTGCATTTTTTGGTTCGTGCGCGATCTGTTCCCGATGTCTCTTAAAGGACATCATCGTATGTCGTTTTTGTGCAAAACTCATGTTATGTCATCTCCGATCCTGATTCATTGAATGATCCATCAGGCTTTCTTACTTGCCTTGTTCCAGTCAAGCAGACTCTGTGTATGATTTTCAATGAATGATGTGTTGATATTTCCCAGCATGTAATCCGGGTTGAACATGATCAACAGTAAAAAGTCTATGTTCGTCTGGACTCCTTCGATCACGGTCTCTTCTAATGCCATCCGCATCCGGCGGATTGCTTCGAGCCGTCCCGGTGCGTGCACGATGATCTTTGCCGCCATAGAGTCATACCACGGACTGATCTGACAGCCCTGATACAGTGCAGACTCCACACGGACGCCGCAGCCACCCGGCAGATGTAAAAAGTCCACCGTTCCCGGAGAAGGCGCAAATCCGTTTTCAGGATTTTCCGCATTGATCCGGCATTCGATCGCATGTCCCCGGATCTTGATATCATCCTGCTTCATGGACAGTTTCTGTCCTGCCGCTACGCGGATCTGTTCCCGGATCAGGTCGATCCCTGTGACCATCTCCGTCACCGGATGCTCTACCTGGATCCTGGTATTCATCTCGATAAAATAAAAATGACCGTCCTGGTCTAATACAAACTCTACCGTTCCGACACTGTAATAGCCTGCTGCCTTTGCTGCTTTCAAAGCAGCTTTTGCGATCGCCTGGCGGTTCTTTTGTGTCAGGCACCTTGCCGGTGCTTCCTCGATCAGCTTCTGATTTCTGCGCTGCATCGAGCAGTCACGTTCTCCAAGCTGTACGATGTGACCAAACCGGTCTCCTAAGATCTGTACCTCGATATGCCTCGGATTGACGATCAGCTTTTCAAGATACATTGATCCGTCACCAAACGCGGATTTTGCTTCCGCCTGTGCACTCTCAAATGCCTGTGTGATCTCGTCCTCCGAAAACGCGGTACGCATCCCGCGTCCGCCGCCGCCTGCAGAAGCTTTGATCAAAACAGGATACCCTGTCTTTTTTGCGATCTCTGCAGCTTCCTTAGCATCTTTCACCAGACCGTCTGAGCCGGGCACGACCGGAACACCATGCTTTTTCATCAGCTCTCTGGCCGACTGTTTATCGCCCATCTTCCGAATGATCTCTGCTGAAGGACCTACAAAAATGATCCCGTTTTCTTCGCATTTTTCTGCAAACTCTGCATTTTCTGATAAAAAGCCGAATCCCGGGTGGATCGCGTCACACTGATATGCCTTTGCTGCTGTCAGGATCGCATCGGCGTTTAAGTAACTGTCTTTTGCCGGCGCCGGTCCGATGCATACTGCCTGTGTGCAAAGCTGCACCGGCATGGACTGTGCATCCTCCGTCGAATGGATCAGAACCGTCTCAATTCCAAGTTCCACACAGCAGCGCAGGATCCGCATCGCGATCTCACCGCGGTTTGCGATCAGCATTCGTTTAAACATCCTGTTCTACCTCCTGCATCCTGATCAGTCAATCTCTACCAGCACGTCGTCATATCCGACAAACGTCTCATTCTCCACAAGAATATTGCGGACTACACCATCGCACGGTGCCGGGATCTCATTCATGACTTTCATTGCTTCGATCAGACCGATGACATCGCCTTTTTTGACTTCCTGGCCGGCCATCACATACGGCGCAGCCTCCGGAGAAGCCGAACGATAGAAAATACCGGCAAGCGGTGCTTTTACCTCTGTCAGATTCTGTGCCTCTGCTGTCACAGGCTCTGCGGCAACCGGCTCAGATCCTGTCTTTGCCGGCTCCTGTACGGGAGCTGGCACTTGCGCAGCCACATTCTGTGGCGCTTCCGTGATCTGTCTGCCCGAAATCATGCCTGAAGCTTTTCTTAAAGCCAGCTCTATATCAGACTGTTTCAGTTCCAGCTCCACCGCTTCTGATGCGGAAAATGCGCCGATGAGTTCTTTAATCTCCTGTACCGTCATTACGCTGCCTTCTCGTCGATGTATGCAGAGATTTTTCCAAGTGTTGTCAGATTCTCAACATCCTCATCCGGGATCTCGATGTCAAACTCTTCTTCAAGTGCCATAACCAGCTCAACAACATCGATGGAATCTACGTCCAGATCCTTGATCAGGTCTGCGTCCGGTGTCAGCTTCTCAGCTTCCAGGTTTAATGTGTCAACAATAATCTCTTTTACTCTTTCCATAGACATGTTTTTGTCCTCCTGTTTTTCATCTTTTGTAATGGAGCATCATACTCCTGCTTTCATTTGAGAAACTAGTTAAAATCCTTTATTTAAATTGTTTTATTTAAATTCCTTTAACTTTTCTCGACGTGCATCATATGTCATTTCAAAACGAATGTCAACACTTTTTAAAGAATTTTAATTAAATGTTTTTAAATAAATGCAGAGGGAATAAAGGAGAATCATTCATTATGACCGTGGAGCAGATAGACAATTACGGTCTGATTAGGTGAAATATGAAAATAACTCGTAATATCGACGACTGATTACGGGTTAATTCAAAGAAAATATGACTTAGCTCGTAATCATGACTATATTTTACGAGTTGATTTAGACGGATCATGATATAGATCGTAAACGTAACTTCATATTACGGGTTAATTATTAGAATCATTAATTCAGCTCGTAATGTTGCAAATAATTTACGATCTAAAAAGAAGATATTAGAATATAAACCGCAAAGAAAAACCCCGGACTGCAAATTGCAATCCGGGGTTTTCTATCTTTTCCAATAATCTCGATTAAATAATCTCCATTGCCGCAGTCCAGGCTTCACGGATCGAGTCACCGATCTGTCTTGCTCTGACGCAGTCACCGATCGTCCAGCACGGAACCGTGATCGCATCCTTTAACGCATCCACGTTATGTGCACGACGTCCCATCGCATTGACTACGGTATCTGCATGGAGTGTGATCTCTTTTCCGTTCTGCTCTGCAACGACAAAGTCTTTTCCGACTTTTACAACCTTCGCACCGACTTCATATTTTCCGCCATTTGCGTCAATAAAGTCATGCACCGCAGTACGATACAGACCGGTTGTCTCCGGCATCAGGCATTCCTGCATTTCCACAATGGTGGTTTCGATGCCGTGATCGATATAATCTGCTGCTGCCTCACATCCTACAAGGCCGCCGCCAAGAACGATAACATTCTTTCCAAGGTTCTTAAAATCAGCTTCATAAACAGCCATTGCTGTTACAGCATTTTCGATGCCTTCGATCGGAAGGATCAGATCATCGGAACCAACCGCCAGGATAACTGCTTCCGGATTGATCTCAGCGATCAGCTCCGGAGTTACCTCGCAATTTAAGCGAACCTCAACCGGACGCTTCTCCACTTCACGGACAAGAAGGTTTTTAAAGTTTCTGATATCGATCTTATGATCGGTATGATCTGTAAAGTTGATCAGGCCGCCGAGCGCATCTTTTTTCTCACAAAGGATGACCTGATGTCCGCGGTCTGCTGCGGTGATCGCAGCCTGCATGCCGCCGCAACCGCCACCAATGATCAGTACCTTTCGGCTCGCTTTCGGTTTTGGCATCTCTTCCGGTAATACTTTATGATGTGAAGCCGGCCATACGGTATCCGGATTAATCGTGCAGGAATCAAGCGGCGGGAATTTGACCGTCCACTTTTCTGTCTCGTGCTCGCCGGACGGTCCCGGATAGCATCTTGCACATCTTAAGCAGCGACGGATCTCATCTGCTCTGCCTTCTTTTGCCTTATTCGGGAAAGCCGGATCCGAGAAAAACTGTCTGCCCATCGCAACCATATCTACTTTACCTGCTGCAATGGCTTCCTCAGCCTGCTCCGGAGAGTTGATTCCGCCTACAACAGAAACCGGGATTGATACAGCCTTTTTGATAATGGACGCATTCTCAATGTTTGCTCCATGCGGTGCATACGGCGTTGTGAACTCCCAGGTTCTTGAAGAGCTTAAGTAATGTCCGCAGGAAACATGGATCATGTCGATATAGGGCTCGCATAACTTACAGTACTCTACAGCGTCTTCGATCTCCAGACCGCCGGCCAGATGCTCAGATCCGCTGACACGGATCTCGATCAGGAAATCCGGTCCCATTGCCTCACGCAGCGCTGATAGTAACTCCGTCGTAAATCTTGCGCGGTTTTCAAAAGATCCGCCATACTCATCTTCTCTATGATTGTACATCGGTGATAAGAACTGCGCTGGCAGCCATCCGTGTCCACAATGGATGATAATGCCTTCCCAACCTGCATCACGGAACCACTTACATGCTGTGATGTGCTCCTGAATATGCTCTTCGATCTCTTCTTTCGTAAACGCATCCTGGATCGTGCCGTCTTCTAACACCTTTGCGTCCGGACCCTTTGCGTGCCAGCCATCTCCGATATCGGATTTGATCTCACCTAGTGAAAGCAGCTCTCCTACCGGCAAAGCGCCGTAGCTTTTGATCATTTCAGCGGTTTTCTTCGTGATCTCAAAGATCTCATCATCTCTGCATTCAAAATCGATTTCCGGCTCAAACGGAAAACGCTTACAATATGTATGGTTCGGACTCAATTCCCCAAGCGAAACGATGCCCGCGCCGCCTTCTGCCTTTGCTTTCAGCATGCGGAAAGCGCGTTCCGGCGAACCCGGATGATAGTTAAAAGCAGTCCCTTCAATGTAATGCAAAAAAGCAAACAGCGCCGGTGCCGCTTCGATTCGGTTCTTGATGGTTTTGGTACCTACCTTCAGCGGACTGAACAGATGCGGAAAATATTTGTTGACTTCAGCCATGGTAAAACTCCTTTCAAATCATTTTGCCCTCACCAGACTTTTCTTTTATTCGATAATCATATTATATATTGGACAAAACGCATTGAAAAGCACAGTTTTCACATGTTATGATAAGTAAAACTTATTATTTTGAGGGTTTTGGATTTTCGGATCGGTGTCAGACTGTTTGACCGGACGAACCGAAAAGTGTCCCTCACGCCGGCCGGCAGAACCTTTTTAGATGACGCACGCGCGATCTTAAAGCGTACGAACGACGCCATCGACAGAGCACGCCAGACCGACACGAAATTTACCGGCACGCTCCATCTTGGATTCATTAAGGGATATGAGAAAACCGGATTATCTGACCTTTTGTCGGATTTTCATATTCAATACCCGAATGTCGGCCTTTCACTCAAACGGGAAAATGTCTCAGAACTTTATGACGGTGTCTTAAATCAAAGTCTGGATATTGTCATCAATATCCGCTATGCGGTCGAAGACCTGAATGACGTCAACCAGGTAGTACTGCGCCAGTATCCGCTTCTTGCGGTCATGCCTGCCGCACATCCGCTTGCTCACCGCAGCAGCATTTCCAGGTCAGAATCAAAAGATTATCCTCTCGTAGACATCAAAAAAAATGACAGCCGCTACGGAGAGACGACCACCATTTTAAAAGCATTCACCAATGCAGGCTTTCTGCCAGATGTAAAATATGTTTCTGATGATATTGAGACCAGTATCCTGGCCGTGGCCGCAGGCATCGGTTATGCATTGCTGCCATCTTATATTACAGATCAGCTTTCCATGCGTGAAAAAGTGATCGCTGTCCCTCTTGAAGGCGAAGAACATGAAATGACGATCATTGCCGCATGGCATAAAGAAAATGAAAATCCTGCGCTGCAGCGTTTCTTAAAAGACTGCCTGTATCCAGCGATCGAGAACGGGCGGTTTTAGATCATTCAAGCAATTCCTGTGGGCTGCATTTTAATGCCCCCGCCAGGGCTGTTACTGTCTCTGCACTCGCTTTTCGCAGATCATTCTGCCCCTGCTCATACAACTGGATCATCCGAAGTGCCACACCTGACCGGGCGCTTAATTCTCTTTGCGTATATTCGCAATATTTACGGAACCGTTTTAACGCATTCACCTGCTTCTTTTTGTGCTCAGCTATGATCAATTCTGCCTCAGTCACAAACTTATCCTCTCCTGCTTCATGAAGAATATACATATCCATAATGCGGGACATCGTAAGACCGTGATCTCTTATAAATCGAAATGACCTTCCGCTTTTCCATTGATAATAGGCAAGCACCCAACCTGACCAGTACACCTGATCCAGTGTCTGAACCCTGTCTCTGGAAATCACCGGATATTGATCTGTAGACCTGAAAACCACCTCAGCGGCCAGCTCCGCCCCGGACATTCCTCCAACATATTTTGGATTTCCGATTTCAAATTGTTCTGACAAAGAAGATACAATAAACATATCCATGAATGTATCTGGCTCATATGATAGTACATGAACTGCAGTGTCAAACATACTGCCTAAAGCGGACATGGCATCATTCAGATATAATTCGGCATAAGCGCTCATCCGTATTCTCCCATTCTTCTCTTAAAATATCCAACATATAGATATCTTCCTTCAGATTCTCTTTACGATTAAAATATGCTTCTCTCGCCTGTGTATCTCTGTGATTTTTCTTTGGAAACCATATTTTTCTTTCCGCCAGTTCATATCCACAATAGTTAAGTTTCGAAAATGCCTTTTCGCTGCGAATACAATACTGTTCTCCCAGTTTACCCAGATGCATTGCGCTTTCTAATGTAGTAAGTGAGATACTGTTGTTTAAAAAATCCTTTGCAAAAGAAAAATATGCATCGTCCGCCCGATATCCACAGATCACATCATATTTCTGGTAATCCGGCAGAAAGGTCTGCATCAAATACTGCTTTGCTTCCATCGCGATTCCGGTCTTCACATCAAACAACCTGTTCGATACCAATATGGCAAGCCAGTTTAAGATGTGATACTCCCCCCTGGTGAGATATAAAACAGACAGATTTTCTATGTCCAGCTGATACGCGTTTGCATATCCATCCGACTCATTTGTGCAGGCCCATTCCATCGCCAGCTCTTTTGATTCTGTCATATAAAATCCCGGACCATAATCATTATAGGGATTTCCCTTCCCATATATCGGATGTTGAATGATTTTCGTTGATCCATGATATAACTTCACAATCCTCATCCCCCAAAAAAGTATCGTCCAGAAACAAAAAGTATCGTCCTAACGATAGTATATCACCAGAACGATACTTCTGTCAACAAATCTCATTTAAAAAGCTTTCATAATCAGCCCGTGTCTTTGCCTTCTTAAGCTTCTTCATCGCTTTCTCGGACCCTGGGAACAAAACCTTCAAATGCGCCCACAGCTCTTTCATCTTAAACATGACCTGTACATCGCCGGACATTTCCCTGCTGTAGTTTTCAAACAGTTCATCCAGATAAGGCCGCAGTTCACTTTTCTGAAGGGCATATGCCTTAGGATTTTTTCCCTCTTCTTCTGCCCGCAGCATTCGGAACAATGCCGGATTCTGCAGCGCTCCTCTTCCGATCATCACTGCCTGCAGATCCGGAAAGTCTTCTTTTAACTTCTGCACATCTTCAACTGAACACAGATCACCGTTATAGACCACCGGTGCTTTGAGATCCTCCATCATTTTTCCAAACACATCCCGTTGCGGTTCGCCTTTATAGTATTCCTCCCGCAGCCTCGGATGAATGATGATCTTGCAAAACGGGTATCGGTTGAAAATCTCTGTCAAACGGGCAGATTCTTTCACATCCGAAAAGCCGATTCTGGTTTTGATGGAAATACCGGGAATGCTTCCTGAATGATTGCTTACTTCAACCTCTTGGTACAGTGCGGCCTTCTTCAGTCCTTCAAATACTTCCTCAAAAAACCGGTCCAGTCTTTCAGGATCTTCGAGCATGCCGGCACCCTTATGTCTCGTCACAACCGTTGCGGAAGGACAGCCGAGGTTTAAGTTAACCTCCTGATAGCCCAGTTCAGAAAGCACCTGTACCGCCCACACAAACTGATCCGCCTGAGGTGTCATCACCTGCGGAATCAGATTGACTGTGCCATTGTTTTCCGGTGCCACATCACGCAGTTCCTTTTTCTTAAAATGAAATGTCTGGTTTGCCACCAGGAACGGAGAATAATATCGGTCTGCACCCGGGAAGTATTTTTCAAATGTATTCCGGAACGGGTATCCTGTAATGCCCTCCATCGGAGCGAAGTAATATTGCATCAAAAGCTTCCTTTCTACGAAGTCTCGTATCCGTCAGATTTTGATGATTGTATCGTTAAAGGCAGGTTGTTGTCAAACATACGTCTATGACAATGCCACATCCAGCGCCATCATCAATGCGAATCCGGCTGCAAACATCAATACACCGGTATTGGTATGTTCACCTGCAGACATTTCCGGGATCAGTTCCTCTACAACAACGTAAAGCATGGCACCTGCTGCAAAGCTTAAAAGATATGGCATCGCCGGAATGATCACCCCGGCTGCAAAACCGGTCAGCGCCCGCTGAACTTCTCTTTTTAGTTGATTTCTCATGAAGAATACACATGCCGCTCCGGCGGAAGTTCCGACAAACGGCAGCAGGATCCCTCGGATGAGTTCGGTTGTTATGATCATAAGCCACCTGATATTATGAACTTTTCCCTTTTCATTTCATTTAAACGTAATACATTCGCGGTTAGTTATGGCTAACATAATGATAGCATATCTTTCTACCATTCTCAAGCAGCATATCTATGATTGATCTAATGGATTACGGTTTCTGTGATTATAAATTGATTTCAGCTCGTAATCTAACTTGTCAATTACGGTTT
>JAZQEX010000023.1:0-7194 GCA_045539215.1 Eubacterium sp. | reverse complement strand
CTATGGAGGAAATATACCATGATGCTGAACAACGTTGATTTTGAGACCTATTTTAAACACTATCCCGATGCCAACGGCTACTTTGGCAAATACGGCGGCTCTTATCTCACTCCCGAGCTGCAGAACGCCATGAACGAGATTCGCGACGCCTACTTCACCATCTGCAAGTCCCGCAAGTTCGTGGCAGAGCTGCGCCGCATCCGCAAGGAGTTCCAGGGTCGTCCCACCCCCATCTCCCATCTTGAGCGTCTGTCCGACAGCATCGGCAACGGCGTGCAGCTGTATGCCAAGCGCGAGGACTTGAACCACACCGGCGCACATAAGCTGAACCACTGCATGGGCGAAGCACTGCTTGCAAAGTACATGGGCAAAAAGAAGATCATCGCTGAGACCGGTGCAGGCCAACACGGCGTGGCACTTGCTACCGCTGCTGCTTACTTCGGACTCGAGTGCGACATTTACATGGGCGAAGTCGACATCGCAAAGCAGGCACCGAATGTAACCCGCATGAAACTTCTTGGCGCAAATGTCGTTCCGGTCAGCTTTGGTCTGAAAACATTAAAGGAAGCTGTGGATGCTGCATTCATGGCATACTCCAAAGAATATCATGACGCAGTTTACTGCATCGGTACTGCTGCAGGTCCGCATCCGTTCCCGCTGATGGTAAGGGACTTCCAGTACTGCATCGGTGAGGTAGCCAGAGACCAGTTCGTAGAGCAGACAGGACATCTGCCGGATCAGGTCGTTGCCTGTGTCGGTGGCGGTTCCAATGCGATCGGTATGTTCACACCGTTCCTTGCAGACCCGGTTGAGCTCATCGGTGTTGAGCCGCTTGGCCGCGGTCCGAAGCTTGGCGATCACGCCGCTTCGATCAGCTACGGCGAGGAAGGTGTTATGCACGGATTCAACAGCATCATGCTGGCAGATGAAAACGGCGAACCGGCTCCGGTTTACTCGAATGCGAGCGGTCTTGACTATCCGGCCGCAGGTCCTGAGCACGCACTGCTCCATGATATGGACCGCGTCAAATATACGACCATCAGCGATGATGAAGCGATCGAAGCGCTGTTCCTTCTGTCCAGACACGAAGGCATCATCCCGGCGATCGAGAGCTCTCATGCACTCGCATATGCGATCAAGATTGCAAGAACCGGCATGACAGGTTCTATCCTGGTAAACCTTTCCGGTCGCGGCGATAAGGATCTTGACTATGTCGTAGAACGTTACGGATACGGTCCGGAATTCCTTGAGAAAATGGGAAATAAATAAACTTTAAGGCAGAGTGAAATCACTCTGCCTTATATTTTTCTTCCATGATGATTTTCTCGGAGATGGATACCTGCCTCTGTGAACAGACGGTCACATAGTATGTCCCATCTGCTATCGGCTTTCCTGAAAAGTAAATCTGATGTGCTCGCCAAAATGCAGGATCCAGCACTTCAATCTCTGCCAGGGCATTTGTAAGCCCGCTCCCGGTATATTTCAGATACGCTTCCTTCCCGGTCCAGATTTTCGTAAAGGCGATTTCTGCACGCTTTCCGCCATCTTTCGCATCTGCCTCCTGCATGATACGGATCTCTTCCTGTTCCCGTTCGGAATAAAACCGTTTTGCCACATTCTCCCTGATCTGCACCTGTTCCACATCGACGCCGACAGGCTGATCATCAATCGCCAGCGCAACGTATTCTCCTGCATGTGAAATGGAAAAATAGAAATCATCCGATCCGGCAAGATATAGTTTTCCATGTTCTCCTTTTTCGACCGTATATTGCGATGTATCTTTGTCCTTAAAATATCTATCCAGTTCCTGACGCAGCATGACACCTGCGACCAGTGAGCGGATCTTATCCGGTTCAAACCGGAATCTCCGGATCATTTCTATTCTCTTCTGCGGCAGATATTCTTCGTAGGCTGCATATGCCTCATACGGACTGTCGGGATTGATCCTTGCGACCCTGATCTTCACTTTTCTGTTCTCCTCTTCCAACATATTAACAAGCCGATGCACCATTCGGCACATCGGCTGTAGTTTTTAAAGCATGTCTGCAGAAATCCCGGTCAGATCCTCCACAAAGAAATCTGCCAGTGCCTGAATCTCTTCTCGCTGTCCCCTGCTTGCATGATCTGCCACCGCCACCAGCGGAAAGCCGGCTTTCTTAGCAGTCTCGGCCGCATGCAGGACATCTTCAAAGATCCATGTCGATTCTTTCGACGTCCCGAGTTTTTCAAGCGCCAGTTCATAGATCTTCGGCTCACGCTTATTTGTCCCAAGATCCGAGCAGTTCAGGATATCGATGAAATGATGTCGGATCCCATGGCGTTTTAACACCTGATCGATCAGATCCCGCGGCGTGTTTGTCGCCGCGATCATCAGAACGTTTCGCTCTGCCAGCGCCTCTAACAATTCCTTTACACCGGGTTTTAAGGGTGCTTCGTTTAGATAAAACGCATTCGTGATCTCACAGATCCCGGCCTGAATCTCTTCATCGGTCTGATGCAGATCATAATTGACCGCAATAAAATGTGCCCATTCCGCCTGGGATAAGGTAAATACCTCTTCCCCCAGATTCGCTTTTGGCGTGATGCCATGGTTTTTCAAATAGATCTCCGGAGCCACTTCCCAGATCGGCATAGAATCCAGAAGCGTCCCGTCGACGTCAAAAATCGCACCTTCAATCATGACTCATCTTCCTGTTACAGTGCTGCCTTAATCGCCGCAAGCAGATCGTCGAATTCTTCAAACGCCGGAATCTCCGGGAACTCTGCCTTGATCTGATCTGTGCTCTTAAATAAGAATCCTGCCTTGCCTGCCTGGATCATACCAAGATCATTGTGGCTGTCACCGGCTGCGATCGTCTCAAATCCACATGACTGCAGAGCCATAACAGTCGTCAGTTTGGACTTTTCACAACGCATCTTATAGCCTGTGATACTGCCATCCTCTGCTACCTCGAGTTCATTGCAAAACAGCGTCGGCCAGTCTAATTTTTCCATCAGCGGCTTTGCAAACTGGGTAAAGGTGTCACTTAAGATGATCACCTGTGTCAGTGTACGAAGCTCATCTAAAAATGCCTTTGCTCCCGGAAGCGGATCGATCGTCGCGATGGTCTCCTGGATCTCTTTTAATCCGAGTCCATGCTCCTTTAAGATATTCAGCCGGTACTGCATCAGCTTATCATAATCAGGCTCATCACGGGTCGTGCGCTTTAACTCCGGGATCCCTGTCGCCTCTGCGAACGCGATCCAGATCTCCGGTACCAGTACTCCCTCCATATCCAGGCAAACAATATTCATATTTCTACATTCCTCAACTTTCTATTTATTTTCTGGCAGCCTCTAAAAGTTTCTCTTTCAGCTGGCTTTCAATCTCAACCAGTTCCTGCTCGGCAGCAACACGTTTTTCTTTTCCTTCTGTCTGGATCAACATCACCTCATCGAGTGTCGAGATGAGCTGCTCATTGGTATGACGCAGGGTCTCGATATCAACGATGCCTCTCTCAGACTCTTTTGCAGCCTCAACGGTTGCAAGCTTTAATGCGTCTGCGTTTTTCTTCAGCAGCTCGTTGGTCGCTTCTGATACTTCACGCTGTGCCTTTGCCGCCTGTGTCGCATGCTCAACGCCGATTGCAATGACCATCTGGTTTTTCCAGAGCGGGATCGTATTCACGATCGTGGACTGGATCTTCTCTGCCATCAGGTTGTCAGAATTCTGTACCATACGGATCTGCGGACCTGTCTGCATCGAAACGGTACGTGTCAGCTGCAGGTCATACAGCTTTTTCTCGAACCGGTCACACTGCTCTGCAAGATCTTTTGCAGCCTGTGCATCTTCGGGCAGTCCGCTTGCTGCAGCCTTAGCCTGAAGCTCTGCCAGCTCGTTTTCACGTACTTCCGCAAGCTTTTTCTTACCGGCAAGGATGTACATCGTCAGCTCCTTGTAGTAAGTCAGGTTCATCTCGTACATCTTATCGAGCATCGCGGAATCCTTCATCAGGATCACCTGATGCTTCTCGAGCTCGTTCTGGATCGTCTCGACATTCTTCTCTACCTTCGTGTAGCGAAGCTTCATCTCTTCGATCTTATGTGCACGTTTTTTGAAGAATCCCTTGACGCCCTTTTCATCTTCTTCTACGTCAAAGTTCTTCAGCTCCGTGATCAGGGATGTGATCATGTTACCGACTTCTCCCATGTCTTTTGTCCGGACGGAGTCAAGTGCTTTTTCTGAGAAATCAGCAAGCTTTTTCTGGGTGTTGACA
The DNA here is from genome assembly GCA_045539215.1 of Eubacterium sp. Classification (GTDB taxonomy): domain Bacteria; phylum Bacillota; class Clostridia; order Lachnospirales; family Lachnospiraceae; genus SY8519. The sequence goes on along the minus strand of JAZQEX010000023.1, from coordinate 2,938 downwards.
CCATAGGTCATAACGCCCTGTGAATTTGTGATGTCGATCTGCTTTGCAAAATCGTCTACCATCTTCTGCTCTTCCGCAGTCAGTACCGGTTCGTTTTCGATCAGTTCCTTCTGCTCACCGATCACCATTTCCTGTGCCTGTGCGGCATCACCGAATGACGGTGCTTCTCCGAAACTTAATGTTGGGGTTTCCATTGCCATATCTTTTTCTTCTGCCATGATAGACTTCCTTTCTAAAACAGATCTTCGGTTACATATTTCATCTGTTACGATTAGTTTTATTCTATATCAGAACAGGGAGAAAATCCAGTCAGAATGACTCCTTTTCCTCCGGTGCGGCCTGTGCCTGTGCACCACCGCCAAAGCTCAGCGTCATGCCCTGTCCTTCTACGACTTTTGCTTCTTCTTTTGGCGCTTCCTGCACTGCTTCTTTCACAGCCGGCGCAGCTTCTCTTGCAGAAGCTTTTGCGATCTCATCCGGTGTCAGGCCATCCTGTGCCATCATCGTCTTCATCGTGGAAATGTCAGAGGAGACATCCCATGCCACTTCTTCAAACAGGCTGTCTAACAGGTTCTCAAACGCTTCATTGATCGTATCCATCGCTGATTCAATCTCGCGCTTGGTATTGGTCACGTTAGAGACATCCGCCTGCTCTTTATCAAGCTCAACATAGGCATCCAGAAGCTTTTGCGTCGTCGGAAGGTAATAGTTCATAAAGCGTCTGAGGTTCTGTGCGCTCTTCGGCTCTTTTTTGACCTGTGTAAAGATCCGGTTCATGATATCTTCAAGCTTTAAGAGCTTGTCTGTCATCTCATCACCGGGGATCTCGTCATTCGCCTGGCGGACCATTGTCAGATAGCTTTCACCCTCTTTGAGGATCTCCTCTACCTGTTCGGAGTAACCTGCCTTGCGAAGCGCTTCCTTTTCTCTGCGCTCACGCTCTTCCCGCTCGAGGCGGCCCTTTTCAGCATCCAGATAATTCCGGTAAACCTTAGGGGTCAGCATAACTGTGCTGTCTGCGGCATCGATCTTTGCATGCGGCAGCATATCATCCGCCATCATGTCCTTGGTGTCTTTTTTTACCTGATCTTCCGTCCTGCCGCTTTTTTGTGCCAGATCATGGAATTTGAAAAACTCTTTGTTGCCTAACAGATTGCCATATTTGTAATACAGATCGACTCTGTTTTTCCGCTTCTTCCCATTTCTGATCTGCCATCCGAGATACGCGGAAACCGCTGCAAAAATACCGGAGGCGACCAGCATCCCGCCCGGATTGGAAATGCCTGCGATCAGAAATCCGAGAAACAGGATAAAGGAAGGAATGAAAAGGATCGTGCCTCCGACCATTCTTCCCGTCCCGGAATATTTGCTGATGCGTTGCTGCATAAACGGCGTCGTAACAGGGCCTCTCGCATATGGTGCCGTCGGCGCAGTGTAATGATACTGCCCGTCTGCTGTCTGCGCGCCTCCCGTCATACGGTATTTGGCATATTCCTCCTGCCGCTTTTTCATCTGTTCCTGATACTGTCTGCGATACTCTTCCTGCTGTGCTCTGACACGAGCGGCACTTTTTTGCATCTCCTCGTTCATCTCGCGCAGTGTTTCGCTAAGTCCCGAGTAATCACCGGTGATCACCGCATCGCTGACTTCGTCTAAAATATTACTGCCTATATAAAACAGATCCCGCATGTCCATGCTTTCTCTCTCCTTATCAAATACTTATATCCTATCGGCCTTAGATCGGCGCATCCTCTCTGGAATATCTCTTGATCGACCGGTAGGCAATGATATCCAGGATGATCACAAAGATCCAGAACACAACGGTCAGAATGCCGCTTTGCTGCGTTGCGCAGAAATCGTAAAAACCGTGGATCAGGATCGGAACCAGCAGGCTTAAGAACATATACTTCTTCGCACTCGCTTTGTCCCCGTGTGCCTCGGACATCTTTGCTTCGCCATAATAATGTCCCATGTAAATACCCGTGATGCAGTGCAGCGGGATCGCCGTGATCGCACGCACACCGGCAACTGCAAGGCCGCCGAACCCGAAGACATATTCAATGTTTTCAAGCGCGGCAAATCCAAGTGATACAAATACCGCGTAAACGATCGCGTCAAAACGGTAATCAAACGCAGGATGATTCCAGGTCGCGCGGCGCAGCGCAAAGCGCTTCACGCCCTCTTCTGACCAGGCAACGACGATGAAATACAAGAGGAATTGTCCGATCAGACCGTTGTAGCCTTCACCAAGGATGCCACCTAAGATCCGCTCTCCGATCATCTCAAGGATCATTGCCGCAAACGTCGTAAGACATCCAAAGATAAACAGCTTGACCAAAAGACTGATCGGCTCCTTTTCAATTGTGTCCTGCTTCCATACAAGAATCATCAGGATCAGCGGCGGAAGTAAAGCCGCGATCAGTAAAATCTGCAGTATGATCATTTAACCTATCCCTTCATCTTTCCAATGAATCTATCTGATATCTATGATAGTATATCTTGCCTGTTTTTTAAAGAGTTTTCCAAGCAGAAAGGAGATGGTTTCGCCCGTCCCATTCCGCTGACCGCAACGTAAACCATCTCCCTTTTTCAACATTGCTCTTTAGAACGGCAGTCCCACTGCCTTCATTACTTCTTTGATCTCGTGGACCGGAACGATCTTCAGCTTTTCTTTGACTTCATCCGCCACTTCTTCCAGATCATCCACGTTTTCTTCCGGAATGAATACTGTCTTCACACCGGCACGGACAGCTGCCATAAGCTTCTCCGGCAGGCCGCCGATCGGCATAACGTTTCCTCTTAACGAAACCTCACCGGTCATCGCAAAGGTCGAATCGACAGGCTTTCCTGTTACCAGAGACTGCAGTGCCGTGGTCATTGTGATGCCGGCAGACGGTCCGTCCTTTGGTACCGCGCCCTGCGGAACAAAGTCGGAGGC
>JAZQEX010000022.1:0-59139 GCA_045539215.1 Eubacterium sp. | reverse complement strand
GGTACCATTCAGCAAAAGACTGGTGTTTGAAGTGTCATATGTTGTGTTTTTCCCGATGAAGTGCCGTAAAATGCCCGGGTTGGCATCTGTGCCGGATTCAAACAGGCATTCCAGGATCGCAAGCGAATTGTCACTGGAATTTGCTGATTTGAGCATGCTTCTCCATCGGAGGAATGTGATATAGCGGATCGGGTATCCGCATTGCCTGATCATGTTGACCAGGTTTCTCGCACGCAGGGGATGCGGATTGATGACATTAAAGGCATGTCCGATCGATTCCGGACGCGTGGAGATATAGGCAATGGCATCGGCTACATAATCGACCGGTGTCATATGCATGCAGTAGGTCGTGTGCGGGATGCATCCCATCTGAATCATGCCAACGATCATACGGCTGACCATGTCCTCAAGTGCCCATATGCCGTTTTCCGCACCGGTGATATCACCCGGTCTGTAGATGACGGCATGCAGGTTTCTTGAACGTGCAATGCCGACGAGCTTTTCAGAAACCCATTTTGTTTCAGAATATGCAAGTGAAAAACCGGTGGATACGCGTAACGGGTCGTTCTCGTAGACACGCTTGCCCAGGTGGTTTGGTGTATCGTAGACACTGTATGAGGAAATATAGTGGTAGTACTTCGGCTTTCCGTCACATGCAAACCGCAGGGTTTCGGCCGTTCCTGTTACATTGGTGCCGCGCAGGTACTCATATGGGAAGACAAAGTTCAACAGTGCGCCGTTATGGAATACGGCATCTACTTCATTGGTCAGTGTCTCGTAAACATCGTCTGCCATACCGAGTCGCACGGCAGAGAGATCGCCTGTCACCGGGAACAGATAGGAATCAAATCCTTCTTCCCAGCATTCAAAATGCTTCAGATTGTTGATCAAACGCTCCATGGCTGCTTCTGAAGAGTCAGAGCGGACCAGACAGTAGATGCGCAGATCGTCTTGCTTGTACTGACGGATCAGTGCGCGGATCAGATAAGCGCCCAGGAAACCGGTCGCGCCGGTCAAGAGGATCCGGTTGCTTTCGCTGATCTTTTTCTCATATGGCCTGTCGACATGGATCGACTCGTCCAATACGCATTCTTTGCGCAGGGAGATCTTGCGCCGGGTCGGCGTTACACCGGCGAGAACCTTGTGAATATAATTGGTCACACCGATCACGGAGGAATCCATCAGGATCTCACGAAGATCTAACTGGATGCCGAACTTCTTTTCCATGTTCTGGAGAAGCTCATATCCCATAAGGGAATCCCCGCCAAGCTCTAAGAATGAGTCGGAGAGGTTGAAGTGCTCAATGTGCAGAACCCGTTCGAAAACAGATTTGACCTGCATCATCACTTCGTCCGCTTTATCAATGGACTTGTCGATCACATTCTGCTTTCCACGGCCCATCCGATAGGCATGACTGGAATGAGTGATCTTTAAGCCACCCTCGACATAAAGCTTTTTCGTTTTGGAAATCTGCAACTTGTTGCTGTCTGTACGCGGCAGAGAACGGATCGGCACGAAAATGATGTCATAAAAAGAAAAACCAAACCGCTCTGACACAGCGTTATTGATCTGTGAAACCCGTTTGTCAAAGTCTTCTTCCGGGCTGGATTCCACAACCGCAATAATATTCTCTTTGGTAGCGTCTTTGACAGAGAAAAAGCCCATCGTGGAAGAACCGAGTCCCGGGACTTTTTTGTGAATCAGGGTCATCAGGTCACTCGGGTAGATATTATGTCCGTTTACGATCAGCATCTCTTTGATGCGTCCTGTGATATAGAGGATGCCATCATTTAAGAAGCCGAGGTCTCCGGTTTTGTAAAACTCTTCCGGACGTCCTTTGAGCTTGCAGTGGAAGTTCTTATTTGCCGGAATGCCGCCCCAGTAACCGTCGGCCACACTTTCGCCCGTAACAAAGATCTCGCCGATCTTGTTTTCCGGGTAAACCTCACCGGTCTTCGGATTGCCGATCGCAAAGGAAAGTCCCTCGACGGCAGGACCGACACCAACGATCTCGTGGATCTGTTCCGGCGGCGTATCTTCTGTGACCGGTATGATCTTTCCGTCACGGAACGGTTCGTCCTCTAAAAGAAGCGTGCGGTAATCGCGGGAAGCGACACTTGCAAGACAGATACATTCGGAAAGCCCATAGCCGGGCGCCATGGCATTCGGCGAAAGATTGAACATTTCAGAAAAGCGCTCAACAATGACCGGACTGATGTATTCGGATCCATTCATCAGATGCGTCATATGGGAAAGGTCATACTGTGCAGCCTCTTCGTCCGTAAAAATACGGGTGCATGCATCATATGCAGAACATGGTCCAACCGTCAGCGTCAGTTTGAAGTCTGAGAGCATCCGGATCCAGAGCTTTGGATTCGACAAAAACTGAAGCGTCGACAAAAAGTATGCTGTAGAACCTGTCGTCAGGATCGGCATTAAGAGCGTTATGACAAGTCCGAGATTGTGGAAAAAAGGTACCCAGGTACCGAGTGTTGCATGATCGAAATGTGTGTAATCAGCAGACCGGCACTGTGCAAGCTGCGTCATCAGTGCGCGGCTTGTGACACGGACACCTTTTGGTGCGCTGGTAGAACCGGAGGTATATTGTAGATACACAAGATCATCCGGCTTTGCAGAATACGTAATACCTGCATCACGACATGGAGACAGCTTATCGGAATAGATCCGCTTTAAGCGGACAACAGAAGAAAACGCCTCTGCCAGAAGACGCTTTGTGATATTCGTGCCGGCTTCCTGCTCCATCGCATAGTTTGAGATCAGCCCCTTTGGATGAGCTGATTTCAAAACAGAGATAAAGCGTTCGATCTTTCCCTCATCGATCGGCGGCGGCAGGATCGTAAAGGTCACGCCTGAGAGGATACAGCCCATGACGGAATATAGTGTCGAATAATCCTGCAGGGAAAAGATGACAACTCTGTCTCCGCGCCGGATGCCGCGTTTTCGCATCGTATAAGCCAGGTCCATGGCCTTTTGATAAAGCGCACGAACGGTGATGTCCTGAAAACGCCAGTCATCGGTTTCTTTTTCATAAGTAAGGAACCGGTAAAGTACCCAATCAGGGTCACGTTTTACCCGTTCCTTAAAATAATCGGTAAAAGATTTATATTCCATATTGATTTAATCTGCTTTCGTCATTAACCCCTGATATAACGATTGTTTCTACTAAATATAATAGTAATCGATTACCCACCTGTATTCAAGTAAATTAAGTATAAAAACCGAATAGAAAAACTGCCGTATCCGGGATCGGATACGGCAGTCATCTTAATCCAGTCTGAAATTAAGCTTCAGCGATTGCACCCATCGGGCAAGTACCTTCGCAAGCACCACAGTCGATGCAGGAATCAGCATCGATTTCATACTTGCCGTCGCCTTCAGAAATAGCGTCTACCGGGCAGCTGTCTGCACAAGCGCCACAAGCGATGCATTCGTCAGAAATCATTCTAGCCATTGATGTTACCTCCTTATAAAGTTTAAACATACTTGATGAAAAGCATATTGCTTTTCATCATAATAATACAACACCTTTAAAAATGCAAGTTGTTGGGTTGCTTTTTTTTATGAGGCGTATTATACTAAAACCGCATTTTGAATAAAGACTGAGTAAGCCTGAAAGGCGATTATACGGAGGATAATGAAATGGCAAAAGTTGAAGTTACAAAAGAAACATTGATCGGTGATCTGCTTCGCATTGATGCAGGAATCGCACCGGTACTTTTAGATATCGGTATGCACTGCCTGGGATGCCCGTCTTCACAGATGGAGAGCATCGGAGAAGCAGCTATGGTTCACGGAATCGATCCGGATGAGCTGGTAGACCGTATCAATAAAAATATCCAGGCATAAGGCCTGCGGTCCTGATCAGTCAGGAGCGTTTGAAAACAAAAAGAACAGCCGGTATGTGTTTTCGCACATACCGGCTGATTTGTTTTATGAAGGTTATCGTGTCTAGATCTTTGCAAGATTCTGCAGCGCATCGTCAGGGAAGATCGCCTTATAATGTTCCAGACAATATGCTTCCCGTCCTGCGGAGTATTTTTCCTGCTGCAGATATTTCGCTGCAGTGTGGAGTACACGGTCAAAGTCGATCCGGCTGTGGATCCCCTGATGCATCACAAGATAGAATCTTTTGTTTGCTTCATCATGGTACAGGGTGTTTTTTGCATCATAATAACCGGACAGCTGATGTGCCAATAAAATGACAGCATCCATATCCGTAAAGGAAAACAGTCCGTTTGAGGCGTCGGCATTGTTTTTATGTGTCCCGACATTCGTCTGTCTTGCAGTAGAGTTCTTTTTCCCGTTATGAATCTGGGCAATCAGCCCGGATAGATCCGTAAAAGGAGCGGCATCCGGTTTGTCAGAGCCTGCATCGGACTTTTGAGAATTATCATGGGAGAAGCTTGAAAACCTCGTATCGAGTTCATCCGGAGCATCCACTTTTGAGATGATCAGCATGATCGCCTCTTTTGAGAGAGGGATCGCTTCGATCATCAGAGGAATGTCCTCTGCTTCAAAACCAAAATCATCTGCAGCCTGCTGCATCATATCACGAAAAAGGGACTTCGCTTTCTCTGAACCATAGGTCAGTTCACTGAGATCAATCTGCCGGCTTTCTAAATCTTCCCGCGTTAATGTACAGCGGATCTGGTGTTCGTTAATCATTTCTATCTTCATATCTGAAAGTATATCCAAGAGGACAACATTCGTCAAGAATACTTATTTTTTCACGTTTTTCAGTCATTTTTCGAAATGCTCTTGAAAGGGTATTTTGAATGTGGTATATCGGTAATAAACCTGGTCTGCATTGGTTCATGCATGTGTTTTCAGTGGTACACCGGTCGGTGCTTCAGCTCCACGACACGGCATACAGCGCAGCTGATTTCTTTCTATATGACTGTCGTTCACAGTCACATTCCCGCAAAAGATTTTTAAGATTTACCGGTAATGCAGCAGGTATTTTAAAAAAGGAAGGAGGGGATATGATTGCCGGATTTTAATCCCATCAATGTAAAAACAACATTTGATTATACTTAAAGAAAGGAGAAGGGAATGAATTTCAGGAATGATAGGTTGGGAGTATAGAAAATCTGACATAATATATCACGAAAGATAACCATTATTATAAGGAAACGGACCCAAAGGTCCTTCATGCTTACAAAAGAACAAGAATCCCGGCCTGTGTATCGTTGCAGGTACGGGATTTTGTTCTGGTAATCGGATTTGTTTTCGTGTATACTATTTTTTGTGTTAGTGAATTACGTATCATACAAGATATGCCGATTCTTTTTTCTGATGGGAGGAAGATATGGGGCGAAAAAATACATATTATAAAAAACCATCACGCCGGGCAAGACGCAGACGTCAGAGAACGGTCCGCAGGATCGTGATCATCGTGGTGATCGTCGCAGTGATTGTTGGGCTTTTTTATGCGTGGAAGAATCTTGGCCTGAGTGACCGGATCATCGGAAGCCACGAGAAGTCAGATGTCAGCAGTTATTATGAGCTGGTGGATGAATTTGCAATGATCGTAACGGTCAACAATGAACGGAGCGAAGAAAACGGAATCGTTTCAGATGGAGAGGCTTATCTGCCGCTTCATACGGTACAGAGCAAGATCAGTAACCGCTTTTTCTGGGACGGGGATGAAAAGGTGCTCCGATATGTTACACCGACAGATGTGATCTCGACACAGGCAGTAGACACAAATGCTTATAGTATCGGAAAAGAAGAAAAGCAGCTGACCCATCCGATCGCAATTGCGGGAACAGATACGATCTATCTTTCGATGGAGTTTGTGGAATCCCTTGCTGATATTCATTATGAAAAGGCAGAGGAACCATATCGTGTTGCCGTGTCTACGGAATGGGGAGATATCACTTATCAGACAGTTAAGCACAAAGCGAGCCTGCGTGAAAAGGGCGGCATCCGGAGTGCTGTGATCACTACGCTTGAAAAGGGAAGTCTGGTCACGGTGACAGAAGAGTTTGATAACTGGGTCGGCGTGACGACAGAAGATGGTCTGACCGGATATATCCAGAAGTCAGAGCTGGGAGAAGAGACGACCAAAACATATCAGAGTGAAAAAGAGGAAGAGGTCTTCTCACATCTTCTGCGGGATGAGAAGATCTGCCTTGCATGGCATCAGGTGACAAATGAAGTTGCAAATACATATCTTTCGGATGTTTTAAACGGCACGAAGGATGTGAATGTCATTTCGCCGACATGGTTCTATCTGAATGGCAATGATGGCTCGATCCAGTCGTACTGCTCGGCAGACTATGTTCAGGCCTGCCATGATCAGGGCATCGAGGTATGGGGACTTGTCAGCAATTTAGAGAACCCGAATGTTGATACTGCGATCGTGCTGAACAGAACTTCGACCAGAGATACGCTGATCAACAATCTGATCGGTGAGGCGATCCAATATGATCTTGACGGAATCAATGTTGACTTCGAGGCATTGAACAGCAAGGTTGGATATTCGTTTATTGAATTTATCCGTGAGCTGTCGATCAAGTGCGAAAAGAATGATCTGGTCCTGTCTATAGATAATTATCCGCCGTCTTCTTACACGGAGTTGTATTTCAGGGATGAGCAGGCGAAGTTTGCGGATTATGTGATCCTGATGGCTTACGATGAGCATTTTAGCGGTTCGGAAGAAGCAGGTTCTGTCGCTTCACTTCCATATGTAACGGAAAGTGTGGCAAACACATTGGAAGAAGTACCTGCAGAGCAGCTCGTACTGGGTATTCCGTTCTATACGAGACTCTGGAAAACAACGGGCGGTGCAGTGACCAGTGAAAACCTGGGAATGGCTGATGCACAGAAAGCACTTTCGGAAAATGGTGCAACGCAGACATGGCTTGAGGACGAAAGCCAGTATTATGCGGAGTATGAAAAGGGAGAGAGTAAGTATCAGATCTGGCTGGAAGAAGAGAAATCGATCACGTCCAAGCTGGAGGTCATGAAGAATAATAATCTTGCCGGTGCGGCATTCTGGAAACTGTCATATGAAGACAGCAGCATCTGGGATACGATCGCAGGATATATGGAGCAAAATGGAGACAATTCTGGAAACAATTGATCCGCAAAAACCGGAGGAGGAGATCATCCTCCGGGCGGCTGAATTTATCAAAAACGGAGACCTGGTAGCCTTTCCGACAGAGACGGTTTATGGTCTGGGCGCAGATGCGCTTCGACCGGAGGCATCCAGGAAGATATATGCAGCAAAAGGGCGTCCGTCAGACAATCCGCTGATCGTGCACATCGCGCAGATTGAAGATCTGTACAGGATAGCGGATCCGGTGCCGGAGGAAGCATTGGCACTGGCAAAACGATTCTGGCCAGGCCCGTTGACAATGATTCTGCATAAAAAGGATTGCGTGCCGAAGCAGACGACAGGCGGACTGGATACGGTTGCGATCCGTTTTCCGTCCCATCCGGTGGCGAGAGAACTGATCCGTCAGTCGGGATGCCTGATCGCGGCACCGAGCGCGAATACATCCGGGCGGCCCAGCCCGACATGTGCTGCACATGTTTATCGGGATCTGAACGGAAAAATCGCGATGCTCTTAGACGGAGGAGAAGTCGGACTCGGACTGGAATCGACGATCATAGATCTGTCAGTTGATCGGCCGGCAATCTTAAGACCGGGATTTATCACTGAGGAAATGTTAGAAGAGGTGCTTGGAGAAGTGGATCCCGGCGCGCCATTTGCAGAAACCGGTCATGAAAAACCGGAAGCATCTAAAAAACCGGAAGTAGTGCCGAAAAGTACAGAAGAGATAGGCCAGGCGCCAAAAGCGCCCGGTATGAAATATACGCACTATGCGCCAAAAGCACCAATGACGCTGGTGCGGGGAGATCAGGATGCAGTGGTCCGAACGATCCGGCGGATCGTTGCGGAAGGTATGGACCACGATCAGCGGATCGGTATTCTTTGCAGTGATGAAACTGCAGGCAGTTATGAGAACGGTTTTGTAAAGAGCATTGGCAGCAGACATGAGGAAGCGCAGATCGCGCATAATCTGTATCGCATACTCCGTGAATTTGACGAACAGAATCTGGACGCGATCTATTCAGAGATGTTTGATACAACAGGTGTCGGACGGGCAATTATGAACCGTATGTTAAAGGCGGCAGGGCATCGGATCCTGGATGCGGACCGATAGAAGGCCTTGTCGGGAGAAACGGTATGAAAGAGTTCGAAAGGATCATATTTGTCGGACGAAGCGGAAACTGCCGCGAGGTCATGGCAGCGGAAATTTTAAAGACCAAGCCCCTCTGGCGTAAGCCGGAGATTTTGGCACGTGGTTTGGTCGTGCTCTTCCCGGAGCCGCTGAACCAGAAGGTAGAGGCTATTATGACCGGGAAGGGGTTCCAGCCGGGCAATTATATGTCGGCACAGCTTGAGGAAGAGGATATCACAGACAGTACGCTTGTGCTGACATTTGAGCAGAGCGGACTTATGAAAGTCAGGAGTAAGTTCCCGGACATCCCATATCTGTATGTACTGACAGACTTAAGTGGGGATGAACTGGAAATCCTGGATCCGACGGGACAGGATCTGATCACTTATGGGATCTGTTACGAGACGTTGGAAAAAAGCATCAGTAAACTTGCGACGGTGTTAAACGACGGGACGTTCTTGTTTGATGAGACGGGTGATGATGAACCCGAAAGTGAAGCCGAAGCTGTGGAATAAAGAAAACTCAGTTTTTTAAGGAGAGTACCTATGACCGAAAAAAGAAAAGATTATATCACATGGGATGAGTATTTTATGGGAGTTGCCAAGCTGTCCGCAATGCGCTCGAAGGATCCGAACACACAGGTTGGGGCCTGCATCGTAAGTGATGACAATAAGATTTTGTCGATGGGATATAATGGATTCCCGATCGGATGCTCCGATGATGAGTTTCCGTGGGCGCGTGAAGCAGAGGAACCGCTTGACATCAAGTATCTGTATTCGACACATAGTGAGCTGAATGCAATCTTAAACTATCGTGGCGGAAGCCTGGACGGAGCAAAGCTGTATGTAACCCTGTTCCCATGTAATGAATGCGCAAAAGCGATCATTCAGTGCGGAATCAAAGAGCTGGTCTATGAAGATGACAAGTATGAAAAGACCACTTCCGTGATTGCATCCAAGCGGATGCTAAAAGCAGCGGGAGTCAAAGTGACACGCTACGAATCGAGCGGACGCGAGATCCGTATGGGTCTGTAATTTGATCGCTGTTCAATCCTGAATGTATGAAACACGGCGTTTCCGGTTGGATTAATCCACCGAAAACGCCGTATCTACTTATCCGGCGCCGAGAGCGCTTGGAATCAAGCAAGTGTAGTAGCAAAATTCACATAACAAGCTATATATCTACTTATCCGGCGCCGAGAGCGCTGGAATCAGGCAAGTGCAGTAGCAAAATCCACGAAACAATCTATATATCTACTTTACCGGCGCCGAGAGCGCTGGAATCAGGCAAACACAGTAGAAACATTTGCAAAACTAGTCTAGGAGGACAACAAAAATGAAAACAGATGAGTTGCGAGAAATATTGTTGAACAGAAAACAGTATTTGGACAAGACTATGGAAGAAAAAGAACAAGGGTTAAAGAATGCACCTGCGGGGAAACTGAGATATTATAAATCTGGAAATAGCTATAAGTATTTTTGCAGGACAAGTCCGGCAGATGCAAGTGGAACATATATCAAAAAATCGGAGAGAAAAAAGGCCGCAGCTCTGGCGCAAAAGGATTATAACAAGAAAGTTCTGGAGATAGCTTCCAGGGAAGCGAAAGTATTAAATAAACTGGTTGAACTATATGACGGAAAATGTATGGAGTATATCTATCTAACAGAACAAGAGCCAAAGCAGAGATTGATTAACCCGATTTGTCTACCTGATGAAGAATATGTGACAGCCTGGCTGAGTCAACCATACGAAAAGAAACCGTTCCTGGAAAACTCTACAGAGTATATCACTGAAAATGGTGAAAGGGTAAGGTCGAAATCAGAGCTAATTATTGCAGATACCCTTTTTCGAATGGGAGTACCATATCGTTATGAGGCACCGATCAGATTAAAGGGAATGGGGACGATACATCCTGATTTCACGGTATTAAATGTCAGAAGCCGCAAGAATTATTACTGGGAGCATCTTGGGCGCATGGATGACCCGTCCTATGCTGAAAAAGCAATAGAACGCATTTATACTTACGAAAAGAATGGGTGCTTTCCGGGAGAATCATTGCTCCTGACATATGAAACAATGAACCAGCCGTTAAGCACCCGGCAAATTAAAATGATTATTGAAAGATATTTAATATAGTTGTGGAGGAATCAAAACGTGGAACCGGAACCGCTGAGATCAAGCATGTGTAGTAGCAAAATTCACATAACAAGCTATATATCTACTTTTCTGACGCCAGAAGTGCTGAAATCAAGCAAGTGCAGTAGCAAAATTCACGAAACAAGCTATATATCTACTATCCTTCCAACCCGAACAGTGCTGCGCCAAGCGCACCGACGATTTCCGGTTCTTCATATCGCCATACAGAGGCGTCAAGGCGCTTCTGCAGAACGTCTACGACACCCTCGTTCTTTGCGACGCCGCCGGTCATCATAAAGCCAGGCTCGGCGCCGACGCGCTTGATCAGAGACATCGCGCGGGAGACGATCGCTTCGTGAATGCCGTGTGCGATGTCGGCAGGCTCCTTGTTCTGTGCGATCAGGGAAATTACCTCAGATTCCGCAAAAACAGTGCACATGCTGCTGATCGTCAGACTTTCTGTGGATTTTAAGGAGAGTGGTCCGAGCTCCTCGATCGGGATTTCGAGGGTGCGGGCCATCATTTCCAGAAATCTTCCTGTTCCTGCAGCACACTTGTCATTCATGACAAAGTCTTTTACATTTCCGTTTTCATCAAGGTGGATCGCCTTTGAGTCCTGGCCGCCGATGTCGAGGATCGTGCGGATCTGGGAATTCAGGAAATGTGCGCCCTTCGCATGACAGGAGATTTCTGTTACGTCTTTGTCGGCAAACGGAATGCTGACACGACCATAACCCGTGGAAACGACGAGTGTTACATCCTCCAGATTCAGACCGGCTTTCTCTAACACCATGGCGCGGACACGGTCTGCGCTGTCACCGCTTTTGGCACCGGTCCGTAAAACGGCTGATGCCAGGATTTCTTTTTTCTCATTCAGTAAAACAGCGTTTGTAGAAGTTGAACCGCTGTCGATTCCCATTACGATCATTGGGGATGTCTCCTTTTTTCCAGATTCTGTTTTAGGATTAGTCGGATCATCGTTACAGATGTTGTCAGATCCAGAAGATGATGTCTGCTTATTGATGCCCGGTGTTTTGACAGATGCAGATTTTTTCTTCGCCTCCAGCGCCTCGATAAATGCCTCCAGACGTGTCAGGATCTGACCGCTGCTTTGGGCAGTTGCGTCGGTTTCGATCTTTAAGATCGGCAGATCTGAAGATTTGTGGATCTGCGTGTATTCATATGAGTAGATGTCGCAGAACTTGATCGTATGGTAGATGATACCGTCAACCTGCTCCGACATGTCCTGCAGAAAACGCTGTCTGCCTGAGGCATCTGCCATGCGCATACAGGGGATCTGGTTTAGAAGATCATGTGCGTAAGCGTGCAGACAAGAATCGAAGCGTTCCTCATCCGATAGATTTGAAGTGTCGCCTTCGGGAATAGAAAAACCGAAGTTTCGCTGGACGGCAGTGCAGGTCATATCAAATCTGATCCGGATCCCTTTGCTTAAGATAAGATCACGGATGCTGTCGCCCGGTCGCGCGCCGACAAGCCCGATGGAAATGCTGTCGCCCGGTCGTGCGCCGACAAGTCCGATGGAGATCGCGTCTGTCCGGCCGGCAACGGAAGAATCTGCAGATGCGTCAGAAATGTCTAATGCATCGGAGGCCTGTAGTGTTTTGGCCGGATGCAGTTTGCCCATATTTTCTTTTACAAAGCTGTCGAGATCAATTTTCTTTGTGTCATATCCATGTTCTGTGGCATACGCATCCCAGACAGCCATCATTTTATTGATGTGCTTTGCATAGAGTGTGTCTGCAAAATCGTTGATCTTATGCGGCAGATCCAGGCAGTAAAAGAAACGGTCCGGCCAGTTGGCACGGAGCGTATCAAACAGTCGTCTTGCACTGTCGCAGCAGGTGGTTAAGATCATTCCGTCGTAATCATGATCCGCGAAGTCTTCAAGGACTGCGCGGGCGAATGAGCAGACGTTTGCATGCATCAGTGTATCCGCCTTGCAAAAGTCAGCGGTCTGCGGCTCGATCCTACAGATGTTGATCCCGGCTGCTTTTAACACTTCAAAAGGCACATATTTACAAATGTATCCCAGTGTCGGGGTCTTTTTTGATTGGTCCAAGATGTTATTGTCCTTTCTTTGCCAGCAGCAACTCGTAAAAAGCTTCCCATCGGGTACGGATCTGGCCGTTGTGGCTGTTTCGCCGGTCCATGCCGTCACCGTCAAGGATCAGAAGCGGCAGGTCTTTTTCCTGCATGCGTTCTTTCAGACGCATGACACCGCCGGATGACTGCTTGCATCCCCAGTGGCAGAAATTGATCACGCCGTCCGGTTTTAACAGATCAGCCAGTTCACAGACAAGATCTACCTTCCGGTCGTAAGAACGGGTGTAGGCATTGTTGATCATTTTTAAAGCCAGAGATCGAAGAGGATCTTCGGGATCAAGCTTTTCTCTGTAATCCAGATTCATTTCAATTGCCTGGATCTGACAGTCTTTTGTCAGGTTAAAGTATTCCTGCAGAGTCTCCTGATACCATGGGAGCAGATGCACCCATAAGATATTGATGCCGTCAAAATCGGGGGCTGCCAGAAGCTCTTCATGCATTTTTTTGAAAAATGTCAGGATCTCCGGCTCGCCGATGTTCAGATGTGTGGCAAACAGCATATACATCTGCAGGGTCAGTGTCGACGGGTAGGCTTTGTCGCGCAGTAAAGTAAGGCATTCCTCGTAAATCGTCTTTGACTCATTTTCGCGTCTGATCACTTCGGCAAGTCGCTCGTAAGAAAACGGTTTCCGGAAGGTCTCTTCCAGAACATGGATCAGGTCTTTGAGCTGTTCGACCACATAGGTGATGGCGTCTTCACTGTTGTCCATCGGGATGTCCAGAATATAATTCTTTACGCCGCGGTTTTCTGACAGATAACGGAAGGTGTTGATGTTGCCGTCGCAGATCGTTGACGTTGTCAGCGAAAAGGCAGCCGGTGGCACAACGCCGCTGTCAGATGCACCGATAAAGTTTTTGTGGTAGGAACATAATGTCGATGCAATGCCTTCTTCCTCGGCATAATCAAGGAAGTAGTCTTCGATCCGAAAACCGGATAAGAACGATGAGAGACATTCGACAGACAGGCAGCGCAGATCAAAGCACTGGAGGATCTCAACCGGTGCAAAGATATTTGTCCAGACTGTTTTTTCAGGCGTACGCAGTGCCTGCAGGACATAGTTTACCGCGTAGGTGTTCAGAAAACGGTATGCGCCGGGGATGTTTTTGTCCGCCAGGTGCTTTGTCCGGAAGCGTTCATAATACAGGCCCGTCTTGATCATCCGGAATGCTGCCGCCGGATGTGCGGGCGCGGTTTTTTTGATTAGATTTCCATAGGTTTCAACTAGATTCATAATGTATAAGGATAACACAAAAAGCGTTGAAGCAAAACAGGTTTTATGGTAAAGTTCATACGATGGGCAAATATTTGGAAACAGATAGGATGCGCAGCTTAGAAAAGGAGAGATTTTAGATGGATACGAGAGTGGCAATCATCGCAATCGTAGTCGAAGATGGCAGTAATGTAGATGCGCTGAATCATATTCTGCATGAATACTCAGACGCTGTGATCGGCCGGATGGGAATTCCGTATCGTGCCAAAGAGATCAACCTGATCAGTGTTGCGGTAGACGCGCCCATGAATGTGATCAGTGCAATGTCCGGTAAGATCGGAATGCTCAAAGGCATCACGGCCAAAACAGTTTACCAGCCGGAACATTGATAATAAAGAAAGGAAGTGTCCGAATGACCCCAAGGGAAAAGGCGGAAATTGCGATACAGGATATCAGAGAACACCTTGCGAACTGCAGACAGTCGCCGGTCGATCCGAATCTCATCCTTGCGGACCGCAGGGATTTTGCGAATCATATCGACAGGGTTGAGAAGGTTCTGCAGGAAGTTCTGGATGAATATGAATCGATCTTAGAGCAGCGCGGCGAACTTGAGCGTGCGGCAAGGCGTGAAAGCGACCAGATCATAAGCAGTGCAGAATCCAGGGCAGACGATGTATATGCGGCTTCGATCGTATACACTGACAATATGATCGGAACCCTGCAGACGATCATTGATGATACCAATGATTCGTTAAACGGCGTGATCAGGCGCTTCCGTAAGGAAATGCGCAGACAAAAGGATCTGCTTAAGAAAAATGAGATTGAGCTGCAGGCAGAACTTTTGCAGTTAAAGGATAACAAAAAGTATCTCCAGTTGCTTGAGGAGATCAATGCGGAGCGCGAGGAAAAACGCCTCGCAGGAAAACAGCCGGAAGAAGAAAAAACGGCACCACAGCCAAAAGCAGAAGCTGTCGTACCGCCTGTGGCCGAGAAGGCAGACGTGCAGGTGAATACAGATGCGGCTTACTTTAAATGGAAAGAGGCACAGGAGGGCGGCGTTCCCGAAGAGGAACCGCAGGCTGAACAAAAAGCAGCAGCACAGCCGGAACAAAGTGCAGCTGCAGAGCCGGATGATAAGACGCGGTTTGCGGATGTTGAGGAGCAGGAAACCTGGCAGATGGAGCGAAAGGGTGATGGAGACATTGACCTGCAGCATACCAGGATCTTCCGCCCGGTCAGCAGAGAGCAGGTCCGTATGGATCATAAAGAGTCAACGATCGACACTGCAAAGCTTCCGGATGAGGAGGCGCTGATGCGCGCTATGCTCCAGGGAGAAGAGGATCCGCTGACAGATCTTTCACCCAAAGCAGAGCGGGAATTCGTCGACGATGCGGACAATTTTGAATACTATGACGACGATCTCGGAGATCTGGACGGCTTAGAAGAGCTGGATGACTTCGACGACTTTGATGACTTTGATGACGAATTTCCGGAGGATGACGATTTTGAATCGGGTGCTGTAGGAAAACAGGTCGCCGGAAAGATCAAAGATTTTCTGTTGGGCAAATAATGATTAGAAACGGTCGGAGTGGAATGGCCGGATTAATACAGGGAGGATATTAGACATGAAGTTATATGAAAACGGCGTATATCTGATCGATGGGACAGAGCTAGCCGGCGCAGATGCAGAAGGCATCGCAAAGATGAAAGCAGCTGGTGTGGAAGCACCGGAACCGGTGGAAGCGAAAAAGCAGACCATCGGATACGGTATCCTTGAGGCACATAATACCTCAGGAAACATGGACAATCTGGAGATTAAGTTTGACAAGCTGACCTCACACGATATTACATTTGTCGGCATCATTCAGACAGCACGTGCTTCAGGCCTGGAAAAATTCCCGATTCCGTATGTACTGACCAACTGCCACAACAGTTTATGTGCCGTTGGCGGAACCATCAATGAAGATGACCACATGTTTGGTTTAAGCTGTGCGAAAAAGTACGGTGGTGTCTATGTTCCGCCGCATCAGGCAGTTATCCATCAGTTCGCGAGAGAAATGCTTGCCGGTGGCGGCAAGATGATCTTAGGATCCGATTCCCATACCCGTTATGGTGCGCTTGGCACGATGGCAATGGGAGAAGGCGGACCGGAGCTTGTAAAGCAGCTGCTGAACAAGACCTATGACATTAAAATGCCGGATATCGTAGCAGTTTATATGACCGGTGCACCGAAACCGGGAGTTGGCCCGCAGGACGTTGCACTGGCGATCATCGGTGCGGTATTTGCAAATGGTTATGTTAACAATAAAGTGATGGAGTTTGTCGGACCGGGCGTTGCATCCTTAAGCGCAGATTTCAGAATCGGCGTGGATGTTATGACGACTGAGACCACATGCCTTTCCTCTATCTGGCAGACAGATGAGACGATCCGTGAATTCTATGAGATCCACGGACGGGAAGAGGAATACAAAGAGCTGAAACCGGGTGCAGTGGCTTATTATGACGGCTGCATTGAGATCGACCTTTCTGCGATCGAGCCGATGATCGCGATGCCGTTCCATCCGAGTAACGTATATACCATCCGTGAAATGAAGCAGAATCTGGAAGATATTCTTCATGACTGTGAAAAGAAGGCACTGGTCAGCTTAGACGGTGCAGTGGATTACAAGCTGACAGATAAGATCCGCAATGGACAGCTTTATGTTGATCAGGGAATCATCGCAGGCTGTGCCGGCGGTGGATTTGAAAACATCTGTGCAGCAGCTGATATCCTGGCAGGAAAGAGCATCGGTGCGGATGAGTTTACTTTAAGTGTTTATCCGGCAAGTATGCCGATCTATATGGAGCTGATCAAGAATGGCGCGGCAGCGAAGCTGATGGGAACGGGTGCCGTATTAAAGACTGCATTCTGCGGACCGTGCTTCGGCGCAGGTGATACACCGGGCAACAATGGTCTTTCTATCCGCCATTCGACAAGAAACTTCCCGAACCGTGAAGGCTCCAAGCTGCAGAACGGTCAGATCGCATCTGTTGCACTGATGGATGCAAGATCCATTGCGGCAACCGCTGCAAACAAAGGCTATCTGACTGCGGCAGATGAATTGGATGTACAGTACAGCGGTCCGAAATATCATTTTGATAAAACGATTTATGAAAACCGCGTATTTGACAGCAAGGGTGTAGCGGATCCGTCTGTTGAGATCAAATTCGGTCCGAACATCAAAGACTGGCCGCAGATGTCAGCACTGCCGGAGAACATGATCTTAAAGGTTGTTTCCGAGATCCATGATCCGGTTACGACAACCGATGAGCTGATCCCGTCCGGAGAGACATCATCCTATCGTTCCAACCCGCTGGCACTTGCAGAGTTTGCGCTTTCCAGAAAAGACCCGGCCTATGTCGGACGTGCAAAAGAAGTCCAGAAGGCAGAGGTTGCGCGCGTTAACGGCGGTGCACCATATGAGGCACTTCCGGAACTCGAAGCGGTTGTGAATGCGATCCGGACACAGTTTGCGGATATTAAAGAAGAAAATACTGGTATCGGCAGCACGATCTTTGCCGTAAAACCGGGCGACGGATCTGCAAGAGAGCAGGCTGCTTCCTGCCAGAAGGTACTTGGCGGCTGGGCGAATATTGCAAATGAATATGCGACAAAGCGGTATCGTTCCAACCTGATCAACTGGGGAATGCTTCCGTTCCTGATCCAGGAAGGTGATCTTCCGTTTGCAAACGGAGATTATCTGTTTGTACCGGAGATCAGAAAAGCAGTGGAAACAGGTGCGAAAGAGATCCCGGCATATGTTGTACGTGACGGCGCGATCGAACCGTTTACATTGATGATGGGTGACCTTACAGATGATGAAAAAGACATCATTCTGAAGGGCTGTCTGATCAACTACTATCGAGGATAGTGACATCGTTGAAATATTTCATGATTGTGATATACTGAATACATCAGTTTATCTGATTGAATGATATGTAACAGGGAAATAGGCAAATGGATACACCAGAAACCCCGAGACAGGGCGATATAAATGGGCGTGGCGGCCGGAAATGGGACATTCGTCCCTATCTGCCGATAATAGCGACGGTGATCATCATCGTTGCTGTTTGCCTTGTTATTTTCTTCCTGATCTTTCGGTATCAGGGGTTCGGACATGCGGTCGGCGCGGTTGCGCGTGCGCTGCAGGCGGTGATCTTCGGTATCTTTATCGCATATCTGATCAATCCGATGATGAAGTTCTGCGAACGGCGTCTGTTCCGTATGGCGAACAAACGCGGAAAGGAATTGACGCAAAAGAAGAAAAAGAGATTCCGTATCATATCTGTGGCGTTTGGTATGATCATCTTTCTTCTGATCATTGCAGTGCTGCTGTTAGCAATCATTCCACAGGTTGTGGACAGCTTCCAGGACATTTCGGAGACGATCGGTGAGCAGTTGACAGCGTTTACCCAATGGGCTGAGGGACTTTCTACCGTGCAGACACCATGGGGAGACGAGATCAACAAAAGACTCGAACAGATGCCGGATTACATTCTGCAGTGGCTGCAGAATAATGTATTCTCACAAGGGAATTCATTTATTGAATCCATTACATCCGGGATCATTAATGTGGTCCGGATCATTGTCAATATGGTCATTGGTTTGATCGTAGCCGTATATCTTCTGATGACAAAAGAGCGGTTTATCGGTCAGATGAAAAAAGCGGTTTATGCGGTTTTTAAACCGCGTGCGGGAAATGTCGCGATGGATATCCTGCGGAAGATCAACCGAGTATTCGGCGGATTTTTTATCGGCGACATTCTGGATTCCATTATTGTCGGAGTGATCTGCTTTGTGGGTGTCACCATTATGCAGATGCCGTATACAATGTTGCTGGCACTGATCATTGGTGTGACGAATCTGATCCCGATCTTCGGCCCGTTTATCGGAGCGATCCCCTGTGCATTGCTCCTGCTTCTGGACAACCCGATCCAGGCGGTATACTTTATCATTTTCATCTGTATTTTGCAGTTGTTTGACGGAAATATATTGAAACCAAAAGTGCTCGGAGACACGATCGGACTTTCGCCATTCTGGATCCTGTTTTCAATCCTGTTATTTGGCGGATTGTTCGGAATCGGCGGTTTCATCTTCGGTGTACCGATGTTTGCGGTAATCTACTATGTGATCAAACGGATCATAGAGGCGCTTTTGACCAGAAAGAATCTTCCCACAGGGACCGGAGACTATGTCAATGTTTCACGGATGGACGTAGAAGAACAGTCTCTGGTTTTAAATAACAAACATGTGAGAGGTGACATCCTTTACGACGGAAAGGTCGGAAAGGCATTTGAAAAAAGGATCAATCCTGTAGATGGTGCAGAACAGGAAAATAATAAAAAAGAATCGTAAGGTTCAATAAAGCAATGGAGAGGTATTGTTGTGGATAAGTACGAATACAAGCTCAAACTGGAACAATTAAAAGAACTGGTATCGCTGGATCGCTATTATGAAGCGGCAGCGATCACAGACGAGATCAATTGGAACAAGGTCCGTAATATCGGAACGCTTACCATGGTCGGAAAGGTATATGAGCATCTGAAACGCTACGAAGACGCGAGAGATGTGTTCACGCTTGCATATGACCGTTCACCGGTCAGCAGGACAGTGCTCCTTCATTTGACTAAGCTCTCCATTAAGCTTGGTAACGCTAATGATGCGGAAAGATATTTTGAGGAGTTTGTAGAATGCGCGCCGAGAGACCGCGTGCGCTATGAGCTGGCATATGAGATCGCGACCCTGCGGAATGCTTCTGTAGAAGAGCGGATCCATATCCTTGAACAGTTTAAGGCAAGAGAGTATACAGAGGAGTACGCTCTCGAACTGGCGAAGCTCTATCAGGAAGCAGGTATGGAAAAAGAATGTATTGCTACCTGTGACGAGCTGTTTATCTGGTTCGGAGAAGGTGACTATGTCCGCCAGGCTCTGGAGCTGAAGGCAAGTATTACTCCACTGTCTGATCTGCAGCAGGAAAAACTGCCATTATTACAGGAACAGTCCCGTCTGCAGTGGGAAGAAGAGCAGAGACGTCGGGAAGCTGAAAGACAGGAAGCAGAACGCCGCGAGCTGGAACGTCTGGAGAAAGAACGTCTGGAAAAACTGCGTCGTGAGGAGGAAGCTCGTCTGGCAGCAGAAGAAGGTCGTGAGGTTGGTGACCGTGATGTAGACAGGGCTTTCCCGGAAGGCAGTGTGAAATGGAATGATGAGAAGCTCCGCTCAAAAGAAAGCGTTGGTGACTATGACGGTAACCTGAATGCAGGAGAAGTCGTTGGCTCTGCAGTTGGCAAGTTCAAGAATCTGTTTAAAAATATGTCTAAGATGCAGAATCGCGCAGAGGATGAGTATCTTGAAGAAGAAGAGGATGCATTCTTAGAGGATCTGGAAGTTGCTTCCAAACAGACGACAGCTGAAGCATTGGCATCGGCACCGGCCAGTGCAGAAGAGCCGATTCCGGTTGCTGAAGCAAAACCTGTAGAAGAGGCCATCTTAGAACAGGCATTAAGCGAAGTGGACATGACACCGGAGAAGCCGGTTGAGCAGGAAGCAGGGAAAAAGACTACTCTGATCGAGCGTCTTACTGCACGTCTTCAGATTTCGGATGAGCCGGATGAAGGTGATTATGATGAAGATGACACCATCGAGGAAGCACTGGATGAGTGGGATCAGACAAAGAAAAAACTAGATAAAACAATTGAAAAAGTTACAAAGACAGAAAATCTCGATGAGCGCCGTGCACAGGCAGCGCAGGAGATGAATGATATCATGGCCCGTCTGGCACAGCTTCAGGCGATCCTGCAGCCGGATGCATCTGCAGAGACTGCACAGGCAGCACCGGTTGCGGCACAGGCAGCCGCAGTTGAAACTGCACAGGCAGTGGGAAGAGTGTCTGCAGCACAGTCTCCGGTAGCAGAATCCTATAAAGAGGCAACTGCGGAGGAAGTTTCCGAGGCAAAACGTGGTGTGGAAGAAGCTGCAAGAAAAGCCAGAGAGCAGTTTGAGAAAGCAGCAGCGCAAGAAGCCGAGCAGCAGGCGGCGCAGACGGTTGAGGAGCCGGTTGTAGAGACAGAAGAAGAAGTACCGGCAGAAGAGCCGGCAGCTACAGAACCGGCAGAGGCACCGGCAGCAGAGGTTGTGAAAGAAGAAGCTCCGGCAGATGTTGCGCTTGACAGTACCTATTTCTCGGCAGAGACAGCAGAAGATGTACCGGCAGAATCAGAAGCACCTGTAGCAGCGCCGGCCCCGGAAGCAGAGATTCCGGTAGAGGAGGAGATTCTTCCGACAGAAGAGATTCTTCCCGAGGAAGAGATTATGCCGGAAGAAGAGGTTGTGGCAGAGCCGGAAGCCCCGGTTGAAGCGCCGGCAGAAACCGTGCCGGAAGAAGAAAAAATCGTTCTTGAAGAAGCACAGGAGCCGGTTTTGGAAGCAGATCCTGCAGAAGGAACTCCGCTTGAAGCAGAACCTGACGACTATCGTCCGCTTACAGAAGAACAAAAAGAGATGTTCAGCTACTTTGTATCTGTACCGGGTCTTGCACGTCAGATCAGCAAAACGCTTGAAGGTGCGAGCACAAAGACAAAAGGCGCAGTTTCATCAACAGCTGGTAATGTGATCATCCAGGGTCCTGCAGGCATCGGCAAAACCGTGCTTGCAACGAATCTGATCAAAGCGATTCAGATTGAAAATGACAAAGAGAAGAGCCGCATCGGAAAGATCAGCGCACAATCTTTGAATAAGCGTGACTTTGCGACATTGCTCGAGAAAATCACAGGTGGATATCTGATCGTCGAAAAAGCAGGAAACCTTTCTGAAGAAACCGTGATCCGTATGGCGGAAGTTATGGAAAGCGAGACAGGCGGTCTGGTCGTTGTTCTCGAAGATACAGAAGAAGGCATTGCAAACATTCTTGCAATGAATGAATCTTTTGCAGAGAAATTTACAGAAGTCATTACCGTGCCGGAATTTTCTGTAGATGATCTTGTGGAATTCGGAAAATCCTACGCATACGAAATGGAATGCGTGATTGAGGAAATGGGCGTACTTGCGCTGCATACCCGCATCCAGAATATTCAGAAGATCGACCATGCAACGATGCTTGCAGAAGTCAAAGAAATCGTCGACAGCGCGATCGAGCATGCAGAGAATCATAACAAGAGACGGTTTGGACGTCATGCAAAACGTTACACAGACGATGACTACTTAATCTTAAGAGAAGAAGACTTTAGCGCATAAGCTGTCGAGGTATAGATACGAATCGCATGTTTACATGTAGATTCGTATCTGTGGCGAAGCAGCACGTAGCTTATGATACCACCACAGGAGAACCCAAATGCCAAAATACAACCCAATCACAGAATACGACATGTACCTTTTTGGACAGGGCGCGCATTATGAGATGTATGAAAAACTTGGCGCACATCCCTGTAAAAAAGGGAAAAGGGCAGGCGTTTCCTTTGCAGTTTGGGCACCACATGCAAAAAATGTCTGGTTGACAGGCACCTTTAACGGATGGAGCGAGACCTCTCATCCGATGGAGCGTCAGGAGCCGAACGGCATTTATACATTATTTACAGAAGATGCCAAAGAAGGCGATCTTTATAAATACCTGATCGAGACACAGGATGGCAGACGCCTTTATAAGGCGGATCCGTATGCAAGTTATGCAGAGCTTCGTCCGGGTACAGCATCAAAAGTCTTTGATATCACAAAGATCAAATGGACAGACGATGAATGGATCAAAACAAGAGCCGCGAAAAAAGAAGGCGATGTTTATCATGAACCGATGGCCATTTATGAAGTGCATCCCGGTTCCTGGATGCGCCATCCCGGCAGAGACGATGACGGTTTTTATACCTACCGTGAACTGGCAAAAGCTTTAACATCCTATGTGAAGGATATGGGATATACGCATGTTGAACTTTTGGGTATTTCTGAGTATCCGTTTGACGGATCCTGGGGATATCAGGTAACAGGCTACTATGCGCCGACCTCCCGTTACGGAACACCGGAGGATTTCGCGTACTTCGTCAACTATCTGCATAACCATGGTATCGGTATCATCTTAGACTGGGTGCCGGCACATTTTCCGCGCGATGCGCACGGACTGGCAGACTTTGACGGAGAACCGCTGTATGAATATGCGGATCCGAGAAAGGGCGAGCATCCGGATTGGGGAACTAAAATCTTTGACTACGGCAAGACCGAAGTAAAGAACTTCCTGATCGGCAGTGCATTGTACTGGGTAGAACAGTTCCACATTGACGGCCTTCGTGTAGACGCAGTTGCTTCCATGCTGTATCTGGATTATGGCAAGGAAGACGGTCAGTGGGTAGCCAATGAGTATGGTGACAACAAAAACCTTGAAGCCATTGAGTTTTTCAAACATCTGAATACGGTTGTCTGTGGCAGAAACCACGGCGTCATGATGATCGCGGAAGAATCTACCGCATGGCCGATGGTAACAGGAAAGGCAGAAGATGACGGCCTGAACTTTACCTTCAAGTGGAACATGGGCTGGATGCATGACTTCCTGGATTACATGAAACTGGATCCGTATTTCAGAAAAGACAATCATAACAAGATGACCTTTGCGATGAGCTACAATGAGAGTGAGAAATACATTCTTGTGCTCTCACATGATGAGGTGGTTCATCTGAAGTGCTCCATGATCAATAAGATGCCGGGGCTGGAAGGTGATAAATTCAAGAACCTGATGGCAGGTTATGCATTCATGATGGGACATCCCGGAAAGAAGCTTCTGTTCATGGGACAGGACTTCGGGCAGATGCATGAGTGGGATGAGAAGACAGAGTTAGAATGGTTCCTGTTAGACCGTCCGCTTCATCAGAATCTGCAGAAGTTTGTAAAGGCGCTTCTTAAGATCTATCGCGAGAATCCGTCTATGTACGAGCTGGATCATCAGTGGAATGGATTTGAATGGATCAATGCAGATGACGGATATCGGAGCATCTACAGTTTTGTCAGACATTCTGAGGACGGCAAGAACAATCTGCTCTTTGTGATCAATTTCACACCGGTTGCAAGAGAGGATTACAAGGTCGGCGTTCCGGCAGAAGGCAAGTATCAGCTGATCTTAAACAGTGATGATAGCAAATTTGGCGGAAGCGGTAGCATTCGCAAAAAAGTATTCCATGCCAAAAAAAGTGAATGTGACGGCAGAGAATATTCAATCGAGTACCCGCTCCCGGCATACGGTGTTGCGGTATTCCGGTTTTAACATTTGATTAGTAAGATGATGGGAAAGCTTTTGGGGATGCATAAAGCATTTCCAAAAGCTTTTTATCCAGTTTTCATAAAAGGATAGGAATGGATGAATGACAGAGAACTGGCCTGGGAGGAGATCGGGAGAGAATCGATCATAAAAGATGAATGGATCGATTTTCGAAAGTCTGTATACCGATATCCCGACGGGCGCATCTACGAGCCGTTTTACAGCTATAGCCGGAAAGACTATGCGGTGATCATCGCATCGGACAAGGATGGGAAATTCTTATGTGTCAGACAGTTCCGACAGGGGATCCGACAGGTGACGACAGAGTTTCCGGCCGGCGGGATCGAGTTTCGCGATGGGATCACAAATGATACAAAAGAGGCCGCAGAGAGTGCTCTTGAAGCGGCTAAGCGGGAACTTCGGGAAGAAACAGGATATGTGTCGGATGATTGGAAACATCTGATCACAATTCCGTCAGATGCTACGGTATCAGAAAACTATGCTTATGTTTTTCGGGCAGAAAACTGCAGAAAAGCCGGGGCGCAAAGCCTTGATGAAACTGAGCTGATCAACGTGTTACGTTTTTCAGATAAAGAAATCGATCAAATGATCGCGGAAGGCAAATTCCAACAGGCAGTACATGTGATGGGCTGGCTTTTAACAAAGTAAGGAGGGACATAATGAAGGTATTATTGGCAGGCGGTGCGGGCTATATCGGTTCGCATACAGCGGTAGAATTATTGAATAACGGACATGATGTAGTTATCGCTGACAATTACAGCAACAGTTGCCCGGAAGCGGTGCGTCGTGTTGAGGAACTCACCGGAAAAACCGTACAGGCATATGAAGCAGATGTACGGGATCATGAGGCAGTCAGAAAAATCTTTGCGGAGAATCAGATTGACTGCGTGATCCATTTTGCGGGTCTTAAAGCAGTCGGGGAGTCTGTTGAGAAGCCGGTCATGTATTATCGAAATAACATCGATACGACACTTACATTGTTGGAGTGTATGGCAGAAGCCGGTGTAAAACAGATTGTCTTTTCTTCGTCTGCAACTGTTTACGGAGAGGAAAACCAGCCGCCTTATACGGAAGAGATGCCGCGTGGCACATGTTCCAATCCTTATGGCTGGACAAAGGCAATGATGGAGCAGATACTGGAAGATGCTGCACATGCTGATCCGGAACTCTCTGTGATCCTGCTGCGTTACTTTAATCCGATCGGAGCACATGCATCGGGCCGCATTGGTGAGGATCCGCAGGGAATTCCGAACAATCTGATGCCTTATGTTTCACAGGTTGCGGTTGGCAGAAGAGATCACCTGACTGTATTCGGAGATGATTATCCGACACCGGATGGGACAGGATTGAGAGATTATATCCATGTTGTAGATCTGGCGATCGGTCATGTCAGAGCAGTGGAATATGCAGCTTCTCATAAGGGAGCAGAGGTGTTCAACCTTGGAACGGGGACGCCGTACAGCGTTCTGGAGATCGTTAACACCTTCAAGGAGACCAATCAGATTGATGTACCGTATGAGATCGGACCGAGACGTGCGGGAGATCTGCCGAGTTCATACGCAGATGCGAAGAAAGCAGAAGAAATCCTCGGATGGAAGGCAGAGAGAAATCTTGCCGATATGTGTCGTGATACATGGAAATGGCAGAGCGATAATCCGATGGGATATCGGGAATCATAATACAAAGAAAAAGGTTCTGTACTTTACCGATTACAGGTAAGGTACAGAACCTTTTTTAATTGCATAAGCTTACATTTTTTGCGGTTCCGGATAGTCAACGCCGAAGGTTTCGACAGTAACCTTTTTCATACGCTGTTCTTCTACAGGACGATCCTGGAAGCCGGTGCGTGTCTCGGCGATCTTGTTGACGTTCTCCATACCCTCAATGACTTTACCAAAGCCTGCATACTCTCCATCCAGATGCGGGGATGTCTGATGCATGATAAAGAACTGGCTGCCGGCAGTGTTTGGCATCATGGTACGTGCCATGGAAAGAACACCCGGCTCATGCTTTAAGTCATTCTTAAATCCGTTATGGGAGAACTCGCCGGGGATGCAGTAGCCCGGGCCGCCCATGCCTGTGCCTTCCGGATCGCCACCCTGGATCATGAAGCCGCGGATCACGCGGTGGAAGATGATTCCGTCATAGTAGCCTTTGTTGATCAGGGAGATGAAGTTGTTAACTGTATTCGGCGCAATTTCAGGATAAAGCTCTGCTTTGTTGTTATCGCCGTCTTCCATTTCAATTGTTACGATTGGATTCTGTGCCATAATAGTATTCTCCTTTGTAAAATATGATTCATCAGTTATCTTAGCAGAATCAGGCCTCTCATTGCAATATAGAATGCCACGGAATCGGTTGCATTTTTTTCTTTCCATATTTATAATAAAAATTTAAGAAATGCGAAAAGCGTCTCTGTTGTTCATTTATGGGAGATTTTTATGACAGTTGATGAGAAGACCATTGAAAAAAAGCTTAATAATACGAACGAACAGCCTTTGCCGGAGAACAAAGAACAGGCGTTAAAAGAGCTGGAATCGCAGGCAGGCAGTAATATGCTCGAATCGAGCCGGATCCGTCCGCTCAAAGAGTTTGTTACGCCTGAAGAACTGTATGATGATCTGGTGGATACCATTCACAAGTACCATCCTTCAGCAGACCTGTCACTGGTAAAAAAGGCGTACCGGATTGCCAGAAATGCCCACGAGGGACAGGTGCGCAAATCAGGCGAGGCATATATTATCCATCCACTCTGGGTTTCCATCATCCTTGCAGAGCTTGAGATGGATAAAGAGACGATCATCGCGGGTATGATGCATGATGTTGCGGAAGATACGGTGATGACGTTGGAAGAGATTGCAGCTGAGTTCGGCGATGATGTGTCGATGCTTGTTGACGGCGTGACAAAGCTGAATCAGCTCTCTTATGATGCAGATAAGATCGAGGTGCAGGCAGAGAATCTGCGAAAGATGTTCCTTGCGATGGCGAAGGATATCCGCGTGATCATCATCAAGCTGGCTGACCGCCTTCATAATATGCGTACGCTTCAGTACATGAAGCCGGAAAAACAGAAGGAAAAAGCGCGTGAGACGATGGAAATCTATGCACCGATCGCACAGCGTCTGGGTATTTCCGCGATCAAGGTAGAGCTCGAGGACCTTTCTTTGCGCTATCTTCATCCGGAAGCATATTACGATCTGGTAGAAAAGATCGCATTGCGCAAAACAGAGCGCGATGCTTACATCGATACACTGGTTGCAGAAGTAGGTGACCATATCCACGATGCAGGGATTAAGGCAACGATCTACGGACGTGCAAAGCATTTCTTCAGCATTTATAAAAAGATGGTCAATCAGGATAAGACCATCGATCAGATCTATGATCTGTTCGCGATCCGTATTATCGTAGAGGATATCAAGGATTGCTATGCGGCGCTTGGTATCTGTCATGAGCAGTATACGCCGGTTCCGGGACGGTTTAAGGATTATATCGCAATGCCGAAGCCGAATATGTACCAGTCGCTTCATACGACGCTGATCGGACCGAACGGAAAGCCGTTTGAGGTACAGATCCGTACAGAAGAGATGCACAGGACCTGTGAATACGGTATCGCTGCGCACTGGAAGTATAAGGAAGAAGCCAACGGACGCGGCATCGGCGGAGAAGAGGCAAAACTGACCTGGCTTCGTCAGATCCTGGAATGGCAGCAGGATATGTCTGATAACCGCGAGTTCATCAGCCTTTTAAAGGACGATCTGAATCTGTTCGGAGATATGGTATTCTGCTTTACGCCGACCGGAGATGTCAAGAACCTGCCGAAGGGGTCTACACCGATCGATTTTGCCTACAGCATACATACGGCAGTCGGAAACCGAATGATCGGTGCAAAAGTAAATGGCAAGCTCGTACCGATCGATTATGTGATCCAGAACGGTGACCGGATCGAGGTGCTGACATCCGTGAACTCCAGAGGACCGAGCCGTGACTGGCTGAGCATCGTTAAGAGTACGCAGGCCAAAAATAAGATCAACCAATGGTTCCGTAATGAGTTTAAGGAAGAAAACATTCACCGCGGAAAAGACATGCTGGTTGCCTATTGTAAGACCAAAGGCATCGATCAGGCAGTGATCGGAAAGCCGGCATATCAGGTTAAGGTGCAGCGAAAATACGGATTCCGTGACTGGGATTCTGTACTGGCGGCCGTCGGGCACGGTGGTCTGACAGAGGCGCAGATCGTCAACCGCATGCAGGAAGAGCAGCGTCAGGAGCAGAGAAAGAAAGACCTGACAGATGAGTTCGTCCTGGCAAAGGCCCAGAACAATGCAAAAGAAGAAGAACGTGATCATAAGTCGAAGAAGAAACACGGCAGCGGGATCATCGTCAAAGGTCTGTCGGATGTAGCGGTACATTTTTCAAAGTGTTGCAGTCCGGTGCCGGGAGATGAGATCGTCGGCTTCGTGACCAGAGGACGAGGTGTTTCCGTTCACAGGACTGACTGCGAGAACATTCAGAAAATGCCTGAATGGGACAGAGAACGTCTGATCGAGGCGGAATGGAACCAGGGCGCAGAAGAAGAAGCGACCAGCGAAAAGAAATATATGGCAGAGCTGATCATCCATGGTTACAACAGGACCGGCCTGCTTGTGGATATTTCAAAGGTGTTTACAGAGCGTGAGATCGATATCATTACGATGAATTCACGTATTAACAGGAAAGGCGTTGCAACTCTGACGCTTTCTTTCAGGACAAGAGGTAAGGATGAGCTCGCGCGGCTGATTGAAAAGGTTCGTCAGATCGAAGGGATCTTTGACATTAAGAGATCGACAGGCTGATGCATCCTTTTCACGGAAATGGAGGAACTATGGCAGGAAATATTTTGATTGAAGAATATACCGTTGGGGAAGTACAGACAAACTGCTATTTCATCATCAATCCGCAGACGAAAGAAGCATTGATCGTCGATCCGGGTGCGCAGGGGAGCTTCCTTGCAGGGAAGCTTCGCGCGGGCAATTATAAGCCGGTAGCTATTCTGCTGACACACGGACACTTTGACCATGCGGCTGCGGCAGAGGATCTGAAGCGGGAATTTGACATTCCAATCTATGCATATGAAGGCGAAAAGCGTGTGCTGGAAAGTCCGATGCTGAATCTGACAGGGATGTGGACCATGCATGGTGAGAAATATTCTGCGGATATTTATGTGAAGGACGGAGATGTCCTCGATCTGGCTGGCTTCAAAATTAAAGTGCTCTTCACGCCGGGGCATACACCGGGCGGTTGCTGCTATTATTTTGACGGTTACAAAGTGCTTGCAAGTGGTGATACGCTGTTTGCCGCATCCGTCGGACGGACTGATTTCCCGGAAGGAAGCATGTCGGATCTGGTACGCGGGATCAGAGAGAAGCTCTTTGATCTGCCCGGGGATACAGAAGTACTTCCCGGCCATATGGGACGGACGACGATCGGCTATGAGCGTCAGTATAATCCGTTCTTATAATAGAAAATGGAAATTTTGCGAAAGAAAATATGATTATAGTCAATAACAACAGAAATGATTTTGAATATGATATCCATTCTCTGGTAAAAGCGTTTTTTCCGCCGGAGGATGTCGTGGTAACGACGCCTGAGAATCCGCGAACGGATCAGATTACCGGGAAAGAATTCTTTGCAAAGATCGATATCGTTTTTCAAGAAGCATCAGAAACAGAAGCGGGTGCAGACAGCATCCGCTGTTCTTATGCGAGAGAAAAAGCTGAAAAGCCGGAAGATGAGACACACAGCAGGCAGGAACGTGCTGATTTCTCCGACCGGCGCGCAACAAAAGATGCGCTGAAACAGTGCCTGTACCATCTTTTGGAAGAAGCAACAGGGCAAAAGCTTCCGTGGGGAAGCCTGACTGGGATCCGTCCGGCCAAGATTCCGATGAAAATGATGGAAGAAGGGCATAGTGATGATGAGATCCGCGCACATATGAAGGAGACGTATTTTACGTCGGATCCCAAGATCGATCTTTGTATGACGGTTGCCAAAAAAGAGCGGGAAATCCTGGATCGGCTGGATGCCAAAAACGGATACAGCCTGTATGTTGGTATCCCGTTCTGCCCGACAACGTGCGCATACTGTTCGTTTACCTCTTATCCGCTGGCAAAATGGGCGGACCGCGTGGACGAATATCTGGATGCGCTCGAAAAAGAGATCCGCTTCACCGGAGAATGCTTTGACGGTGCGCCTGCAGATAAAGAAAACGGAAGCAAACGACATCTGGATACGGTCTATATCGGTGGCGGTACGCCAACGACGCTCTTGCCGCATCAGATGGATCGGCTGCTGACGATGCTGGAAACCTACCTGGATCTTTCGGGGGTTCATGAGTTTACGGTAGAAGGCGGCAGGCCGGATTCCATTACAAGAGAGAAGCTTGCTGTTTTGCGTGAGCATCAGATTTCAAGGATCTCGATCAACCCGCAGACGATGCAGCAAAAGACGCTTGACCTGATCGGACGGCGACATACCGTGGAGCAGAC
This sequence comes from Eubacterium sp., assembly GCA_045539215.1. Lineage (GTDB taxonomy): Bacteria > Bacillota > Clostridia > Lachnospirales > Lachnospiraceae > SY8519. The sequence goes on along the minus strand of JAZQEX010000022.1, from coordinate 28,639 downwards.
AAAGGAAAGCTTTTTGCTGGCACGCGAGATGGGATTTACAAATATCAACATGGATCTGATCGTAGGACTTCCGGAGGAAACGATCGCTGATGTAGAGGATACGCTAACGCAGATTGAACAGCTCGGACCGGACAATCTGACGATCCATTCCCTTGCGATCAAGCGCGCGGCAAGGCTTAAGATGCAGCAGGAAGACTTCTTAGGCATGCATATGGAAAACACCTGGGAGACGATCGCGCTGACAGCAGAGTACTGTAAAAAGATGGAGCTTGATCCATATTATATGTACCGTCAGAAAAATATGGCAGGCAATTTTGAAAATGTCGGTTATGCGAGACCGGGCTGTGAAGGCCTTTACAATATCTTGATAATGGAAGAGAAACAGACTATAATGGCACTTGGCGCAGGTGCGATCACGAAGTTTGTTTTAGATCCGAAAATTGAGCGGGTAGAGAATGTCAAAGACATTACGAACTATCTGGAGCGGACAGACGAAATGATCGAAAGAAAGCGCAATAAGATGGACGAATTGGGACTGATCTAGGATCAGTGCCTGACCATAAAAGCAACATTGGTGAAAAGGAAATAACGGAGGAAAAGAGAATGGCATTTGCAAAGAAGCCGGTTACCGGCATGAAAGATATCCTGCCGGAGGAGATGCGGATCAGGGAATACGTAATGGGCGTGATCCGTGAAACATACGCATCCTATGGCTTTACACAGATTGAGACACCGTGCATGGAAAACATCGGAAATCTTTCCAGTAACCAGGGTGGTGAGAATGAAAAGCTGATCTTTAAGATCTTAAAACGTGGCGAGAAGCTGCATCTGGATACTGCGACTCAGGAAAGCGATGTGGTCGACTGTGGTATGCGTTATGATCTGACTGTTCCGCTTTGCCGCTATTATGCAAATCATGCCAATGACCTGCCGTCTCCGTTTAAGGCACTGCAGATGGGAAATGTATGGCGTGCGGACAGACCGCAGCGCGGACGGTTCCGTCAGTTCATGCAGTGTGACATCGATATTCTCGGTGAGCCGACCAATCTTGCAGAGATCGAGCTGATCCTTGCGACAACAGAGACACTCGGCAAAGTTGGTTTTTCCGGATTTGAGATCCGCATCAATGAACGCCGGATCTTAAAAGCAATGGCAGCAGCTTGTGGCTTCCCGGAGGAAGATTTCGATACGATCTTTATCATTCTCGATAAGATGGATAAGATCGGAACAGACGGCGTATCTGATGAGCTGGTCGAAGCAGGATACTCCGTCAGCGCCGTTTCCAAATACCTTTCTCTGTTCAGCGGGATCGAGGAAGCAGAGAATGGTCTGGAGTTCCTCAAGGAAGCGCTTGAGGGACATCTCGATGATGATGTGATCGCAAGTCTTCAGGAGATTATTGCAACGGTTGAAGCAACCAAAAAAGCGGACTTTAAGATGGTATTTGATCCGACACTGGTTCGCGGTATGTCTTACTATACCGGAACGATCTTTGAGATTGCGATCCCGGAATTTGGCGGCAGCTGCGGTGGCGGCGGACGCTATGATAAGATGGTCGGCAACTTTACAGGAAAAGATGTTCCGGCCTGTGGATTTTCAATTGGTTTTGAGCGCATTATCCTGCTGCTGACCGAGCAGGGATTCCAGATTCCGAATGAGGGAACAAAGCGTGCATACCTGCTTGAGAAAGGCTACTCCGCAGAAAAGCTGCAGGAGATCATGACTAAGGCACAGACAGAACGTGCGGCGGGAGACCAGGTTCTTGTAACACGCATGAATAAAAATAAGAAGTTCCAGAAAGAACAGCTCGCAGCACAGGGATACGAGGACATTGTAGAGGTTTATAAAAACTAGCAAGGAGTCGCGCGCGCACCGCGAGGCACAAGTGCCACACGCACCGCGCACGGAAATGGAGGGCAAATGGCAGAATCAATGCAGGGATTGCACAGATCCCACAGATGTACAGAAGTTTCAAATGAAATTATCGGCGAAAATGTAACCGTCATGGGATGGGTGCAGAGAAGAAGAAATCTGGGCAGCCTGATCTTTGTGGATCTGCGTGACCGCTCCGGTCTGTTACAGATCATGTTTGATGAGACGATCATCGGAAAAGAAGGCTTTGAAAAGGCCGGTACTTTGAGAAACGAATATGTCATCGCAGTAACAGGTACGGTACAGAAACGTACGGCTGCAGTGAATGAAAACTTAAAGACCGGTGATATTGAGATCGTGGCAGATGGTCTTCGGATCCTGTCAGAATCAGAGACACCGCCGTTCCCGATCGAAGAGAATTCCCAGACGAAGGACGAGCTTCGTTTAAAACACCGTTATCTCGATCTTCGCCGTCCGGATATCCAGAGAAATCTGATGCTTCGAAGCAAAGTGGCATATCTGATGCGCGAGTTCATGGCAAAGGAAGGGTTCATTGAAATCGAGACCCCGATGCTGACCAAGTCCACACCGGAAGGTGCGCGTGATTACCTCGTGCCGAGCCGTGTGCATCCGGGAAGCTTTTATGCGCTTCCGCAGTCTCCACAGCTTTTTAAGCAGCTTCTGATGGTGTCCGGATACGATCGTTATTTCCAGATTACAAAATGCTTCCGTGATGAGGACCTGCGTGCTGATCGCCAGCCGGAATTTACACAGGCCGATATGGAGCTTGCATTTGTCGATGTCGATGATGTCATTGATGTCAATGAGCGTCTGATCCAGTATGTGTTCCGTGAGGCGATCGGTGTAGAAGTATCCATTCCGTTTACACGCATGCCGTGGCAGGAAGCAATGGACCGATTTGGTTCCGATAAGCCGGATGTCCGTTTTGGCATGGAGCTTTGTGATGTTTCCGAGATCGTGAAAGACTGTGGTTTTGGCGTATTCACAGGAGCACTCGAAAACGGTGGCTCCGTTCGCGCGATCTGCGTTCCGGGCAAGGGCGACATGGGCCGCAAGCAGGTTGACAAGCTCGTTGATTTCGCAAAAGGATACGGTGCAAAGGGCCTTGCTTATATTCAGCTGAAAACAGATGGTGAGACCAAATCTTCTTTTGCAAAATTCATGACAGAAGATGAGATGTCAAAACTCATCGAAGCAGTGGGTGCTAAGACAGGTGATCTGATCCTGTTTGCTGCAGATAAGAATAAAGTCGTTTGGGATGTGCTTGGCGCACTTCGTCTGCATATGGCAAAAGAGATGGATCTTTTGGATCCGAATCGCTATGAGTTCCTCTGGGTAACAGATTTCCCGCTTCTTGAGTGGTCAGACGAAGAAGGACGCTATCTGGCGATGCACCATCCGTTTACGATGCCGATGGAAGAGGATTGGCCGAATGTCGATGCCAATCCGGGCAGTGTTCGTGCAAAGGCTTATGATATCGTATTAAACGGTACCGAGCTTGGCGGCGGCAGTGTCAGAATCCATCAGAATGACATCCAGGAAAAGATGTTTGAGGTGCTTGGCTTTACGAAAGAGCGTGCATGGGAGCAATTCGGTTTCCTGCTGCGGGCGTTCCAGTATGGCGTTCCGCCACATGCAGGCCTGGCTTACGGACTCGACCGTATGGTGATGCATATGGTTCATGCAGAATCCATTCGAGACGTCATCGCATTCCCGAAAGTAAAAGACGCATCAGACCTGATGTGTGAAGCACCGAATGGTGTGGATCCGGCACAGCTGGCTGAGCTTGGAATCTCGATCGTGGATACAACGGAAGACAAAGAAGACTAAAAATGTTGAAAAGCTTCTCTGAAAGAATCATAACTTTCGGAGAAGCTTTTTTATAAAGTCATAGAGTGTGATATAATGAATGTGGTTAAAAAAGATAACAGAAACGAACGGAAAGGAGGCGTTTTATGAATTACGAAGTATTTGGCGGAACATTACCGGCAGCGCTGGTGCACATGAGAGCCGGTGAGACGATCTGGTGTGAAAAAGGCGGTATGTCCTGGATGGATGACGAGATTCAGATGGAAACAAAAGGCGGCGGCGTCGGAAAGATGCTCGGCCGGGCCTTTTCCGGTGAGAATATGTTCCGAAATCGTTATACGGCAGTCAGAGATGGTGAGATCTGCTTTGCCTCCAGTTTCCCCGGCGATATCCGTGGATTTGAAATATCTCCGGGTAATGAGATCATTGCACAGAAGCATAGCTTTCTCTGCTGTGATGAGGGTGTGGACATGTCAGTCTTTTTCCAGAAAAAACTCGGCGCGGGATTGTTTGGCGGCGAAGGATTTATCATGGAAAAATTTTCCGGCAATGGTACTGTGCTGATCGAGATTGACGGTTCTGTAAAAGAATATTATCTGGAAGCCGGTGACAGCAAGATTGTCGACACAGGTCATCTTGTGATGATGGATGCGACCTGCTCGATAGACATCCAGATGGTGAAAGGCGCAAAGAACATCGTATTTGGTGGAGAGGGCCTGTTTAATACGATCGTAAGAGGACCGGGACGGATCTTGCTGCAGACGATGCCGATCAATCGTACAGCAATGGTGATGTACAAATATATGCCGCATGACAGCAAATAAGTGATCTTTATCATAAATAAGAAATCCCTGCTCGGAATTGTTTTCCGGACAGGGATTTTTTTATTGGAACGCATCTATAATTCTCACATGCAAATGGATTATGATTCAAACGGGGAATCGACTGCTTCATAAGTGCTGGCTTCCGATGCGCCTGAGAAGTCAGCAGTGGTATCGTAGTTTTCAACAGTTACTGTATAGGAAGAGGATCCTTCTACTAAAACATTGCCATTGGTGTCTTTGATTGTGACAGTATTGCCGTTTGCATCCTCGATCGTTCCTTCATTGTAAAGGTTGGTGACAGTGCTGTCTCCGGTAACGATCCATGAGGAATCGCTGCTGATGTAGACATTGCATTCGCCATCGCCGCCATTGCCGGCCCAGGTCTCATCATCTACGAACGCTCCGGTAAGCGAGCTGCCATTCTCCATATAAAAATCAAGGTTGCTAATACTATCATAGATCACATCTCCTTCCATGATCTGATTGTCGGCCGTAAAGTTTGTGTCAGCGCCGTTTTCTCCTGTGCTTCCCCAACCTCTCTGATTAGCATTTCCTGTTACCTGAAGGAAGAATGCATCATTATCGGCTGCCTGGATATCCACGTCGTTCAGATAGAAGGTAGATTCTGTGTTGGTTGAATAGAACAGTCCACCGTTTTCTGAAGTAATGCTTCCGCCCTGCATAGAGAAGGTACTGTTGCCTTCTTCAGAATCACCGGACATACTCTGGTAGAGGATCACACTCCAGGTGATATCGTTCTGGGAATCATCCGGCATATTGCAGGTCAGGTCTGTATCATACAGGCGAAGCGTATTCAAACCTTCGATACAGATGCCTTCAGCGCCGGTTGCATTCAGGTCAGCATCATTTACAGTGATGTCCGCCGTGCAGTAAACAGCCGGAGAACCGGATCCGTTTGAGGTATATGTACCGCCGTCGATCACCATCGTTCCGCCGCCACGATCGCTTCGGATCGCCGCTGCAGATCCGCCATCGGTCTCGACTTCACAGTCCCACGCGTAAAGTGTTCCGCCGCCTGCGGCATGAAGCCCACCGGAAGTGTTCTGTGAAGTATTGATCGTTGCGTCATTGACATAAGCAGTACCGTCTCCATAAGCAAAGACACCTGCACCGCCCGCAGCGTCAGTTGTAATATCCGCTTCATCGATGGTCAGTGTTCCGTCTGTGACCAGAGCTGCTGCGCCGACACCATAGAAGCTGGAATTGTCTCCGCCGGTGCTGTCATCAGAATCTCTTGTGAAGGTAGAATCGGAAAGTGTGACATTGGCGCCCTCTGTTACAAGGACTGCTTCCTCATCTGTTCCTGTTGAGGCGTAGGTCTTGCCGGATTCTGTTGCATCAGATGTGAACTCATTGACTGCTGAATAGGTAATGTCAGCTGCGGATGAATTTCCACCAGGACCACCCTGGCCATTCTGCATGCCTCCCGGACCTCCTTGTGCGCCAGCAGAGATTTCTGTGATCACACTATTTTCATCAACAGTGACTGTCAGGGTGCTGCCTTCTGTCAGTTCTGTGCCATCAGCCACGACAGAATCATCAGCGATTGTCAGTATGATGGTGCTGTCATCCACGAGGAGTGCCTGCCCATCCATGATTGTGCCGTCGGTATCGGTTGTGATCTGGTTTGAAGTCTGCTGTTCGCTGCCTGGCATGTTGCCGGATTCGCCGCTGGGCATATCAGCCGGTTTTTCGGGCGGTGTGCCCATCTCGGAGCTGTTCTCGCCCGAATCTGTCGTGTCGGAGCTGCTATCGGGCATATCAGCCGGTTTTTCGGGCGGTGTGCCCATTTCAGAGCCGTTCTCGCCCGAAGCAGCCGCGTCAGAGCCATTCTCGGCATTAGCTGCGCCGTCAGCAGCCGCGTCAGAACTGCCTGCGCCGCTTTCCAGTGATAATGTTACTGTATTTCCATCCACTGTCGTAACTGTCCCCGTAAAGGAAGAACTTATGATCGCAGAACCGGCCTGTTCCTGGCTCTCCACACTAATCTGTGAAGTGTTCGTCGAACAGCCTGCCATAACTCCTGTTCCGAGAACTGCTGCAGTTAAGAAAATTGCTAAGTATTTTTTGAAATGCATGTGATACCTCCTGAATAATGTCAATCTGTATGCTTGTGAGTTTTTCGGCCGTTAAGCCGTAAATCGCTTTGCTATGCTGTGTATCTTAAAGGCAGACTGTGAACGAATTGTGAATAAAAATCGATCAAAATATGTTTTGGATATTAAGAGAAAATAAAGCAAATTTTGGGAGCAGATGCCAAAACGAGATGATTCAGACGCTTGAAAAAGCATAGCAAACATGTGAAAATATGATTGTTTAAAGATGTTTGTAACAGAGGATATCATATGAACGTTAACATTGAATTTCTAGACAGCGAACCAATCGAAAACATGATCACCAGTCTGCACTTTTGTCTGGACAAAGTGGTCTTTTTCGGTTATCAGGATGTGATCGTAAAACAGAAAATACAGACAGAGCAGTTTTTGAAAGATGTATGTGGTGTCCGGGACGTTTGCTTTTTTGCGTTGTCAAAGACGAGCCTGAAAGATGTTCTGAAAGTGATGCGTGAGGAAATCCAAAAAGAGCTGGAACAGGACAATGTGGTGTATTTTGATCTGACTGGCGGGGAAAGCCTCATCCTGGTGGCTTTCGGGATGCTTGCAAAAGAATTTGAAGCTCCCATGCATCAATATCTGGTGGGAGAGGACAGGCTGCTGGAATTGACGCCGGAGAATCCGCATCAGATCAGCCGCGATGTGAAGCGCCAGACGATCAGAATGAATCTGGAACAATATATTGCGATGCAGGGCGGTGAGATCAATCGCAGACTGCATAAGGACAGCAAAGATCTGTCAGATGAAATGTTTCGTGCAGACATCAGGAATATCTGGAAGATCGCAAAAAAACATGAAAGTGTATGGAACGCTTTTTCCGAGTTTTTGCCGAAGCTAAGCAGATCTTCAAACCCCGAAATCCTGGAAGTGAGAATGCGTATGGAAAGTGTGCGTACGCTTTTGAAAGACCATGCGGGTTTGCGGAATTCTGAAAAGTTCGACGCAATACTGAATGATTGTATCAATGCCGGGATTCTGCTCAGACCGGAACCGGAAGAGGGGTTTTGTTCTTTTATATATAAAAACAGAACGTTGCGTGAAGTTTTATGGGAGGCAGGAAGTATCCTGGAGCTTCATACCTATCTTTCCGAAGAAGGCACGTCAGATGACTGTATGGTCGGTGTGCATCTGGACTGGGACGGACGTTTGCACGAAAAGGCGAGTGAAGATGTTTATAATGAAATCGATGTGCTGACATTAAAAGGATTTATCCCGACATTCATTTCCTGTAAAAGCGGGAATGTAAATCAGATGGCACTGTACGAACTGGAAACGGTCGCATCAAGATTCGGTGGAAAATATGCCCGGAAGGTGCTGGTTGCGCCACAGGGGCTTTCCTATGGACACAGGATGCGGGCACAGGAAATGGGGATCCTTGTAAAAAGAGATATCACGGATCCTGATGAAATGGAATAAGTGAAAAGGATATAGATTTATGGCATTTCAGATCATTAAAGCAGATCTTACAAAAGTAAAAGCAGATGCGATCGTCAATTCTGCAAATCCGGAACCGACGTATGGCAGAGGCGTAGATTCGGCGATCTACCATACAGCAGGGGAAGAGTTGCTGTTAAAAGAACGGGAAAAGATCGGTGTTCTTGCGACCGGAGAGGTTGCTGTTACGCCTGCCTTTGCATTGCAGGCAAAGTATATCATCCATACGGTCGGACCGGTCTGGTCCGGTGGCAGCAGCGGAGAATTGATCGCACTTGGCGCCTGCTACCAGAATGCGTTAAAAAAGGCAGAGGAACTTGCATGTGAAAGCATTGCATTTCCGATGATCTCTACAGGCGTATATGGATTTCCCAAGGATCTGGCGTTGCGGACAGCGCTTCGGACCATCCGGGATTTCCTTGATGAGACGGACTCCGAAATGGAAGTCATGCTCGTTGTCTACGATAGAAGTTCGTTTCAGGTTTCGGCCGATCTTCGGAACAGTGTTGCGGCATATCTGGATCATCAGATCAGCAATATCTCGGCGTCGGTTATGCACAAAGCCGCACCGTCAGGAGCTGCTTTCCCGGGAGCTGCGCCTTCAGGAGCTGCACCGTCGGAAGCCGCGTCGCGGGAGAGCCGGCGCAGACAGCGGATCATTCGGGACCGTAGAAGAAATGTCGTCAAAGAGGAAAAAGCGGAATACTATATGCCGGCAGACGATGCTCCGACATATGGAGCTCCTGCGCCTGCGCCAGGCGAACCGCTTCAGGAGACTGCGCAGATCAGCGTCGACAGCTTGCAAAAGCGTGTCGAGCACATCAGTGATACTTTTCAGCAATGCCTGCTGCATTGGATCGATGAGAAAGGTCTGAAGGATGTAGATGTTTATAAAAGGGCCAATATTGACAGGAAGCTGTTCTCAAAGATCCGGTGTAATGTCAATTATGCTCCGAAAAAACAGACGGCAGTCGCGCTGGCGATCGCACTGGAATTATCACTTGATGAAACCAGAGACTTACTGAAAAGAGCCGGGCTTGCGCTGTCGCCAAGTAATGTATTTGATCTGATCATTGAGTACTGTATTGAAAACGAACTCTACGATATTTTTGAGATCAATGCACTTTTATTTGATTATAACCAGCAGACGCTCGGATGCTAAATGTCGTTTCGCAAGCGACCATTTTAATATCCCTACCTGTTAGGATGTGAATAACAAAAGAGAAACACATCATCTCAGGCATTTGCCTGAACCTTAAACAGGAGGGAAAAGATATGAAAAAGAATCTGACAGAACTGGTAATGATCTTAGACAGAAGCGGATCTATGTGTGGTCTGGAGGCAGATACGATCGGCGGGTACAATTCGATGCTCGCAAAGCAGAGAGCGTTAGAGGGCGAGGTGCTGGTTTCGACGGTTTTATTTGATGATAAGATCGATGTGATCCATGACAGAGTGCCGTTGGATCGTGTGCCGCAGATAACAGAAAAAGAATACTATGTTCGCGGCTGTACAGCATTGCTGGATGCAGTCGGCGGTGCGATCCATCATATCGCAAACGTACATAAATATGCCAGAGAAGAAGACCGGCCGGAGAAGACGATCTTTGTGATCACGACAGACGGGATGGAGAATGCCAGCAGAACGTATTCTTACGAAAAGGTCCGCCGGATGGTTGAAAAGGAAAAAGAGAAATATGGCTGGGAGTTCCTGTTCCTGGGCGCAAATATGGATGCGATCGAAGTGGCAGGCCGCTTCGGGATCTGTGCAGACCGAGCGGTCACATATGAAGCGGATCATGTAGGAACAGAGCTGAACTACGCAGTTGTATCGGAAACCGTTGGAAGAATGCGTTGTGAGTCCGGACGGCTCGGCGCCGACTGGAAGCGTGAGATTGAAGAGGATGTCAAAAGACGGAAAAGAAGATCTGTAAGATAATGCCGTCTTTTGCAGTCAGTAAAAGAGGATATTTTACATGCAGAAAAAGAGATGGGCAGCAGTGTTGGGACTGTGTATTGCAGGCGCCGTTGTAATGAGCGCCTGCGGCAGTTCCGGACAGGAGAATGGAGAGGTATCTGATATTGCACAGGCGGAGAGGGTGAGCGCTAAGGAAGAGACTGTTCCGATACAGGAGGAAGTCAGTGCATCGCCAGAGGCTGTGCCTGTTCCTGAGGAGGTCAGTGCAGAGCCTGAACCGGAGCCTGAACCGGAGCCGGTTACGCAGGAGAGCACACTGGAAGCAGAGGAGAGCATTTTCTGGGATGATTCGTGGGAATACGCAGAGTATTCTAAAATCCACAGTGACAGTGTGACGCTATATCGTTCGGATTCCTCAGAACGGAAGGATTGTGTGATCGCAGTCAATGCAGGACACGGGACAAGCGGAGGAGCAAGCGTAAAGACCCAGTGTCATCCGGACGGCTCTGCAAAGGTGGTAAGCGGCAGTACCTCAGCAGGTGCCACGGAAGCGACGGCAGTGGCATATGGGATGGTGTTTGATGACGGGACATCCGAGGCAGAAGCAACATTATCGCTGGCACTTTTATTAAAGGATGCGCTGCTTGATTCCGGCTATGATGTGCTGATGATCCGCGAGGACGAAGATGTACAGCTCGACAACATTGCCAGGGCAGTTCTGGCCAACAACTGTGCCGACTATCACGTTTCCCTTCACTATGATTCTACTTCAAGTGATAAAGGTGCCTTTTTTATCGGCGTTCCCGATGCAGGCGGTTACCGCAGCATGGAACCGGTCGCTTCACACTGGCAGGAGCACGAAGAACTGGGTGAAGCATTGATCGATGGATTTCTCGAAAATGGGCTGGATGTTCACGGGGATGGCAGAATGGCCATCGATATGACGCAGACTTCATATTCAACCATACCTTCTGTTGATCTGGAGGTTGGAGACAAAGCTTCGGATCATTCGGAAGAGACGCAGGAAAAGATTGCACAGGCAATCGTGGATGGATTTGATCTGCTGCAGTAGCCGTAAGCATTAGGAGGAAAATGATTTGCAATACGAGGGAATGGTTTACCGCCCGCCAAGTGAGGCGCGGAGTTTTATCTTACAGGTGACGATCGGATGCGCACATAATGCGTGCACGTTTTGTACGATGTATAAGGATAAGAAGTTCCGCATTCGCAGGAAAGAGGAAATCTTTGCAGATATTCAGGATGTCTATGAACAGGTAGGAGACCATGTGCGCAGAATCTTTCTGGCAGATGGCGATGCGTTGGTCATCCCGACAGAGCAATTGAAAGAAATCATAGAGGAACTTCGAACAACATTTCCTTCGGCGGAGCGGATCACATCATACGGAGCGCCGAAGGATGTGGCACATAAAAGTGATGCAGAATTGAAAGCACTTAAGGACAATGGCCTGGACATGGTTTACATTGGCCTTGAATCGGGAGATGATGAAGTGCTTCGCCGCGTGCAAAAGGGTGTGGATGCGGATGCGATCATCAAAGCGGTGCAGAGATTAAAAGCAGCGGGGATCAAGACCTCGGTCACATTGATTTCCGGATTGGGAGGAAAAGAGCGTCTAAAGGAGCATGCATTAAAAAGTGCTGAGGCAATCAGTAGAATGCAGCCGGATTACGTCGGGTTCCTGACATTGATGACAGATCCTGACGCGCCGATCCAGAAGGAAATCGACAGCGGAGCACTCAAACTGTTAAGTCCGGAAGAAGTGATGGATGAAATGGAACTCTTCCTGAGTCATGTCGATTCTCCCGGGACCGTTTTCCGCGCGAATCATGCATCGAACTATCTGTTGTTAAAAGGAAATCTGAACGTGGATATTCCAGTCATGTTAAAGCAGGTCCGTGAGGTCAGAGAACAGCATGGATTTAGAAAAGAAAGCTGGCGGATGCTATAAACCATAGCTGGACAATTGCCGAAAGATTCGCTATAATAAATGCGTCCCTAAAAGCAGGGGATATAACTTCTTTTGAAGAGTAAAGAGAATTCAGAAGAATCGGACAGTCAAGACACACACTACCAGTGCGTCCTGATGTAACCGATTCTTTTTTATTTACTTCAAAAGGAGGAATGAATATGATCCTGAATGCATTTGAACAGAAGACAGCACTTGATTACATCATCTACATGATGATGGGAAGCCACTTCAAACGATGCGACTTCCCGGCGAAATACCGGGAAAAGCATATGGAACATTTTTACATGCTGCTTGGATCAAAACTGCAGATCGAGCTTGAGGAAAAAGCAGAGCACTGCTTCCTGACAACCATCCGGCCTTCACTTCCGCAGGAATTCCTGGACAGTGAAGTGAGGACGTTCTGGATGTCTGACAAAGAAGGGAAGCAGTCAGCAGTGGTCTTCGCAAACCACATCGGCCGGCTCTGGGTCGTGACCCGCTATGGCGGGCGGCTGAAGACGCCGGAATTTTATCATTTTTATATGAATGCGGCGGAAAGCTGCATAGCCGGGAACGGCAGGGTAGAAGCCCTGTGGAGAAAGCTTTCACAAAGAAAGCAAAGAGGCAGACGCCGGGCGCGTAAAAAACGCCCGGCCTAGAGCCGGCAATACGCCGAAAAATCAGCAATGACGGGACTTGAATTCAGTGAAAAAAATGATTGACAATAATCTGCTGTTTCGTTACAATATTTTAGCGTGCATTCTTGTGCGCATACCTTGCTGTCCGGAATTTCTGGAATCGGACAGTGAACCAAAAATAAAAAGAGGAGGTGAATTGAATGCCAACATTTAACCAGTTAGTAAGAAAAGGTCGTCAGACAAGTGTAAAGAAGTCTACTGCACCGGCGCTTCAGAAGGGCTTTAACTCTTTAAGAAAGCGTTCTACAGATCAGTCTTCCCCGCAGAAGCGTGGCGTTTGCACTGCTGTTAAGACAGCGACCCCGAAAAAACCTAACTCAGCGCTTCGTAAGATTGCCAGAGTACGTCTTTCTAACGGAATCGAAGTAACAAGCTACATTCCGGGCGAAGGTCACAATCTGCAGGAGCATAGTGTTGTTCTGATCCGTGGCGGAAGAGTAAAAGACCTTCCGGGTACCAGATACCACATCATCAGAGGTACACTTGATACGGCAGGCGTTGCTAACAGACGTCAGGCCCGCTCCAAATACGGCGCGAAACGGCCGAAAGCAGGCAAATAATATTTGACTGCAGATCAACAATAGATTCACAAACGAAAACTATTGTAAGTGTTGGATTCATTTTCACTTTTAATAGGAGTCGCGCGCACCGCGTCCGCAGGCTCCTCGCGCACTGCGCACGGAAATGTCCGGCACGAACACATTAGAAGGAAACATGTGAGTACCGTTGAGATAATCGAAAAAATCCAATGATTAAGGAGGGAAGTAAACGTGCCACGTAAAGGACATAATCAGAAAAGAGATGTATTGGCAGATCCTTTATACAATGACAAAGTGGTGACAAAGCTGATCAACAACATCATGCTTGACGGCAAAAAGGGCATCGCTCAGAAGATTGTATACGGGGCTTTCGATCGTGTCGAAGAAAAGACAGGCAAACCGGCTCTTGAAGTCTTCGAAGAGGCTATGAACAACGTAATGCCTGTTCTGGAGGTAAAAGCAAGACGTATCGGTGGTGCTACATATCAGGTACCGATCGAAGTTAGACCTGACAGACGTCAGGCACTGGCTCTTCGCTGGCTGACCATGTTCTCCCGCAAAAGAAGCGAGAAGACCATGCAGGAAAGACTGGCGAACGAGATCATGGATGCGGCAAACAACACAGGCGCATCTGTAAAACGTAAAGAAGACATGCACAAGATGGCAGAGGCAAACAAGGCTTTTGCACATTACAGATTTTAAGAAGGAGTAACGCCTAATGGCTGGAAGAGAATACCCATTAGAGAGGACCAGGAACATAGGAATCATGGCTCATATCGATGCGGGTAAGACCACACTGACAGAGCGTATTCTCTATTATACTGGTGTTAACTACAAAATCGGCGAGACTCATGACGGTACGGCTACCATGGACTGGATGGAGCAGGAGCAGGAGCGTGGTATCACGATCACATCCGCAGCTACCACCTGCCACTGGACTCTGCAGGAGAACTGCAAGCCGAAAGCCGGTGCAGAAGAAAACAGAATCAACATCATCGACACTCCTGGACACGTAGACTTTACTGTTGAGGTAGAGCGTTCACTTCGTGTACTGGACGGTGCGATCGGTGTATTCGATGCAAAGGGCGGTGTTGAGCCTCAGTCCGAAAATGTCTGGAGACAGGCAGATACATATGAAGTTCCGCGTATGGCATTCGTTAACAAAATGGATATCCTGGGCGCGAACTTCTACAACACAGTTGATGAGATCGGTACAAAGCTTGGAAAGAACGCTGTTGTAATCCAGCTGCCGATCGGAAAAGAAGATTATTTCCAGGGAATCATCGACCTGTTTGAAATGAAAGCTTACATCTACAATGATGCAAAGGGCGAAGACATTTCTATCGTTGATATCCCGGATGATATGAAAGACGAAGCGGAAGTTTACCATGCAGAGCTGGTTGAGAAGATCTGTGATTTCGATGACGATCTGATGATGCAGTATCTGGAAGGTGAAGAGCCGAGCATCGATGATCTGAAAGCTGCACTTCGCAAAGCTACGATCAACAACGAAGGTGTTCCGGTTTGCTGTGGTTCCGCACATCAGAACAAGGGTATCCAGAAGCTTCTGGATGCGATCATCGAGTTCATGCCGGCTCCGACAGACATCCCGGCAATCAAGGGTGTCGACATGGAAGGCAATGAGATCGAGCGTCACGCTTCTGATGATGAGCCGTTCTCCGCACTTGCTTTCAAGATCATGACAGACCCGTTCGTAGGTAAGCTGGCATTCTTCCGTGTTTATTCCGGAACATGCAACTCCGGCTCCTACGTACTGAATGCAACCAAGGATAAGAAAGAGCGTATCGGACGTATCCTGCAGATGCATGCAAACAAGAGAGAAGAGCTGGATAAGGTTTACTCCGGTGATATCGCTGCAGCAGTTGGCTTTAAGCTGACTTCTACAGGTGATACGATCTGTGACGACCAGCATCCGGTAATCCTCGAGTCCATGGAATTCCCGGAGCCGGTTATCGAGCTTGCAATCGAGCCGAAGACCAAAGCAGGTCAGGGTAAGATGGCAGAAGCACTTGCAAAACTGGCAGAAGAAGATCCGACCTTCCGCGCACATACAGACGCAGAGACAGGTCAGACCATCATCGCCGGCATGGGCGAGCTGCATCTGGATATCATCGTAGACCGTCTGCTTCGTGAGTTTAAGGTAGAAGCAAACGTAGGTGCTCCGCAGGTTGCTTACAAAGAGACATTTACCAAGGCTGTTGATCAGGAATACAAATATGCTAAGCAGTCCGGTGGTCGTGGTCAGTACGGACATTGTAAAGTTCGTTTCGAGCCGATGGATGCCAACGGAGAGCAGACATTTGCATTCGAGTCCGAGGTTGTCGGTGGAGCAATTCCGAAGGAATACATCCCGGCAGTCGGCGAAGGTATCGAAGAAGCAGCACAGGCAGGTATCCTGGCAGGCTTCCCGGTACTTGGTATCAAGGCAGTTGTTTACGACGGAACTTACCATGAAGTCGACTCTTCAGAGATGGCATTCCACATTGCCGGATCCATGTGCTTCAAAGAGGCTATGAAGAAGGCTGAGCCGACACTGCTTGAGCCGATCATGAAGGTTGAAGTAACAATGCCGGAAGAGTACCTTGGTGACGTTATCGGTGATGTTAACTCACGTCGTGGACGTATCGAGAGCATGGATGATGTTGGAAACGGCAAGATCGTTAAGGCATATGTTCCGCTTTCTGAGATGTTCGGATATGCAACAGACCTTCGTTCCAAGACCCAGGGTCGTGGTAACTACTCAATGTTCTTTGAGAAATATGAGCCGGTACCGAAATCCGTTGCAGAGAAGATCATCAACGCACACGAGAAATAAAAATTAGAACTTGAAATCGCTTTGCAAGTTTACTATAATCGTACTATGCGGAAATACTGCGGAGCGCGGTAAGAGCCGCAGTATTGGAAGTGCGAGAAGATGAACTTGCAACGCGAATCATTAAGGAGGAAATTCTAAAATGGGAAAAGAAAGATTTGAGAGATCAAAACCGCATTGTAATATTGGTACCATCGGTCACGTTGATCATGGTAACACAACTCTGACAGCTGCTATCACAAAGGTTCTGTCTGAGAGAGTTGCTGGTAACACACAGGTAGATTTCGAGAACATCGATAAAGCTCCGGAAGAGAGAGAGCGTGGTATCACAATCTCTACTGCTCACGTTGAGTATGAGACAGAGAACCGTCACTATGCACACGTTGACTGCCCAGGACATGCTGACTACGTTAAGAACATGATCACTGGTGCTGCTCAGATGGACGGTGCTGTACTGGTTGTAGCTGCTACTGATGGTGTTATGGCTCAGACAAGAGAGCACATCCTGCTTTCCCGTCAGGTAGGCGTACCGTACATCGTAGTATTCCTGAACAAGTGCGACATGGTTGATGACGAAGAGCTGATCGAGCTTGTAGAGATGGAAGTAACTGAAGTTCTGGAAGAGTATGGTTTCGAAGACAGCCCGATCATCAAGGGTTCTGCTCTGAAAGCTCTGGAAGACCCGTCAGGCGAGTGGGGCGACAAGATCATGGAGCTGATGGCTACAGTAGACGAGTACATTCCGGATCCGCAGCGTGATACAGATAAGCCGTTCCTGATGCCGGTTGAGGACGTATTCACAATCACAGGTCGTGGTACTGTTGCAACTGGTAGAGTAGAGCGTGGTACACTTCACCTGAACGAGGAAGTTGAAATCGTAGGTATCCGTGAGGAGACCCAGAAGACAACTGTAACAGGTATCGAGATGTTCCGTAAGCTGCTTGACGAGGCTGAGGCTGGTGACAACATCGGCGCACTGCTTCGTGGTGTTCGTAGAGAAGACATCGAGCGTGGACAGGTCCTGGCTGCACCGGGTACTGTAACATGCCATACAAAGTTCACCGCTCAGGTTTACGTTCTGACAAAGGACGAGGGTGGCCGTCATACACCGTTCTTCAACAACTATCGTCCGCAGTTCTACTTCCGTACAACTGACGTAACAGGCGTAGTTAACCTTCCGGAAGGCACAGAGATGTGCATGCCGGGTGACAACGTTGAGATGACCATCGAGCTGATCCACCCGATCGCTATGGAGCAGGGTCTTACATTCGCTATCCGTGAGGGTGGCCGTACAGTAGGATCAGGCCGTGTAGCTACAATCATCGAGTAATTTACAACTAACGTGTAAATTAATCTACATTTGATCTTTGCTCCCGGGAAACTTCGGTTTCCCGGGAGATTTTTCTCTAGTAGACCGTAAACGTTGAGTCGGATTACGGTCTAAAATCATCAAAATTCTCACTAGGTCGTAAATACTAGAACGGATTACGAGCTAAAATCAAGATAATTCTCAACAGCTCGTAAACACTAGAACGGATTACGGTCTAAAGTCAATATAATTCAAACTAGCTCGTAATCACGAGCATCAATTACGGTCTAAAAACAAGATAATTCATATCAGCTCGTAAACACGAGAAAGAATTACGGTCTAAAATCAATATAATTCCAAACAGCTCGTAATCACGAGCATTAACTACGGTCTAAACACAATTTATCTCTATTCAACTCGTAATCGAGAATTGAGATTACGGGCTAAATCTCTACTTAATTCAATCAACTCGTAAAACAAAATATAAGGCAGGAGGTTAACATGCAAGAACTTGAAAAAATGTTAGCACAAGAACTGGAACAGCTAGAAAAGAATCTAAAACTGCTTGATCAGCGAATAGCCAAATACCCGGAGGGAAGTCTGGTTTTAGGCTCGACTGGCGGATACACACAGTATTATTATCGGTATAAAAAAACGAGTGATTCAAACAATCAAAAACACTATATAAAAAGAGACAACCTTGAATTCGCAAAACTGTTGGCACAAAAAGATTATGATACGAAACTCCAGAATTATCTGAAAGCAAAATATCTTTGCATAAAGAATTGTTGCGAACAATATAAAAATATCGACTACGCCGACCTCTACGAAAACCTGCATCCGGGGCGAAAGAAGCTGGTAGAGCCTCTCTACATTTCCGACTCGGAATATGCCAAAAACTGGCAGGCTGTCAGCTGGCAAAAGAAGCCTTTTGCCGATGGGACGGCAGAAATCTACACGGTAAAAGGTGAGCGTGTTCGATCAAAATCAGAGAAAATCATTGCGGATTATTTTGAGCGGGAAGGAATTCCATATCGTTATGAGTATCCGGTCAGATTGCCGGGCAACCGAATGATACATCCGGACTTCATGCTGTTGAATAGTCGCACAAGAAAAGAATACTATCTTGAACATCTGGGACAGATGGACAATCCGGAATATGCGGCAAACGCAATCACCAGGCTGGAAGAAATGTCAAAATGTGGGATTGTACTCGGGAAAAATCTGCTGTTAACAGCAGAAACAAGCAAACATCCTCTAAACATGATCACTGTTAAGATTCTGGTTGAAGAATATTTGCTTTAATGCGATAAAGCGAGTACAATTTATTAAGATATAAACCAGTCTGTCTGACGGAGGATTGTATGAAAGAAACATTTCCGCAAGGTGTGGTCAAAGATGAATTGACAAACGGATGCCTGGTTTTAGAAAGTGGCGCATTTCGTGGTATCTATCAGCAGGGAGCCCTGGATGCATTGCTCGAAGAAGGGATTCGGATGCAATGCACGGTCGGGGTGTCTGTCGGAGCCCTGAACGGAGCAGCCTATTCGGCAGGGCAGATCGGTCAGGCAATCCGTTTTACGATTGAAAACCTTGGACATCCACGATTTGTCGGCGCTACTGCAATGCGTGAAAATCACGGTCCGATTGGGTTTCGATATATGTTTGAACAGATCTCAGACTGGGATGAGCAGGCGAGGGGGATGTTTTTTGACCCGTCATCCCGATTTGTTACGGTTGCGACCAATATGAGGACCGGACAGCCGGAATATTTTGAGCGGGTGCAAAGTAAAAAGATGTTAAAGATCGTGCAGGCATCTGCTTCTATGCCATATATATCCCGCCCGATCGTAATCAACGGAGATCCTTATCTGGATGGCGGATGCAGTGTCAGAGTTCCATGGAGATTTGCTTTTGAGAATGGCTATCAGAAGATTATCATCATCCGTAACAGGCCGGAAAGCTTCCGATATCAGATCAGTCGAACGGCCATGCTGGCGGCACAAACCAGATACCTGCAATATCCGGCGTTTTCGAAAAGCCTGGCAATGATCAGAATGAAATATAACCGGGATGCTGCACTGCTGGAACAGCTAAAGGCAAAAGGACGGATTTTTGTCATCGCACCCAAAACAGATCGGTTGAGCCATTTGATGCAAATGGATCAGGACACATTAACAAAATTATATTGGAGCGGCTATCAGGACATAAAAAGACAGAAAAACGAAATCCAGACGTATTTGCAATGTGATAATACATAAATATGAGATTCACGCATTTTTGAAATAACGTTTTACTAGAGGGAGGTACTTAAAATGAAGGCAATGTTATTGAAGCAATTTGGCGAGGATTTGGTATATTCGGATGTTCCGGAACCGGAACCGATGCCGGGAGAGGTCAGGCTGATCGTTGAGGCTTGCGGAACCTGTGGAAGCGACTTAAAGATCGTTTCCGGCAAACATCCGAACTGTGCGCAGATCAAGCTGCCGTTTATCCCGGGACATGAGGTCTGCGGAAGGATCGATAAGCTGGGAGAAGGCGTAACAGGATGGGAAATCGGTGACAGAGCGGTCGTTTCCATGTATAAAGGCTGTCTGACTTGTGAAAGCTGCAGAAGAGGAAGCGAACAGCTTTGCGAAAGCCCGTTGTTACAGATCACCGGATTCAATACCGATGGCGGATATGCAGAAAAGATGGTGACAAGAGCAAGAAACCTGGTGCGGATCCCCGACGATCTGCCGTCTGAAAAAGCTGCGATCGTGACAGATGCTTTGGGAAGCAGTTACCGTGCGGCATTTGAGATCGCAAAAGTAAAAGCACAGGAGAGTGCGTTGGTTGTCGGGTGCGGCGGACTTGGTGTTCATATGATCCAGCTGCTAAAGCTGGCTGGTCTGGAAGTCACTGTTTGTGATATCAATCCTGACCGTCTGGAGATCGCGCCGAAATTCGGTGTGGACCATATCATCTACGGTTCCCATCTGGAAGTTCCGGAAGATATGAAGTTCGATGTCATCTTTGATGTGTGCGGGAAGATTTCAGATTATGATCCGTTATTAAAACACGCAAAACGGAAAGCGCGTTTTGTGATGGTCGGATATTCTGTGGATGCACCTTCGGCCTTTATGTCGTCACTGGTACATATCAATGAGATCCAGATGCTTGGAATCCGTGGGGCTTCATATCTGAATTTTAAAAATGTTATGCAGCTTGTGATCGACGGAAAGATTGAGCCCGTTGTTGGCAGAACGGCACCGTTGTCAGAAGCAAATGAAGTGCTTGCCGAATTAAAGGCAGGAACGAAGACGCCGGGACGTCTGGTGTTGATTCCATGAGAGTGTCGTGTAAAAAACGAGTAGACAGGTCAGAGCGGTGATAAAACGATTCGGTGAATGATATGACAAAGCAGGAATTGTATGATTTATTAAAACAAAATTTTTCAGAAATCCTAAAGGAAAATGATCTGGGCCAGGAAGAAGTTTCGATCCGTTGCCGTGCATTAAGTCCGGAGGAAGCGATCGGAATCACCAAGCGAAAAGATTTTCCGATCATTTCGGGTAAGGATATCATGGTACAGGCAGAGTATCGTGATGGAAAAGGGCAAGCCTTTACCGATGCACCTGCGGATTTTTCCGGAACCTTAGCAGATGTTGCCGCAATGGATATTTCAGATGATGCGCATGCGAGAGGCATTTTTATCGCATCGATGAATGCGATGATGAATGCGCTTGGGAAATGTGTCGGCACTGTTCATTGCAGGACGGAAGGCCCGGAGCTTTGCGCAAAGGAAATGGAATGTTTTTTGCAAAAAGAATATCCAACCATTCAAAAGATCGGACTGGTCGGATATCAGCCTGCATTACTGGAAATGCTGGCAAAAAGCAAGTATGAAGTTCGGGTATTGGATCTGAATCCGGCAAATGTCGGGGAAGAACGCTATGGCGTCCTGGTAGAAGACGGCGCGACGGCTAAACACGATGTAACAGAATGGGCGGATCTGATCTTGTGTACGGGAAGCACGCTCTGCAACGGAACGATCGTTGATTATCTGGGACTTGATACAGAAGTGGTCTTTTTTGGGATCACGATTGCAGGTGCGCAGGAATTCTTGGGGATAAAACGTGTCTGTTTTGCGGATCACCTAAGCTAGGATTGTCTTTACCTTCGCAGACCCATCCAACGGATTTTTCTGCCGGTAGGAAAAGAGCATCACCTGCTCTCTGTCAACACGGTCACCGCTATTTGCGGTTGCCCAGACATCAATCGGGAAGATTTCGATGTGGGTTTCGTGGCGGATCTGTCTCGTGGTATCACTCTGAAAATCAGATAAATATATATGACGGATCTCTTCGTTTGCATAAAGCGAGGAGATCTTTTCTTTTTGCGTGGTCTGGTCAGGTGCCCAGGCAGGACGTGTTTTCACTTTTTCGCGCAGGTACAGATCATACAACAGAATGAAATCCAATGCGGATCGGTCGATTGATTTTGATGCATCATGATTTACGCCGATAGTCACATTAGAGTTTTGCAGTGTGTGAATCGTAAAATCCCGCAACAGCGAATATTTTTGCAGGCGATTATGGGAAATGCCGAGATGCCCGTTTTCTTTCATCCATGTTGCAAAGCGCAAAAAGAAGTCCCACGGACGTGAGAAAAAGTGCATCAGATAAGTCAGTGTCAGTTGAAACTGTCCGCTGTTATAGTAGATTTCGACCATTTCTTCGATTGCTTTTAAAGACAGAAGTTCGGTCGCGCTGATCCATTTTGTGGAGATGACCTCATAGGGTGGCCAGGGACGGTAACGAAGTCCGTATTCGTCTCGCAGCCGATGCATTTTCGAGCCTTTGAGCACTTTTAGGAATCCCAGCTGGAGCTGATCGGGCTTCATCTGATAAACGGTATCGAATGATCTGGAAAAGCTTTCCAGATTTTCGAATGGAAGACCTGCGATCAGGTCAAGATGCTGGTGGATGTTTTGCCCGCTTCGGATTGTTTCAGTGATCTGTGCCAGATGTGAAATGTCCTGCTTCCGGTCGATCGCATCAAGTGTGTCGGGATTTGCAGACTGCACGCCGATCTCAAGCTGAATCAGGCCGGGGCGCATGGTAGAGATAAGAGAAAGTTCTTCTTCGTTTAAAAGCTCTGCTGTTACCTCAAAATGGAAACGGGTGATTCCGTTATCGTGTTCTTTTAAAAACTGCCAGATCGCAAGGGTCCGTTTGTGGTCGCAGTTAAAGGTGCGGTCGACAAACTTAACCAGCGGGACATGCTGATCCAAAAAGATCTGTAACTCTTCAAAAACTTTTTCAAGGCTTTTAAACCGTACCCGACGGTCAATCGAAGAGAGGCAGTAGCTGCAGCCAAATGGACATCCGCGGCTGCTTTCGTAATAAAGAATATGGTGCTCCAGAGCGGACTGATCCGGATATGGGAAAACCAGATCATCCAGATCCAGAAGCGCAGCCGGCGGATTGGTGATGATGGAATTGTCATCGGCGCGAAAAACGATGCCCGGAATGCTATGCAGAGTGTCAGACTGATAAGCCTGAACCAGGCTTGTAAAAGTGCCTTCCCCTTCGCCGGTCATCACGCCGGTGACAGATGGGTTTTCCTGCAGGAATTCCTCTGCCGAATAAGAAACTTCCGGTCCGCCGACCCAGATCTTTGCTGCCGGAATCGCATGAGAGAGCAGCAATGCCACTTTCTTCACATATTCAATATTCCAGATATAGCAGGAAAATGCGATAAGGCAGGCATCTTCAGACATGTCAATACGATCGCAGATGTCGCTCAGGATATCATCAAGCGGCTGATTGATCGTGTATTCGAGTGTGTCGATTTGTACCGGTTGCGATGTTTTATCAATATGATCCAGAGCGTACGCCTTCAGACTATGAATAGCGAGACAGCTATGGATGTATTTAGCATTTAAGGCAATTAATAAGACTTTCATAAAGCCTATTCTAATCAAATAATAAAAGACGGGCAAGTATAAACGCGTCTCGAACATATAAAATATGCAGGGGCAGATGCGTACAATACATCTGCCCCTGATCATAAAGGATTGTTAAGTATACATCTGTGAGTTTGCGCTTAAACCTGCGGGAATGTCACTTCGACTTTGAACAGATCTCCGTCTAAGATAATGTCGAAGGTTCCGCCCTGCATGATGGTAAGGTTTCTGGCGATTTCAAGCCCGAGTCCGCTGCCTTCCGTATTGCGGGAGAGGTCTCCACGCACGAAGCGTTCTGTCAGCTCATCGGCTGAGATGTTCAATGCATGCTCCGATATGTTGCGGATGGTAAGGCTGACCTTGGAATCCGCCGGATCCGCTTCGGATCTGATCGTTCCTTTTATATAGACTCTGGAACCCGGCATCGAATACTTCGCCGCATTGTTGTAGAGGTTTTCAATGACTCTGCAAAGGCGGGCACCGTCTGCTTTGATCAGCATTGGTTCGTCCGGAAGCTCGCATACCGTTGTCAGATTCCGTTCTTCAAACTTCTCCCGGAATTCTCCGTTCATCTGTCTGATCAGCTGACCAAGGTCGATCGTTTGCATATCTAAAGTCACGTTGCCGGAGCTGATCTTTGAAGATTCCACAAGGTCGTCTACCAGCTGCTTTAAGCGGGCGGATTTGCGGTCTAAGATCTCTACATAGCTGCGCACTTCATCATCTTCGATGTTGTGACGTTTTAAGATATCCACGTAGTTAATGATCGATGTCAGCGGTGTCTTAATGTCGTGAGAAACGTTTGTGATCAGCTCGGTTTTCAAGCGTTCACTTTTCATTTCGTTTTCAACTGCGTGCTTGAATCCTGCACTGACTTTATTCACACCCTCTGCCATTTCGCGGTTATAGCCGGAGATTTCTTCCACATCGACTTTGTAGTCCAGGTTACCGGCAGCAATCTCGTCCATGCCTTTTCGGACGGCGTCACGTCCGGAGAAAAAGGTCATCAGTTTGCGCAGGATCGCGATATTGATGATGACGAGAAGTACAACACAGATGATGATCGGGAAAAAGGCACCTGCTCCGACAGCAACCATTCCAAAGATTGCAGCGATCAGTGCATTCACCAGTGCGATCATGACATAAAGGATGACGAGTCGCTGGCCTTCTTCTTTTGTACGATAGACAGAATTTGTCACCTTGCTGACCGCAATCACCAGACTTTTGATCAAGCTTGCGCCCAGCGTTCTTGCCTTAAATCTTCTGACAAAGTGCTTTAAGTTCCAGCAAAGAAGTGAGGCAGCAGCAATCGCTGCAGGGATCAGTACTACGTAAAGACTTGGGAGCATCCGTTCGAATCCTGAAGGAGAAAATGTTCGGGGAAGATAGCCGCCGTAATTAGTGACAGCAGATACCGGATCTGTGACAATTTTGCCCATGGTTACGGTTATTGCAAACAGGACAAGCCAAAGAATGATATCAATGATCACCAAAAGCTCGATCGGGAAACGTTCCATCTGTGTCGTATGAATGCCGATCCGTCTGGATGGATATTTTGTTGTTTGATATTCCGGCAGATTGCAGTCCGGTTCGGTTGCGGTGCAGTCTGCGTCTTCCGGCAAGTGTCCGGTCTGGATGACGGAGAGGATAAGCATCACAATAAAGATGATCCCTGCGATGATCGCTGCCGGTATTGCATGGTGTCCGAATGGCTGCTTTTGGGCAAACTGTTCATAAATTGCAGCATTGCTTTTTGCAGCATCGTTTGCCGGATATGTTGTGTCGAGACCGATGAAGAGCTGCCAGGTTCCGTCTTCCAGAAAATCGCTGGCATTGACGAGGGTATGGTCTCTTAACATAAGGAGCTCTTCTGACTGGTAGAAAGCGCCTTTGCTCTGTGCTGCAGGTGCGATCTGATCAGTTGTCTTTGTTGTGCCGTCATAAATTACCGCACAGCCGTTTTCTGTACTATCGCCTGCATCAATCGCATCCGTTGTGGCCGCATCCAGATATGCGGAATATTCCGTCTGGACCTGATCCAGCGATTTTTCGTTCCATGCGTTGATATTGGTATAAACCGTTCCGGAATCTGTGTTTTTCATCCAGATCATCGCATTGGATGCTTCCGGCGCGGTATACTGCGTCAGTTCATGTACTTTTTTCGCTGCTTCAATTAAATTTTTATAAGCATCCAGAATGGAAAAGGTTTCCAGATTCTGCTGGGCATATTCCGCGATCGTGCTGCCGGAGGCATTTTTCAAATATTGTTTTTCAATCGCCAGACCGTTGTGGTACAGGACATTGTAAAGTTCCGGGTAGCAGAGAATGGTGATGCGGGGATCTCCGTTTTGCGGTCTCTCAATACTGAAATTTTCATCTGTGATCCCGTAAACCGCGTCTTCATAGGAGAGAGCAGTACGATCCGTTGCAGTTGCTTTCGGACCATAAACAGCCAGCGGATCAGATGCGAAATCAGTTGTTTCTTCTTCGTATCCATAGTCTCCGGGTGCTTCACTGTAACGCACCAGCTCGTAGTTATGCTCTAGGATCCAGGAAAGATATACGTAACCTGCCGATTCATAAAAAGCATTTAAGTCTGCCAGTGAATAGGTAAGAGCCGGCGTCTTGTCTGCTTTTTTGATGCCTGAAGTCAGGTCAGAAATATCAATGGTTTCTGCCAGATCAAGATTGCCGTCTTTGCAATACTGGTTGATCGTGGATTTTTCCATGATCAGATCATCTGTCTCTGTAAACAGGTAGTCACTGACCATTTCGCCAGAAGCCGCGTATGATTTCGGATATGCAATATTTTGCCGCATATCAACGCGTATGCCGGAGAAGGCCCATGCTGCGCTGACAGCAATACAGGAAGCGGCAATCAGCATGATCGCGACGACCAGGATTTTTCCGGGTTTGCTGTATAATAATTTTTTCATAATCGTATCATCTCCTTTTTGCCCGAAGGAGCAGGGCGTTTCTACAGATCCTCAATTTTATATCCGACGCCCCAGACAACCTTCAGATAACGGGGATCTTTCGGATTGATCTCGATCTTTTCCCGAATGTGACGGATATGAACCGCTACGGTGTTATCGGCGTTGAACGCTTCTTCGTTCCAGACTGCTTCATAGATCTGGTCGATCGAGAAAACACGGCCTTTGTTTTTGGTCAGGAAAAGCAGGATATTATATTGGATCGGTGTCAGCTTTTCGATTCTGGTGCCATCGAGGGTTACGGTTTTCCGGTCATCATCGATCACAAGACCGCCGGTCTGAAAAACATTATCGGAAACAGGCGCCTGTGTGCCGAGACTTGTGTAGCGGCGCAGCTGCGATTTCACGCGTGCGACAAGTTCCATGGCATTGAATGGTTTGGTGATGTAGTCGTCTGCACCGACATTCAGGCCAACGATCTTGTCCGTATCTTCTGTTTTCGCAGACAGGATGATGATCGGGATGTTGTATTCCTCGCGGATCTTTAACGTGGCACGGATGCCATCCATCTTTGGCATCATTACATCGAGGATCAGAAGATCCACTTTGTGTTCATGCAGTGTCTCAAGTGCTTCGATACCGTCATAGGCTTTCAGGATCTGATAGCCTTCCGGTTTTAAATAAATCTCAATTGCGTCGACGATTTCTTTTTCATCGTCACATACAAGAATCGTATACATGGCAAAACCTCCTAAGCGCTTAAGGTGTTTCTGATACTAATGTACCAGAAAAAAATGAGGAAAGTGAGGGGTAAAATCTTAAGAAAATATGAATATGGAAATCGAAAACAGTAAGACAGGGAATAGTTCCGTCCAGTCAATAAAAACTACACGGAACCATTCCCTGTCTCCAATTACTTATTTACTGCTTGTAGTTTGTCAGAATATGCTGATAGAGAATGTTTGCTGCGGGTGCTAAGAATGCCGGGTCGAGTGCGGAAATGCCGATGATACGGCTTGCTTTCGGACTGACCGGGAAGGCCTTTACCGCATAGGGGATGTCATTCATGACAAGCGCGGGCATGATACAGATGCCAAATCCTTCCGCAACCATGGAGATCGTGGAAAGATCATCTACGACATGGTAGGCGGAGCGGACATTTAAGCCGTTGCTTTTAAAGAAATTTGTGATGTCTGCGTCGGTGGTTTCCCGCTGGGAGACGAAGCTTTCATCCTGCATTTCTTCGATCGACATGTGATCGCCGGGAAGTTTTTTTTCATACCCGGACGGAACCACACATAGCAGAGGATCTTCATATAATGGTTCAAACGGCAGATCTCCTGCACTCGAAGAGGAGAGGAAGCCGACGTCGACGATTCCGTTTTTGATCCAGTAGGACACATCAGAATAGGTCCCTTCATAGATCTCCAGCTGAATGCCGGGATAGTCCTTCCGGAAGGAATGGATGATGTCCGGGATCCAGTTTGTGCAGACACTCGAAAAGCATCCGATCTTTACCGTTCCCTGCTGAAGTTCGTTGATTCCGTCGATGGCCTGGTGCAGATGCTCTTCACTGCTTAAAACCGCATTGATGTACGGCAGCAGATATTCGCCGTAGGAAGTTAAAGTAATACCCTTTTTGCTTCGTACAAAAAGGGCATTTCCAAGTTCCTGTTCCATAGAGGAAACAGCGTGACTGACTGCCGATGGTGTTAATGAAAGCACCTGTGCGGCCTTCTGAAAACTGCCCTGATTAACGACAGTCTGAAAAACCTGATAGGATAGTAGTGTCATGATATCACAATTTCCTCACATGATATTTGTTTCAAAAAAGTTACTCTCCACACTTATAAAGGAGATGTTCCCAACGCTTATCAACTTCTGCCTGGAACTGTTCGATCAGATGCTCGTTTCCGGGTTTAAACAGATGTTTAAAGCGCCCCTGTGCGCTTAAGAATTCTTCGATCGGAAGCTTTTTCTTCGGCTGATATGTGATGCGCCATTTGCCGTTTTCGACTTCAAACATCGGCCAGTAACAGGTATCAACCGCAAGCTTGCAAAGCTTCATCAGATCCTGTGTTTCGTAGCGCCATCCGCGCGGGCAGGGCGCCATGATATTTAAGTAAGCTGCACCCGGTGTATAGATCGCTTTTTCTGCCTTTTTATGAAGGTCAGAGAAGTTGCTGATGAAAGTCGTCTGTGCGACATACGGAACATTGTGATCCGCAATGATGCTGGCAATGTCCTTCCGGCACTGGATCTTTCCGTCAGAAGCAGAACCGACCGGTGTGGTCGTTGTGTCTGCGTAAAGCGGTGTTGCGGAGGAACGCTGGATACCGGTGTTCATGTATGCGCCATTGTCGTAGCAGACATAAACCATATCGTGATTACGTTCCAT
>JAZQEX010000021.1:0-45100 GCA_045539215.1 Eubacterium sp. | reverse complement strand
TTCTCCCAATTTTTCTCCAATTATTCCATCTACAGCCATCAAAGTTACTGGTGTTTCATCATCATCTAATTCATAAGCCCATGCATTTTCTACAGTACCGCCAGATTTTATTGTTTCCATTTGTGATTCTAAGAATTGATCATCTGGCAATGGACCAGTTTCCAGTTCATTAACTGCATTTGGATCATTGTCTTGAATAGCAGTAAAGGTAAAGGCCCATGCTGTCATAGGATCGATTTCTTCACCCGAAGTATTGGTGACGCTATACCAAAAAGCAATAACTGGTTTTTCTCCATATTCATTGCCTTCATCGCCAGGAGCAATTATCCGATAATCCGTTATTTCTATTGTGTAATCTTCTGTCACACATACATTGTCTGCAAAACCTATTCCACCTTCTTTTTCTTCTGATGTTGTTTCTTCTGCCATGGTTTCTTCCCCACCACTTGGAGTTGCAACAGTTCCCGCATCTGGAACATCAGACGAAGAACCGCAGGCGACTAAAGTTGCTGATACTGCAAAAATGGCCACCATAGACATTATTTTTCGTTTCATTGTACTCTCCCTTCGCATATTATTCTCTAGTTATAGTTCCAACAACTGTTTCTTTTTTTCTTCAAACTCATTTTCAGTAATTATTCCTGCATCAAAAAGTTGTTTAAATTTCATTATTTCATCTGCTGCGGAAATCGTTTTTACTACAGTAGGTTGATCATCTTGATGAATAATCTTATATTCAATAAACTCCTTGAGTTCCAAAAGCAAATATGCTTCTTTTTGTGAAAACATAATTGAGTTTTCATCTTTTACTGCTCCCAGAACTCCAGCCATCACATCCTTCGTACCTGACATTATTATTGAAAAATATCCAGCAGTCATACGCGGCTCTTTATATTGAACACCGGTAATCTTTTTCATAGGATATGTTTTTGTTCCAACTCCCCCTCTATTTATTCTGTTCAATGCACCTTTATTTGTAATTGCCACAGCCTCATGCGACACTTCGATAATATATTTACCATCACTTTTCAGTGAAATAATCGCATGCTTCCCATATTCTAAAATTTCCTTTCCCGGTTCTTCTTTGGTCAACAACGGCAATGAATCAATGTCAATAGCACTGGTATTAATAGAACTGGGTGTGTTTTTCACCTCGTCAATTCTTTTCTGCTCTTTTTTGCTGATCTTTTTTTCTTTATCTGCTTTTTCTTTTTTCTTTCCAAACGCCATAGCATTACCTCCTGATATCAATGTAGATAACTTTCGTTATTTTGATTATAAGAAAATGCACCAGCAAAAATTGTCCCTGCCAGGTACAAATTTGACAGGGTATATTTCATCTCATCTCATCATCACCTAGTGTCTGACCTAAGGAAAAATCCCCCGGAGCAATCTTCACTCCGGGGGGTCTTAGTTATAACAACTTCTTAACGTGTTGCTCCCCCTTATCGAACACAAAAAGAAGATGTTAGCTTGCATTCACTCATTCCTTCCCTTCTCTGCTCTCATGCAAATTCAGCAAGCGGAATCCGCGGCTCCCAAGTATCTCATTCATTTCGATCACGCTGCTGATTCCGCTTTGCAGACCCACAATGATCACGGCATCCCGCGCCGAATGGATATACAGCGCGCCCAGCCGTGCCAATGTCAGCGCCCGGTTCGTTTCCTTAACAGAACAGCCTGCCCCGATACATAGACCAATGATCTTATCACGGTCCGTGGTGGCTTTCGTTCCGTTCAGCAACTTATAACCCAGATTTTCGGAAACACCGGATCTGCTGATAACTGTTTTCTTACGCATCCTCTTTTTCAGGATCAGATCTGTCATATATTCTGAAACAGATATCTCTGATTCCGGGGATGTAAATCTTTCGAGGTATTCATCTAATGTGTCTAAGTCTGTCTTCCTCAGGATTTGTTTGATTTCTTCATCTGAAAATTTCTTTTTATTCATCCTTGCACACTACCTGTTAAATAAACTATGCAACAATTATAAGAAAAGAATATTCAAAAAATTGAACCTGGCAGGTGCAATTTTCTTTGAAGATATGATAAAAATATAGATATGAAAAACGATATTGACAGAAAAAAGGATAAAGACCGAAAAAAAAGGTTTGCAGAACTTGCGTCCCAAAGCGAATCAAACTTTGCTTACTATTTTACAGATTTCCTTTCGCCTTCCAGTGCAGCACTTTGCTATGATGTGGTGCCGGAGCGGATGGTCTCTGCATGGGGCGGCGCCGAAGGCTGCGAGCGCGTGATCCTGCGCTTCGGAAATCCGGAGGATTTTGGATACGAGGAGGAGTTTCCGATCAGGTGTATCCAGATCGAACCGCTACAGGCAAAGTTTTCCGATTCTCTGACACACCGGGATTTCCTGGGAGCACTGATGAATCTTGGAATTGAACGTGACACCCTAGGAGATGTGATCGTCAGAGAAAACCGCGCATGGGTCTTTGCATTGCCACATATTGCAGAGCTCATTATGCGGGAACTCTACCAGGTAAAGCATACAAATATTTCCTGCAAGGTTGTGGAGACACTTCCACCGGAGGCTGCATTTCGTCTGGAAGAGCTTGAAACCATTGTACCCTCTTTGCGGATCGATGCGATCCTGGCAAAGCTTTGTCACCTTTCCCGGGGACGTGCCAAGGATCTTGTCGCATCCGGCAATGTACTGATCAACGGAAGACTTTGCACAAACGACACCTACACGCCAAAAGATGATGACGTCATTGTCGTACGCGGACATGGAAAGTTTATCTTCCGTGGTGAAGTACGCCAGACCGGCAAAGGGAACTTAGTGGTTCGGGTAGATCGGTATATTTGACGGGCTCCACGCCCGCGCAACATGCAAAAAAGCCCGCACATCCATGCTTTACCAAAAAGGTGAAACGTGAATGTGCGGGCTTTCTAAGTTCTTTTAAATCGCTCGCCAATATCAGCCTGCCAGCCTTATACCGGCATGATCGGGCGGTTGAACTCGCCGTCTACGATACCTGCTACTGCAGTATAGATTGCGATCGCGCCGCAGATGATACCTTCTACGCCGGCGATACGGCCAACAACTGCGCTTCCTGTAAAGTTCTCAATTGCAAGAAGCAGGAATAACAGGGCCAGAGATCCGAATACCAGCTGTGTTGCATGGTTTGCTTTCAGTGTTCCGATGAACATGAATGCGGTAAAGATGCACCACAGGATCATGTAGAATCCAAGACCTCTTCCATCCGGGCCTTCTGCGCCGAGGAAGGGCGGGTTTACTAAAATGATAACCAGTGACCACCAGAACAGACCGTATGATGTGAATGCTGTTGCACCGAATGTGTTGCCTGCCTTAAACTCCATCAGACCTGCGATAAACTGTGCCAGGCCACCCATTGCCAGGCCCATTGCCAGGATGATGATCGACATCTCGATCACACCTGCGTTATGCAGATTCAAAAGAACGGTCGTCATTCCGAATCCAAGCAGGCCAAGCGGGCCTGCATTTGCCTCTTTGTGCTGTACTACTTCAGACATAACTTTTCTCCCCTATTTCATTTTTATGATTACTGATATGCCACGTTTTACAATGTGCCATCCGTATTGCGTTCCCATTATAATCAGAACATACCGACAATTGCAAGAGCTTACTATAGAGTTACCGCGTGCCGTCTCATCCGGCCATCCATATCAACGGTTTACAAACTGCTCTCCGCTTAAGTCCGCATACAGATCCGATACCGTCTTGCGGTAAACCGGATGTACCTTTCCGGGACAAAGATCCATTAATGGTTCAAGAACAAATAACCGGTTCTTCATATCGATATGCGGTATGATCAGATCTGTTTCATTCAAAATGAGGTCATCATAGAAAATGATATCCAGATCCAGTGTCCGTGCGCCCCAGCGCTCTTTCCGTTCCCGACCTGCAGCCGCTTCGATCTCATGCAGTCTTTCCAAAAGCTCGTAGGGACTTAAGATCGTCTCAAACCGGATCGCGCCATTCAGAAAATCAGGCTGGTCCGTCTTGCCATAAGCCTTTGTTTCATGCAGATCAGAAAGGGTTACCTTTCTGATCACGCCTGCGTGATCTGTCAGCATCGTTTCAGAAAGTGCCTGCTCCGCATCGCGGATCGTCGCCTCACGGTCTCCGAGATTTGCGCCTACAGAAAGGAATACTTCGTGCCATTCCCGCTCAATTCGGACAGACACCGTCTCGATCGGCAGACCGATCGGCGCCCAGGGCTTCTTGATCTCGACCATCACGCCCTTAAGCAACGGCTGCTGCAGTAACAGCTCACGCGCCAGGTTCTCTGCTGCTGCTTCGATCAGCTGGAACGTATGCTCCTCCAGATAATTGGTAATAAAGTGGCAGACTTCTCCGTAATGAACAGAGTCCTGCATATTATCTGTCTGTCCCGCATGGTGCAGATCAAGATATAAATCTGCGCTGATCAAAAACTTCTGACCCAGTCTTGTTTCTTCCTGAAACACCCCATGATTTGCAAAAATCTCTAAATTCTGTATCGTGATCCGATCCATCTGTTTTACTCCATTTCACTCCGTTCGATTGCCTTAACCATTCGCACTGCATCCATATTTGCCTTCACATCATGGACTCTGATAAACGCACACCCGGCCATCACTCCCAACGCTGTTGTCGCAACCGTTCCGGATACACTGTCCGTTGCGTTGGTATCCAGCGTTAAACGGATCACTGACTTTCTCGAAGTCCCCAAAAGCACCGGATAGCCCATTTGACAGAATTCGTCCAAGGCCTTTAAGACCCTCAGGTTCTGTTCGTATGTTTTCCCGAATCCGATTCCGGGATCGATCATGATCTTATCCTTTGAAATTCCGGCTGCGACTGCCAGATCAACAGATTCTAAAAGCTCTGCCTTGATCTCCGGGAGCAAATTGTTGTACTCCTTATTGTCCCGGTTATGCATCAGACAGCAGGCAATGTGTTTTTCTGCGATCGTCTTTGCAAGATTCTTATCATATTTCAGCCCCCAGATATCATTGATCATATCTGCGCCGGCCCTGATGCCTGCCAGTGCCACCTCATTCTTATAGGTATCCAGTGAAATCGGAATATCAAAGTTTTCCTTTACGGCTTCGATCATTGGCAGAACACGCTCGATCTCTTCCTGTTCTGAGATCTGTGTATGCCCCGGTCTTGTAGATTCGCCTCCGATATCGATGATGGAGGCCCCTTCCCGGATCATTTCACTGACATGATACAAAGCCTTATCGACGGTATTGAACTTTCCACCATCCGAAAAAGAATCCGGCGTTACATTCAAAATGCCCATGATATAGGTATTGTTCTTGGTATCAAAATTCCGATTCCCGATCCGCATATGATCTCCTCCCAAATAAAACCAATCGAAAAGTCAAATGTCTATTCCGTAATCGTCTTGTTTTTTTCTTCTTCCAGCCACTTGCAGGTCTCTGAGGCCTTGCATAAAAAGCAGTTTCTTGAAGAATGATCCGCCCGGCAGATATAATCCCCCAGCGTTCCGGGCCGCATCCGTTCACCATCTCTTCCGAAATGCAATGCTACCACAAACAGGATCTCTTCCCGCCACGCCGGTGGGCATCCGATTTCATCAAGCAGTCTCTCTGCGATTTTCCTTCCGGCTTCCCCATGATGCTCCCCGGTCTGGTACTGCGCCACTCTTCCGATGTCATGTAAAAGCCCTGTCAGATAGATGCGTTCTTTCCATTCTGAAAGGAAATCCTCCTGTAAACACGCTTCCTTTTCAGATGATACGTGCTCTTCCAAAAACAGGATCCATGCGATCCGACACACATCAAGGCTATGCGAAAATTCATGCTTACAATAAATCCTGTCTGCTTCCAGTTTTTCAATTTCTAATTGTAAATTCCTAAATTCCGGACGTGAGAGCAGCCGCTCCACATAAATCATTTTATCCATAAATTGTTTCATACGCTTTGCGCAGATCCCCTAAATGCGAAAGGGTCCCGAATGCGAGAACCACTCCATCGACACCTGCTGCCTGGGCAGCACGGACGATCGCATCTTCAGGTGTTTCGCAAAATGTTGCGTGAATTCCTTGCTTTTGAAGCACGCCGGCCAGTTCCTCTCCCGGAAGCGCCCGCGGGCTTTTTGATGTTACCGTGTATACGACATCTCCTTTTTCGAACATGATCTGTGCGACTTCATCAAAGGATTTGTCTGCTAATACTCCCATGATATACACGATTTTCCTACCTGTAAAGTAGATATTCAAACTTTCCTTTAACCGTCTTGCTGCCGGTGGATTATGCGCGCCATCCAAATAGAATTCCGGTCCGGTTCCGATCCGTTCAAACCGCCCCGGCCAGACCACATTCCGCAGTCCCTGCACGATCGTCCGATGTGTCACATTCGGGAAATCTGTTTGTAAAACATGCAGGGCCTCGATCGCATTGACTGCATTATCCACCTGAAACCGTCCGCCAAGACAGATCTCATACTCTTCATCTTCATAGACAAATCTGTTCTCGGTTGCCGTTCCCATCACGACACGCGCCATACAGCCATCTGCCACGGTAAGCGGGCATCTTTTTTGTTCACAACATGCGCGGATCACTTCCAGGGCCTCATTTTCCTGGTGTTGTGTCACAACGGGGCATCCTTCTTTTATGATCCCTGCTTTCTTCCCTGCGATCTCAGCGAGAGATCCGCCCAGATATTGCATATGATCCATCCCGATCGCTGTCAGCACGCTGACTGCAGGTTTTTTGATCAGATTGGTGGCATCTTCAATGCCGCCCATACCGACCTCCACCACTGCCAAATCTGTTTTTTTTCGGTCAAACCACAAAAAGGCTGCCCCCGTCTCCACCTCAAATTTGGTGGGATGAGGATAGCCTTCTTCTGCGATCGCGAGACAAGCATTGCGGACATCTGTAAAAATGTCCGCAAGCTCTTCTTTTGTGATCATGGTTCCATTGATCTGGAATATTTCTTCATAGCAAAACACATCCGGTGTCGCAAAATGCCCGGTCTGATATCCTGCTTTTGCCATAACGGATGCAATCATCTTTCCGACTGCGCCCTTGCCGTTGGTTCCGGCAATGTGGACGATTCTTAGACGCTCCTGCGGATTCCCCAGTTTTGCGCAAAGCCGTTCGATGCTCGATAAACCGGGAACGATCCCGTAATGTTTTGTTTCCTCCAAAAACGCCATTGCTTCCTGGTAATTCATATTATTCTCCCGTATAGGTCGGTGCATGTCCCTGCTTGGTCATGCAGACATCGATATCCTCCCGGATCAACGTCGCCAGTACTTTGGCTCCATCCGGATTCGGATGCTCTCTGTCTCCCCAGAGCCATTCTTCGATATGCGGTTTGATCAAATCACACCAGTTGATGATCGTCAGGTTAGGATATTCTTCTGCCATATCCAAAAGCAGTTGATTTGCCTCTTCTTCCCAGAGTACCGTGCGTCCGAACAGGTTGACCCAGAATATACTGGTTTCAGAGTCAAACACATCCAGCAGCGCCCGGACATCCTCTTCTGTCAACGGAGCATTTGTTCCCAGAGAAATCACGACGGTTTTATTCAAATGTCCGTCATTGATCAGCTGCCGTGCTACCTCCGGTGTGTCGTAAAGCTGTCTTGACTGCACCGCGTCGATATAGCAATCCGGCAGTTCTTCTTTGATCTGCGGTGAGGAATCCAGCATGATCGAATCACCGATCATCAGAACACCAATGTCTGATACTTCTGCGGCATTCTCAAGCGATGCATCGCCGTAAAGCAGGTCATCCTGCGTAAGCGGCTGCACTGCAGCGGCAGGTGTTGTTGTCGTTTCCGGTTCTGCAGACAACGCCGGCTGCGTGGTGCCGGATGCCGTAGCGGTCCCCTGCTGGTTTTCCTGCAGCATCTGCTGGTTCTGTTCGAGCATAGCTGCCAGCTCGTCTTTTTCCGCAAACTTCTCTTTTTCTGCTGTCGCAATGCCGATCACGCCAAGCACCAGGAAAAGTGCTGTCAGTCCTGCGGCCGCCAGTAGAACGATTCGCTTCCACATCTCCATCCGGAATACATTAGCCGGGATCTTCCGGGCAAGAAGTACTCCTGTCAGCCAGTGCAGCCACCAGGCCAGTACAACGATCATTACTGCTTCCAGGATCAATCCCGCCGCATTATTATCCCAATGCCGATACATGAATAAAAAGATGATCGGATATTGCCAAAGATAGATTTCGTAACTATGTTCACCGATCCAGACAAGTGGTTTTGCTTCCAACCACTTTCCAAGCGGCAATCTTCTGTCTGTCACAAAGAGCAGAAGCACTCCGAACAAAAGTGTCATCAGAAGCATGCCACCCCTGTACGTGAAGCCATACTGGCCGTCTAAGAGCACATAAGCGATCCAGGTCACGACGATCACTGCCGCAAACACAGGGATCCCCACAATCTTTGCAATGCCTTTCGGCGGTCGGATCAAAAGATTTCTGTTCTGTGCAAATCCCAGGATCGCGCCAAATACCAGCGCATACATTCTTGTATCTGTACCATAATACAGTCTGGTCACATCACTGTTCGGACGGTACATGATTGGAGTAATGACTGCCGAAACTACTGTCACGATCAGCAGAAACAGAAATGCCGCTTTGGTCCCCTTGATCCGTTCCAGCAAAAGATAGATTGCAAAGATCAGAGGCCAGATGACATAAAACTGAATTTCAATTGCCAGAAACCACATATGCGTAAAGGGAGATGCATTGGAGATCTTTGTAAAATAGTCTGCGTTCTGTGCAATCTGCCACCAGTTATTATAGCCAAATACAATACTTAAAAACTCCGGGCGGAATCCGTCCAGAATATGTCGTTCCAATATAAAATAGATTCCCGCCGATACGACCAGTACGATCAGCAACGCAGGATAGATTCTTTTGATTCTTTTTAAATAATAGGATCCGACACGATATGTTCCGTTCGTTTTGCCGCGTTCAGATGTCACTGCCAACAAGTAACCGGTTATGATGAAAAAAAGGGAGACTCCCAAGTAGCCTCCCTTTATTGTATACGGAAACATATGAAACAGTGTCACTCCTATGATTGCCAGCGCCCTAAGGCCATCCAATCCGTAGATGTGGCCCGAAGCACGCTTTGCTAAGGACGTCTCACTCAATTTCTCTGCCTCTCATATGATATTTTTAGAAGTGGATCAGACCTGATGCAAACAGCGGTGCAAATACCAGTGAAACGATTGTCATCAGCTTGATCAGGATGTTGATGGACGGGCCTGATGTATCTTTGAACGGATCACCAACCGTATCACCAACGACAGCTGCCTTATGCGGCTCGCTACCCTTACCACCATGGTTACCACTCTCGATATATTTCTTAGCATTGTCCCATGCGCCGCCGGCATTTGACATGAAGATTGCCAGCATAACACCGGTTGCCAGAGCGCCTGCAAGCAGACCGCCCAGAGCTGCTGCGCCAAGGATGATACCTACAACGATCGGAGCTGCGATTGCGATAATACCCGGCAGAAGCATCTCACGAAGAGCTGCCTGTGTGGAAATGGATACGCAACGCTTATGATCCGGCTTAACAGTACCTTCCAGGATGCCCGGGTTCTCACGGAACTGACGACGAACTTCCTCGATCATCTTGTAAGCAGCCTTAGAAACAGCTTCCATTGTGATGGATGTGAACAGGAACGGAAGCATAGCGCCGATCAGAAGACCAACGATTACAGTCGGGGAAAGCAGTGAGATCATATCCAGACCTACTGTAGCTGCATAGGTTACGAACAGTGACAGAGCTGTCAGTGCTGCGGAACCGATTGCAAAACCTTTACCGATTGCTGCTGTTGTGTTACCGATGGAATCAAGGTGGTCAGTGATGTCACGAACACCTTCTTCCAGACCTGCCATCTCAGCGATACCACCCGCATTATCTGCGATCGGGCCATAAGTATCAACTGCTACGACGTTACCTGTAGTTGCCAGCATACCTACTGCAGCCAGAGCGATGCAATATACACCTGCTGCCGGGCTGATGATGCTGCCGCAGCCATAAGCTACGATGATGCCGACTACGATGAAGATGATCGGCAGTGCTGCAGACTGCATACCGGTTGCGATACCGGAGATGATGTTTGTAGCTGTACCTGTCTCGGACTGCTCTGCGATCTTCTTAACATGACGGAAGTTGTCAGATGTGTACCACTCTGTGATACGTCCGATCAGGATACCAACGATCAGACCTGCGATGATCGCTACAGACGGCAGGAATGTGCCAAGGATCACCTTACTCAGGATGATTGCCATTACAACTGTGATAATGTTTGCAATGTTTGTACCCATGTTCATGGACTTAGACGGTGATGTGCCTTCTTTACCGCGAACAAGGAAGATACCAAGGATAGATGCCAGTACGCCGATCGCTGCGATCAGGAGCGGGAACAGAGCACCTGCCAGCACGCTTGTGCTGCCAAATCCCTTGTCAAATGCAAGGATACCAAGAGAGATTGCAGATACGATGGAACCTACATAGGACTCGAACAAGTCAGCGCCCATACCTGCAACGTCACCTACGTTATCACCTACGTTATCAGCGATAACGGCCGGGTTACGCGGATCATCTTCCGGGATACCTGCTTCTACCTTACCTACCAGGTCAGCACCTACGTCAGCAGCCTTGGTATAGATACCACCGCCGACACGGGCAAACAGAGCGATAGAGGAAGCACCTAAGCTGTATCCAAACAGAATGCCTGCATTTCCGGTCAGGAAATAAATCATACTTACACCGAACAGACCCAGACCTACAACAGCCAGACCCATTACAGCGCCGCCACGGAAAGCTACGAGCAGTGCGCGAACCATACCATGATCCTTTGCTGCTGCTGTTGTACGAACGTTTGCCTGTGTAGCTACGTTCATACCAAGATATCCACACATTGTGGAGAAGAATGCACCGATGATAAAGCAGATTGCCTCACCCCAGCCGGTAGCCCATCCCTGGGACGCACCGATACCAAAACCGATCGCAAGGAATACAATGATAATGAAAATGATCAGAATCTTGTACTCTGAGAACAGGAATGCCTGCGCACCCTCATGAATCGATTTTGCCAGATCCTTCATTTTGTCGTTACCATCAGGCTGTTTCTTAATGAAGCTTGCCAGACCGATGGCTGCAATCAAAGCGATAACGCCTATAATCGGAATCAACCAAAAAAACATCTTTCATTCTCCCTTCCAAATTGCTGGTTGCATAGTTTTTCTATATTTTATAGACCTCAAAATATGGTAAATGACATCGGAACGAATGTCAAGGGATGCCTTGCCAAAAATACATCAATCTTTTCCACATTTTTTATCTATTTTTTATATTTTACCGTTTTACACCTTTCGCATCCCGGTTTGAGATATGTAATTTGTTCAGATGTACTTTCTTTCCCTTGATGGTCAGGATTGGCGCATCCTCTGTTGTCAGGATGTATGCTGCCTCAAGGGAATCGCCATCACCAAGCCGCATGCCGCGTACACCCGCTGCGCCTTTTTTCTTTTCCGGAACGCCCATCGTGCTGATACGCAGGAAGAAGTTTTTCTTTGACTGGAGAACCAGTGTATCGCCCTGTCCGACGATGCCCGCACAGATCAGCTTCGCGCCGTCATTGAGCTTCGTCGCTGCTGTCGTCTTCTTCGCAACATCAAATTCCGCTCCGTCCACGAGCTTGATCAGACCATCTGAGCTGACAAACATCATCTTTTGTCCCAATGCCTGCTTCAGCGGACAGATGTAAATGATCTCTTCCGTGCTGCTGTCGTAATTTGAGAGATTGTCGATCGGTGTACCCTTATCACGGATCCTGCCGCCCGGAAGATCCAGCACCTTAACACTGTGGAGTCTTCCGCTGTCAGTAAAGAGAAGCAAACGATCCGTATTCATACAGCTGAATGAATACCGGTAATCGTTTTCCACCGCTTCCTTGTTTCGTTCGGTCGTCGCTTTATCGATGGTCTTTACATAACCGAACCGATCCATCAGGAAGGTAACCTCTGCTTCTTTGATCTCTTCCTCTTTATATACGACCTCTTCGACCTGATCGATCACGGTCTTTCTCGGTGTCGCATATTCTTTCTTAATATCCAGAAGCGAGCCGATGATATCTTTTGCCATCTCGGTACGGCTGCCGAGCAATTTTTCATACAGCGCGATCTTCTTTAAGGATTCTTCATGCTCTGCCATCAAAGCTTCAATCTCGAGACCGATCAACCGGTACAGACGCATCTTTAAGATCGCATCGGCCTGACGCTCTGTAAATCGCAGTGCTTTCGCCTCTTTTTCGTGCGCCTTCACGCGGAACTTGATCCCCTTCGTCTCTCCGGAGATCAGACAGTTCTTCGCCTGTTTGATATCTTTACTTCCACGCAGGATCTCAATGATCAGATCGATCACATCGCAAGCATGGATCAGACCTTCCTGTATCTCTGCCTTGTCGCGTTCTTTTGCAAGCAGATGCGTATATTTTCTTGTCGCCAGTTCATACTGGAAGTTTACATTGTGACGGATGATGTCAACGATTCCCAGCGTCTCCGGTTTGCCCTGGGCCACCGCGAGCATGTTGACACCGAAGGTGTCCTCTAAGCGTGTCTTCTTATATAAGAGGTTACAGATATTCTCAGCATCCGCGCCACGCTTCAATTCGATCACGATCCGGATCCCGTCTTTTGAAGACTGATTGGAGATATCGATGATATCCGATGTCTTCTTGCTCTCGACCAGTCCGTAAACATCATTTAAAAACTTACCGATGTTTGCGCCGATCATCGGATACGGGATTTCCGAGATGACAATATTCAGTCTGCCGCCTTTGGCCTTTTCGATCTCAACCTTGCCGCGAACCTTGATCTTACCGCTTCCGGCTCTGTAGATCTCTGCCAGATCCTCTTTGTTCGTCACAATACCGCCGGTCGGGAAATCCGGTCCGGGAATGATGTTAAGCATCTCTTCTACCGTGATGTCCGGATTCTTCATAAAAGCGATCACACCATCGATCACTTCTCCGAGATTGTGCGGCGGAATGCTTGTCGCCATACCGACTGCAATACCCTCGGCGCCATTGACAAGGATATTCGGCACCTTTACAGGAAGTACCGACGGTTCATTTTCTGTCTGGTCAAAGTTCGGGATAAAAGTCACAACATCCTTATCCAGATCCCCCAGGTAAACCTCCTGTGTCAGTTTTCTTAAACGTGCTTCGGTATAACGCATCGCCGCAGCGCCGTCACCTTCGATCGAACCGAAGTTTCCATGACCATCAACAAGCGGCATTCCGTATTTAAAATCCTGTGCCATAACGACAAGCGCGCCGTAAATGGATGAGTCGCCGTGCGGATGATATTTACCCATCGTATCGCCGACGATACGGGCGCTTTTCCGATACGGTCTGTCATGCCGCAGCCCCAGTTCATACATATCATAAAGAGTACGCCTCTGTACCGGCTTTAAGCCATCACGCACATCAGGCAGCGCACGGGCGATGATAACACTCATCGCGTAGTCGATATAAGACTTTTGCATGATCTCGGCATATTCTGTTTGCAGGATCCGTTCTGTCTTGTTATCCATTCTTTTTCTTTTCCTTCGTAATTATTCTATACATCAAGCTCTGCGTCATTCGCATGCTCATAAATAAACGCGCGCCGTGGCGGCACATCGCTTCCCATCAGCATCTCTGTGATGTCAGATGCCATACGTCCGTCACCGATCCCGACCTGCTTTAACAGTCTGGTCTCCGGATCGAGTGTCGTCTCCCAGAGCTGCTGTGCATCCATCTCACCCAGACCTTTGTATCTCTGCAGGGTGAAGCTGCCGCTGTGCGTATTGCGGTAACGCTCCAGCGCCTCATCATCATAGAGGTATTCCTCCTCGCCCTTACTCGGGATCGCTTTATAGAGCGGCGGCATTGCGATATAAACATGCCCCTCTGAGATCAGTTCCGGCATAAACCGGTAGAATAATGTCAAAAGCAATGTTGAGATATGCGCACCGTCCACATCGGCATCCGCCATGATGATGATCTTATCGTAACGCAGTTTGGAAATGTCAAAATCGTTGCCATATCCTTCCGAAAATCCGCATCCGAAGGCATTGATCATCGTTTTGATCTCCGCATTTGCTAGCACCTTGTCGATGCTGGCTTTTTCAACGTTTAAGATCTTTCCGCGGATCGGCAGGATCGCCTGATACTTTCTGTCACGCGCCATCTTTGCAGAGCCACCCGCCGAATCTCCCTCGACGATGAAGATCTCGCATTTTTCCGCATTGCGGCTTTCGCAATTGGCAAGTTTTCCGTTGGAATCAAAGGAAAACTTCTGCTTTGTCAAAAGATTGGTTTTTGCGCGTTCTTCTGATTTTCTGATCTTTGCAGCCTTCTCGGCACAGGAAAGAACGATCTTTAAGGTTTCCAGATTCTTATCAAAGAACAGCTGGACTTCATCGGTCGTGATATGACCGGTCACCTTCGCCGCATCCTGGTTGTCGAGCTTTGTCTTGGTCTGACCTTCAAAGCGCGGGTCCGGGTGCTTGATGGCGATCACGGCTGTAATACCGTTTCTGACATCCGCACCGGTGAAGTTTGCGTCTTTCTCCTTTAACACACCGATCTCACGCGCATAGGAATTCATGATCGTTGTATATGCCGTCTTGAATCCCGTAATATGCGCACCACCCTCGGCATTATAGATATTGTTACAAAAGCCCAGGATGTTTTCATGGAATTCATTGGTGTACTGGAACGCGCACTCGACCTGAATGCCGTCCTGTTCGCCTTTGAAATAGATCGGCTCGTGTAATACTTCTGCCTTCTTATTAATATCACGGACGAATCCGACAAGACCTTCTGCTTCTCTGTATTCCTGATGCTCCGGCTCGTCTCCGCGCAGATCATCATAGATGATCGTCAGATTCGGATTCAGATAAGCCGTCTCGTGCAGACGGCTCTTGATCTCGTCCTCTTTAAACCGTGTCTTTTCAAAGATTTCCGGATCCGGCAGAAAACGGATCTTCGTTCCCGTCTTTTTTGTCTTCCCAATAATGGGGAGCAATCCCTTTTCAAGCTTTACCACCGGCTTACCCTGTGCATACCGGTCATGATGGATCGCGCCGTCCCTTGAGATTTCCACATCCATATAGGTGGAAAGCGCATTTACTGCAGACGAACCGACACCATGCAGACCACCGCTTGTCTTATATGCGCCGTCGCCGAACTTACCTCCCGCATGCAAAGTCGAAAAAACAAGACGTGCTGCAGAAACCCCTTTTTCATGCATTGCAACCGGAACACCACGGCCATTGTCTTCGACCGTACAGGATCCATCTTTTTCCAGCGTGACATGGATCGTATCGCATGCGCCTGCAAGGTGTTCATCCACTGCATTGTCTACGATCTCATACACGAGGTGATTGAGTCCTTTTCTGGAAACGCTGCCGATGTACATACCCGGGCGTTTTCTGACGGCTTCCAGTCCCTCCAGCACCGATATACTGTCAGCACCGTATCCTGCATCTGCTTTTTTTGCCATATTCTGCAAATCTCCTTTTATGGTTTCTATATAAACACAAGAAAAACCTCCGAATCTCAGAGGTTGATCACAGTCGAACATATGTGTCCATACAACATATGGTATTTTTATATCATAA
The DNA here is from genome assembly GCA_045539215.1 of Eubacterium sp. Classification (GTDB taxonomy): domain Bacteria; phylum Bacillota; class Clostridia; order Lachnospirales; family Lachnospiraceae; genus SY8519. The sequence goes on along the minus strand of JAZQEX010000021.1, from coordinate 29,435 downwards.
TTATTCTAAATATGCAAGAAAAATCCTGCTTCCGCCCTCTAAAACAGGGCGTTGAAGCAGGATCAGATGTTCTCGATCTGCCAGTCAACAGGTTTGATCCCTTGTGACTCCAGAAACTGATTGGTCCGGCTGAAATGCCGACATCCGAAAAATCCTCTGTAAGCTGACAGCGGACTTGGATGCGGTGCTTCCAGAACAAGATGGTTCGGATTGTTCAGCATCGCCTTTTTCGCACGTGCCGGGCTTCCCCAAAGCAAGAAGACGATCGGTCTGTCCTGCTCGTTTAAGATCCGGATCACAGCATCGGTAAACTGTTCCCAGCCGATCCCGCGATGTGAATTAGCCTGATGCGCCCTTACCGTCAGCACGGTGTTGAGCAATAGCACACCCTGCTTCGCCCATTTTTCCAGATAGCCGTTGTTCGGGATATAACATCCCAGGTCATCTTGCAGTTCCTGATAAATGTTGACAAGTGACGGCGGGATATCGGTCCCGGGCTGCACGGAAAAACAAAGGCCGTGTGCCTGACCGTCATTGTGATACGGATCCTGACCAAGGATCACAACTTTCACTTCTGACAATGGTGTTAAGTGAAATGCATTGAAGATATCATCCGCAGGCGGGAACACCTTAACGGTCCTGTATTCCTGCAGAACCTTCTGATACAGATCTTTATAATATGGCTTGGCAAACTCAGCCCTAAGCGGTGCCAGCCAGTCATTTGCGATCGCGCCCAAACCATTACCTCCTGACCGGAATGTCTCTTCCCGCAAGATAATCCTTTAAGTCTTTGATCTCCATTTCCTTATAATGGAACAGGGATGCCGCAAGTGCTGCCTCAGCTTTCCCTTCGGCAAATGCGTCATAAAAATGCTCCATCGTCCCCGCACCGCCGGATGCGATCACCGGGATCGAAACATTTTCCGCAATGGTTCTTGTCAGTTCAATATCATATCCCGCTTTTGTTCCGTCACAGTCCATACTGGTCAAAAGGATTTCTCCGGCGCCAAGTTCATTGGCACGGATTGCCCATTCAACGGCATCAATGCCGGTATTGACACGTCCTCCATTGATGTAAACTTCCCAGCCTTCCGCATTTTCTCTGCGTTTTGCATCAATTGCGACCACCACACACTGGCTGCCGAATTTATCTGCGCCGTCTGCGATCAGCTGTGGATTTTTGATCGCGGAAGAATTAATACTGACCTTATCTGCGCCCTCGCGCAGGATCGCGCGAAAATCATCTACGCTCCGGATCCCGCCGCCGACCGTAAACGGAATAAACACCTGCTCCGCCACCCGGCGTACCATATCCACAACCGTATTTCGTGCATCTGACGATGCTGTAATATCCAGAAAAACCAGCTCATCCGCACCCGCTTTGTCATATGCGGCCGCGATCTCTACCGGATCACCTGCATCCTGCAGGTTAACAAAATTAACACCCTTTACCACACGCCCGTCATGCACATCCAGACATGGGATGATTCTTTTTGTAAACATATATTTCTCCGCTCTTTTTAAACCTTAAGGAAATTACGTAAAATAGCCAGACCTGCTTCACTGCTTTTTTCCGGATGGAACTGGCAGGCAAAAACGTTCCCCTGCTCTACCGATGCATGGATCGTTGTTCCGTATTCCGTAACGGCCTTGACAATAGCAGGATCTTCTGCCTCCAGATAATATGAATGCACAAAATAAACATACGGTTCTTCGGGCATTCCGGCAAACAAACGACCATCCCCGGAAAGTTCCAGAGAATTCCAGCCGATGTGCGGGATCTTCAACCCATCCGCATCCGGGATCCGTTTAATATGTCCCTTCAGAATACCGAGCCCTGTAACACCGGGGTTTTCTTCACTGTCTTCAAACAAAACCTGTAAACCAAGGCAGATTCCCATGAACGGTGTTCCCTTTTCCACTACTTTATGGATAACTTCCTCCAGGTTATGTTCCCGGATATTACGCATTGCGTCACCGAATGCACCGACTCCCGGCAGGATCACATGATCCGCGGAAAGGATCGTATCCGGGTCGTCCGTCACGATCACATCCTCACCCAGAAAAGCAAGCGCCTTCTCCACGCTTTTGATATTGCCTGCATCATAATCTATGATAACTGTCATTCATCTCTCTCCAAAATCTTATTTTGATAACTCAAACCAGAATTCCACACCATCTTCATGATTGATCACACCACACTTCTGATTCATGGAATCCATGATCGCTTTTACGATAGAAAGTCCGATACCGCTGCCGCCATAGGCTCTGGTTCTCGCCTTATCCACTTTATAGAATTTCACCCAGATCTGTTCGAGATCCTCTTCCGGGATCGGGTTTCCCGTATTAAACACACTGACGCGTAAAAGCTCCGGTTCCGGCTCTGAATAGGAAATTCGGATCACTTTTTCCCCGTCACAATGGTTTACGGCGTTACTCATATAGTTGGTGACGACTTCTTCTAGTTTGAATTCATCACCCCAGACATACGTCTCTTCCGGAATCTCCATCTCGAGGCGGATCCCGTTCTGATCTCTTAAGATCGCTGTCGCATTTGCCACACCACGGACGAGCTCCGATATGTTAAACCGCTCCATCACAACCTGTTCCTTACCGAACTCCAGCTGGTTTAAGGTCAGGAGCTTTTTCACCATACGGTTCATCTTGGCCGCCTCATCAATGATGACCTCGCAATAAAAATCTCTGCTTTCCTGGTCATCGTTAATGCATTCCTGCAGGCCTTCCGCATAGCCCTGGATCAGGGCGAGCGGTGTCTTCAATTCATGAGACACATTGGATAAAAATTCCTTTCGCATCTCATCAATCTCTGTCTTTTGTTCGATATCTTTCTGCAGCTCTACATTGGCCGACTTCAATTCCGAGATCGTCCCCTCAAGCGCTTCTGAAAGCTGATTCATATGATCGCCGAGCTGGTCAATCTCATCTCCCTGCGGATCTGCATTCTGGTACTTCGCTTCGAAATCAAGCCCCACCATCCGCTTGGAGATTTCCTGGAGCGTCTGGATTGGTCGCGTGATCCTGCGTGACAGGATAATGCCGACAAGAATACTGACGGCGATCGCGATCAGACCAACGATCAGCAAAAACACACTTGCGATCTGCGCGCTTTGATGAATGCTTTCTAACGGAGTCCGGATCAGGATCAGATTTCCATCTTCCAATGTTCCCCAGAGAACGAGGTGCTCCTGGCCCAGACGACGATCAAATTTGCGCATCAGCGAATATTCATCCGTCTCCTCGAGAGACTCATCCCGTTCATCATCCTGTCCGAACATGATCTCCGCGAAATCGTCCCGCAGAGCATCGCGGTCATTGACATTGGTCTGAAGAACGGTCCCGTCAGATGCGAGTACCATAATCCGCATATTTCCTCTGGCGGTGAGATTCTCAAATGTCACGCCATAGCTGTCTTCATAAAGCGTACCATCTTCGCTCGCATCAGACATGATCTCATAGACATTGACCAGTTCCTGCTCCTGTCTGTAGGTATAAAACTTCTCCAAAACGAAGAAATTTAAGATCAGGCAGAAAATGATTGCTCCGGCTACCAGACCGCTGATGATAAATATGATCCGTGTTGTCAGAGACTTCTTCATGATCAAACCTCAAACTTATAACCCATACCCCAGATCGTTTTGATATAGGCACCTTTGTCCCCAAGTTTGTTACGCAGCTTTTTGACATGGGTATCAATCGTTCTTGCGTCACCGTAATAGTCATAATCCCAGACCTGGTTTAAGATCTTTTCTCTGGAAAGCGCAATGCCTGCATTTTCCATAAAATAAGTCAAAAGCTCGAATTCTTTATAGCTTAACTCGATCGGCGCACCGTCGATCGTAACCGCATGCGCCGTCTGATCCACACGGATCCCGCCTTTTTCAAGCACCTTGTCATCTGACTGATCCATTGTCCGCCGCAGGATCGCTTCTACACGCGCAACCAGGATCTTCGGACTGAACGGTTTGGAAATGTATTCATCCGCACCGATATCAAACCCTGTCAACTCATCGCTTTCGTCTCCTTTTGCCGTCAGCATGATGATCGGCACATCTGAAGTCTCGCGGATCTCCCGGCAGACATCGAACCCGTTAATTTTGGGCATCATTACATCCAGAATGATCAGCGCGATATTCTTCTGCTCATAAAAAATATCCAGCGCTTCCTCGCCATCAGCGGCTTCGATCACTTCAAACTGATTCCTGACCAGAAAGTCACGCACCAGCTTGCGCATTCTCGCTTCATCATCGACCACCAGAATCTTCAATCGATCCATACCCAGTTCTCCTATTCATTCTTTTCTTTCCATTTATGAAACACCTTACGTCCCCAGCGGAACAGTCGGGTAATATACCTTAAAATAGGATCCGTCGTGATCGTAAATACGATCAACAGCATCAGACAGCTTCTTGAAACTGCCGTAATTCCGAATAACGACGGGAAAAATGCCATACAAATGATCCATCCGGCAAACAGCGCAAAAAACATGATGATATGCTGCTTTTTCATCGGCCGCATGATCAGGTAAAGGATCATGAAACCAACAACTGCCAGGATGACACTGCAGGCTGTTGAGAGGCTGTCCGCATCCAGTGAAAACTGTCTTGCGAATACAACCAGTGCGCTGACGACCAAAAAGTCCGTAATACCCGCAGGCAATGCCTTCATGATGACATTTTTCATAAAGCTGCCCTCGATCGGGTCCGTGTTCGGCTCTAACGCCAGAACAAATGACGGGATGCCGATCGTAAACAGGCTGATCAGAGTGATCTGTGCCGGATTCAACGGGTAGTTGAACATCAGGATCACAGAGAACACCGCCAGCAGCAACGAAAAGATATTCTTAACAAGATAAAGGCTGGCAGCCTGTGTCAGGTTGTTGACAACACGCCTTCCCTCATCCACGATTGACGGCATACGCGAAAAATCCGAATCCAGCAACACCAGCTGTGCTGCCTGTGCTGCCGCGTCAGAACCGGAGGCCATTGCTACACTGCAGTCAGACTGCTTCATTGCAATGATATCGTTCACACCGTCTCCGGTCATTGCAACACGGTTTCCTCTTCTTTGCAATGCCATGACAAGCTGCTTTTTCTGCTCCGGTGAAACACGGCCGAATACCGTATATTTTCCGGAAGCTTTCATAATATCCTGCGGAGATTGCAGCGTAGACGCATCCACATACTGGCTTGCATTCCGTACCCCTGCACGGGCTGCCACACGAGATACCGTCAGTGGGTTATCTCCCGAAATGACCTTCACTTCTACGCCCTGCTGATTGAAATAGGAGAATGTTTCTGCCGCACCTTTCCGCACCGGGTTTTCCAGCGCGACAAGTCCTAATGGCAGGATCTTTTCCTGCGGTCCAAACGTCAGATCTTCCCCTTGCGGAAGATACGGATACTGTGCCAGCGCAAGCACACGGTAGCCCTGTTCACTGTATTTTATAATATCATCCTGATACAGATTCAGACGGCTTGCCAGAACAAATTCCGGCGCGCCGAGCACATAGTTATAACCATTGATCTGCTCTGCCGAATATTTATACTTGGATGAAAAAGGACAGGATGCTTCAGAGGTCTTCCCCGTCGGTTTCGTAAAGAACTCTTTGATCGCAGCCATCGTATCGTTAACATCCCGGACGGATGCCGCAAAATCCGACAAAAGCGCAAACACCCCATCGGAAGACAATGCTTTGTGCAGCGACTTATATCCCGAAACCTTCATATCCTTTTCTGTGATCGTTCCGGTCTTATCAACACACAAAATATCAACCCTTGCCAGTGTTTCGATACATTTCAGATCATGCACGAGCACCTGCTTGGATGCGAGCTTCATCGCGCTGACAACCAATGCGATACTTGCCGTCAGGTAAATACCTTCCGGGATCATACCGATGAGCGCTGCTACTGTAGCGGAAATACTTGGTGAAAAACCAAGATCGGCAAAGCCAAACTGCTCCACAAAAAGAATGATGCCAAGTGGAATGATCAGGATACCGAAAAACTTCAGCATCTTATCCAGAGACTGTAAGATCTCGGAATGCTCTTTTCCGTCCATGCTCGTCGCTTCTTTGGTCAGACCGGCAGCATAGGTTGCCTCTCCTACCGCTTCGGCAACTGCAAGACATTCTCCATTGACCACAAAGCTTCCGCCAAGGAGTTTGTCTCCACGTTCTTTCCTTACCTCATCCGACTCACCTGTCAGGATCGATTCATTCACGGACACACCCCCCGCAAGTACCTGAAAGTCTGCCGGGATCTGAGTGCCGGAAGAAAGGATCACATGATCTCCCTGCACCATTTCACGTGAACGGATCTGCATCTCATTTCCGTCCCGGATCACGGTCAAAAACGGTTCTGCCATCAGGTTCATCTTATCCAGAACACTTTTGGCACGAAGCTCCTGAATGATACCGATCGCCGAATTGGCAACGATAATTAAAAGGAACGAAAGATCCCGATAGGATCTTCCGATAATCAACAAAATCGCCAATATGACGAACACTAAGTTAAAGTAGGTCAGAATATTCGATTTGAAAATCTCTTTTACCGACCTCGTGCCTGTTTCCGATTTATGATTTACAAGGCCGCGGCGCATTTGCTCCGCGACCTGTGATGATGTTAATCCGGAATAAGCACGATATAGTTCATCTCTCATACTCTGATCCTATTTTTTGTGACTGATAATCTCTGAGCTTGGTACTTCACGGATCGGTTTGGACATCATATCGCGAAGGAATGCGAGCGATGCCGGATCGATTCCCTGATTTCCTTCCTGCGCTTTGAATTCATCGATGGATTTTTCTCCGAGCAGGATCGCCGGATCCACATCAAGCGCGTCAGCCAGATGCATCACGTCCAACGGTTTTGCTTCTCTGATATCCAGAGATGTTACTGTATACTTCTGCAGGGTATCGACATCGATTCCACATTTTCCGGAAAGCTCTTCCAGCGTAATACCACGGAAACCGATGATTTCATTCAAAGCCGCGGAACATTTGATCACTTCCGGATCACTGCTTGGATTCACCACGTCTTCGTTTTTTAATTTCACTTCGGATGCCGGCGGAAGAGATGATAAATCTCCTGCCATAGGTGTTCTCTCCGGTTTGTACTCATACTGCTGTGCCATTTTCATTGCCTCTCTTTCTTTTACTCTATTGTTACGGCAGGTGTCCAGTATTCCTGCCCGTAAATATCCTGGAATCTGTAGGAAACGATCGTGCTTCCTGCTCCGACAGATGTGTTTGTGATCTCAAATGCGTCCATGGAAGAAACCGTCATCGTATCACCCAGATAATCCGGTCCGACATAATTGCCGTTGTAATCATAGACATCACAAAGGAATGCGATCTCATCGCCTGCGGAAAGCTCTGTCAGGTTCTTTGCAACCGTCTCCGTCTCTCCGTCCTTATAGTCATAAACCGCACCTGCAACATATCCCTTCGGATTTGCACTGTCAAAGATCAATATCAGGTTCACACGTGTACCGTTTAACTCTGCAGGCACACGACCCATGATCGTATAATCCTCGTCGCTTCCTGTCATACTGATCCGATAATATGCAACGGTCTGTCCGTTGATCGCAAGCCAGGTCTGATCTGTCGGAAGGACCAGATCGCCTTCCTGATCAAAATCAAAGACATTATCCAGACCAAGTTCTACATACGCACTGCCGTCATCATAGAACATGTTCAGATCCAGATTCTGTACCAGCTCCCACTGCTCTTCAGGCATTGAAACAACCTGACTGCCGTTTTTATCTGTCCAGTTCAGGTAAGACTGGTCGATCTGATTCTTTGCGATATAGGAAGCAGCCGCATCAACATCTACGGTTCTTCCATAGAACTCGTAATCTGAAGCAGACAAACCATCCAGGCTGACTCCGCCGGACATGAATCCCGACAGAAGACTTGCGATATCGCTCTGGCTCATAATACTGCTCTGGCTGCCGGAAGATGAACTGCCCGCATTGCTAAGTCCTGACAACTGTTCCAAAAGACTTGTCGCGCCGCCACCGGAATTCTGGGAAACGATCTGTCCGCTGACTCCCATTGAAGCGAACTCCTGGATACAACGGGTATAATCCGCATCCATACCAATGGCTTTATAAGTGCTGACCATGCTGCTTACTTTTCGCATCTGCTGATACGGGAAGTAGACGGACAATCCGTATGCATTGCTCATACTGGAAGAAGTCCGGTTATACTTCACTGCGCTCAGAAGAACCTTAACCAGATCATTCGCCGGATCTGTACCGATCTTCTTTGCCAAGTGTACAAAATCCACCTGATCGATCTTATTGGCTGATGCAAACTCACGGCTGCCGGCTCTTGCGGATGCAATCGTCTGATAACCGTTTGTCGTGATCATATTGGATGTAGATTTCGCAAAGTTTGCCAGTGCCTCAGGTGCCGTTGTCTCAAGCTCCGCAAGATCGGTCAGGGAAAGGGTCGTTCCCTGACCGGGCGTGCTCTGTGCGCAGGCATTGGTATAGCTGTCGATGATGATCTTTCCAAGCTGAAGTGTCGGCATGCCCGGATTCTCGGAAAGCTCTGTCAGCCACTCGGTATAATACCAGCCCACACCAGGCTCCGTCTCTTCAGACGCGATCATGTAATCTGCATATTTTGCTGCCACCAGGCCGGTCTCAACCGTTGCCATCAGACAGGTGTCAAATCCGATAAAGTCAAATGTTACACCGGAGTTCTTCAGCGCCTTATCAATGCCGGCAATTGTCATGGAACCGGCATTCGGATATTTCTCATCATATCCATATCCGCTGATCGAACCACCGCCGTGATCCCAGAAGATCAGATCATAGCGGTTTGCCGGGAACTGCTGAGCTCCCCATTTTAAGAATGATGACAATGTAGCAGGATCCGTCATCGCACCGTTGCCTGCATTGTCTTTCAACAACCGCAGCTTACCGTTCTGGATCTGATAGATCTGGTTATACTTGCTGCTGACAACATTGTTCTGCCATTTTGCGCAGCCACCGGTATAGACGATCAGATTGACATTGCTGCCTACAGATGCGTTGATCATTTCCTGCAGGTCACGCGTTGCCATCGCGCTGCGGGACTCTAAGTCCGTGCCGCACATATAAACCATGATCGTATTGACATCCTGGCCGTTACCAAGAATCTGTGTCCGCTTATCCCTGGCACCATCTGCCACGGAACCATTCAGCGTACCGGTGTTATCAAGACCGCCATCCCATGCAGAGGATGTCGTCCCTGACAGATAACTGGTATGGTCTTCCTCTGTCAAAAGGCCGCTCAGTCCGCTGCCGTGACTGCACTGTGATAATACCAGCATCAGGATAATTACGATGATAATACCGCCTGCACCAAGGCCTCCGCCCAGCGCTCTGTTCCCACCGGATCCCCGGTTGCTGCCGCCACCGTATGAACCACCGGAGTAGCCGCCACCCGGGCGCGGTCCTGTTCCGCCGCCGACCGGTCCGCCGGATGCACCGGTTCCCCGTCTGTTGACGCCTGTTCCGCCGCCGGAAACATGTTTTTCTCTTCCTGTCGGTCTGTTTGCCATCTTTTTGTCCCTCTATAATACTTTCGTAAAATATAGCTTTCTGTCGGCATCATTTAAAAAAAATCATACCACGTTAAGTATAGCATTTTCCATAGCAAAGAAAAAGACCGTTTCCGCAAGATAAATTGCAGAAACGATCCTGTAATGGAGCTGGCGGGAATCGAACCCGCGTCCGAAATCCTATTCACCGTTCTTCTACGAGCGTAGCTGTCGTTTTAACATTCCCTCCACGCGGCACCCGACAGCGGGTTACGCGCTTTAGTAGCTTCATGATACGTATCCGTGCGCAAAGCTTTGCACAGACCGTTTCCCGCATCGTTTGATGCCTGATCCGAAAGTGCGGGTGCGATCAGTCAGACAAGCCGCTGCAATTAAGCAGCGAATGCTAATCTAGTATTATCTTTCTTAGCGTTTATATTTAAGGTTGGAATTTAACGCATCCCGTGCGGCTCGCTTCACCGGCTTCAAAAACCCCGTCGAAACCAGTACAACCCCATGTATCACTTATATTATATACTAAAAATTTCTGATTTTAAACTCTCTTTGTGCTTCTCTTTTCTGATCCTTTTTCGCAATATCCTGACGCTTATCATAAAGCTTCTTTCCTCGTGCAAGACCGATCTCAACCTTTACGAGACTGCCCTTAAAGTAGACACGCAGCGGCACGATCGTCATGCCCTTTTCCTTGATCTTCCCGGTCAGACGGTTGATCTCATGACGGTGCAGCAGAAGCTTTCTGGGGCGCAGCGGGTCTTTATTAAAGATATTTCCCTTTTCATACGGGCTGATATGCATGCCGTAGACGATCACTTCGCCATTCTCGATCCGGACAAATGCCTCCTTGATACTGCACTTTCCCATCCGGAGAGACTTCACCTCTGTCCCCGCAAGGGAGATCCCTGCTTCATAGGTGTCATCGATAAAGTAATCATGATATGCTTTTTTATTATTCGCGATCAGCTTTACTGATTCTTTTCCCATTTCTATTCCTCAAAACGCAAAAGAGCCGCCAAAATGGCAGCTCCAGGCTTTTCTTATGCGAAACTTCCGATATTGAGCACTACTGCGATCACAAGGAACAGAAGTGTCAGGATCCTTGTCACTTTGACAAGTCTTCCTTCCATTGAACGACCCTTGTTCTTGCTCCAGTAGGAATCAATCTGGGAAGCGGTTCCGCCAAGAGAACCAAGCCCGGCTGACTTACCTTCCTGCATCAGGACAATGATATTTAAAATAACGCAAACTGCGATGAAAACAATTTCTACAACGATTTTTAAAGTTGCGAGACTCATACAGACCTCCTGAATATAATTTTTGCAACTAGCTAACTTTATCACAAGGTTTCTTAAAAATCAACCGCTAAAAACATTTTTATGTTATCCTGTATGCAAACAGAAAGGACGGCATTATGAAAAAAATCGTACTCTACGGAGATTCTAACACCTATGGATATGATCCATGCGGAATCCTTGACAGGCGCTACCCAAAAGAAGACCGGTGGCCTGATCTGCTTGCCCAAAACCCGGAATGGGATATCCGTGCCTATGGATTAAACGGGCGGACAATCCCCAGAAACCATGCGGAATTTGCGTATCTTGATCAAATCCTGATGAACACTGCACCGTTTGACCTGTTCGTGATCATGCTCGGTTCTAACGATCTTCTCTATATGATGGAGCCGGATATCGGTCATGTCGCCGAATGCGCCGACAGAATGCTTTCCTATCTTCTCGGACGGTTTTGCATTCAGGGAAACGGCAGTAAGATCCTGCTGCTTGCCCCGCCGCCGTTTCAGATCAAAGATCCGTATTCTGCCAGACATGTCCTGGCCTCACAGGATTTTGCCGCAACTTATCAGCGGCTTTCGAAAGACCGGCATACGCATTTTGCCGATGTCGGGCAATGGAACATCTCGATCGCATATGACGGCGTGCACTTTACGGAAGCCGGTCATCATACGTTTGCAAAACAGATGGATGCTGTGCTGACAGATATCTTTACTCCCAGATCCGAAGCACCTCTTTGATCAGTTTCCAGGTCCGTTCAACCGAAGCGATATGCAAACGTTCTCTGACTGTATGAATGTCCGGAATATCCGGTCCGATTGAAACGCAGTCAAGCTCCGGGATCTTCGATGCAAACACACCGCATTCAAGGCCTGCATGAATGGTCTTTATTTCAGGCATGTCTCCATACTGCATCTTATAGACCGCTGATACCGCGTCCCGCAGAGGCGAGATTTCCCGGTATTCCCATGCAGGATAATCACCGGTCACTTCACTCTCCCCGCCGAGCATCAGTGCCAGCTCCCTGATCTTTCTGATCAGGGTTGCTTTTTGTGTATCAGAAGCGCTTCTGACCAGATAGGTCATGCGCACAAACGACCTTCCTTCTTCATCCTCTCTCTCCCGGATCACACCAAGATTCAGGGATGTTTCTACCATATCCGTCATGCCAGGCATACGGCGGATCACGCCATTTGGCAAAAGAGAAAGTGCCGAGCGGATCGACTGTGCCAAAGATGATTGGATCACCTCTGCCTGTGCGATGCCGACCGGTCTTAACAAAAGTGCCGCATCCGGATCCGTTGCCCAGGACTCCCGCATGATCATTTCTTTAAACTGTTCCATATAGGAAAGCAGGTCATCTTTTTGCTGTTCCGGTGTTACGAGTACTGCCGAGAAATTCTGTGCGATCGCATTATCTTTCTTTCCGCCGGATAAACCGCCAAACCGGATGCGCAGATTCTCAGGCGCATCTAAAAGAAATCTTCCAAACAGCGCATTTGCGTTTAATCGTTCTTTATGGATCTCCTCTCCGGAATGGCCTCCTGTCAGATTCGAAAACTGCAGATGTGCCACAAATCCGCTGACCGTCTCCTGCTCTGCCGGGAAATCAACGTATACCGTAGCTCCGCCTGCACAGCCTGCAGTCAGGATCCCTTCTTCTTCAGAATCGATATTGAGCAGCGTATCGGCATGGACATCGGATACATCCAGCGCCGCTGCTCCCAGCATCCCGACTTCTTCGTCAACGGTAAGGATTGCGATCAATGCCGGATGGGAAATCTCCTTTGAGGAGAGGATCGCCAGAATATATGCCACTGCGATCCCATCATCTCCGCCGAGTGATGTCCCGTTTGCAAAGACATAGGTGCCGTCTGTATCAACCGGGATCGGGTCCCGCTCCAGATCGACCATACAGCCGTCCTCTTTTACGGTTACCATATCAATGTGGCCCTGAAGGATCAACGGACGCGCCGCTTCTCTCCCCGGCGAAGCCTCTTTCCAGATGATCACATTTCCACTCTCATCCTGCCTGCAAGTCAATGAATACTCTGCTGCGAATTCCACACAATAATCACTGATCGCCTCTGTATGACCCGATCCGTGCGGAATCTGACAAATTGCTTCAAAATAGCGAAATACTTCTTTTGGTTCTAACCCTTCTAAGATACCCACGTGATTTTCCTTCCTCTCATCGATTTCTTAATATTAAGATCCGGTTTTCGTTACCGTGATCATCAACTGTAATCTCGGTATCAATACTGTAGAACCCATTTGCAAGATACCGGTCAAGCAAATATACATTTTTTTCATGAATCCGGATATATACCGGTTCTGTATGACTGACGGCTGCTTTATATTCCAGAAAATTTATGACAGCACGAAAGATCCGGTCATTCGGGTCAGCCTCATCCACCCATATGGCCTCAATGTAAAAACGGTCATCCTCTGTGATCCGGTAGGAAAAATGCCCGACCTGCCTGTCGTTTTCCCAAACCGTATAACTGATCGTCCCGCTATGGTCATGATGATTTTCATTTAACAGATAGCGCATGCCAATCCTCCAATCATCGTTATCATCTTTCGTCCGTCTCTCCTCTTCTATGAAATCGCTAAAATGGCGCTTTTTGCCTGTTCTTCTGTTACCGGGAATCCGAAATCATTGTCTGCGACCTGATGGATCCTGCCGATCTCCTCCGGCAAAACAAACCGCAGCTTGCCGTCCCGGACTTTTTTATCCGTATAAAGCTTTTTCAAAAGCACATTTGTATCAATATATGAAGGAACCGTAACCGGAAGTCCTGCTTTTTCCAGCAGGAGACATATCCGCTTTGCTTCCTCTGCCGGCAGGATACCTGCTTCAACAGACAGCACACATGCTGCTGCAAGTCCGATCGCAACAGCTTCTCCGTGCATCAGCCGGTATTCACTGACTGTCTCAACTGCACGCCCGACGGTATGTCCCAGATTCAGTACCTCGCGCAGACCGCTTTCTCTCTCATCCTGCATCACGACTTCATATTTGATACGGCAGTTATTCTTTGCGATTTCCAGACAGCATTCCGGATCAAGCGCAAGGATCTTATCCATATTTTCTTCAAGATAGGAGAAAAATGTCCTGTCTGCCAGACACGCGTGCTTGATCGTCTCCGCCATGCCGCTAATGATCTGTCTTTCGGGTAGCGTCTTCCATGCAGCCAGATCAATATATACCTTTTTCGGCTGATAGAAAAGTCCGATCAGATTCGTCGCCAGTGGTGTGTCAACAGCTGTCTTTCCGCCGATCGATGCGTCCGCCGCCGAAAGCAGCGTCGTTGCGTAATTGACAAACGGTACACCGCGCGCGAATGTTCCAGCTAAAAATCCGGCCAGGTCTGTCACTACACCGCCGCCAATGGCAACGACGCAGCAGTCCCTGCGATATCCTTTTTCCAGCATCTCATCCTCGATCCGCGCCTTTTCTTCGCGTGTCTTATACTCTTCTCCTGCCGGGATCACAAACAGATCACTCGTAAACCCTAGCTCCTGCAAACGTCTCCAAACCGGTTCCGCATACAGAGGACGAACCGTACTGTCCGTGATCACTGCGAACTTTTTCACATTTCCGACGAGTCCGGACATAAGATCACTGATCATCTGCTCCGCGAGCTGTTCGCCAATGCAGATTTCGTATGAATCATCCACGACCTTTTTTAATGATACCTGAAACTTCTCCATGTCTAATTCCTTTTCCTGTTCTGACGCAGATGCAGACCTACATTTTTTCCAGGTACTGATCTACGTCTTTTTTAAATTTTTCCCATTCTTCCGGGTGCTCTACATAATAGAGCGGACACTTTTTCCCACTCACATCATAATGGCGGATAACATCTTCACCTGTCAGATTATATTTGTCACACAGATATGCTGTCAACTTTACAAGTGAATCATATGTTTCTTTTGTAAAAGCACCATCTTCCGCTTTGTGACAGCACTCGATCGCGAGCGTATCTGAATTCCGCGGGTGAGATGCGTAAGCCATTTCCTTTGTCGGAATGCACTGGACCACTTCCCCGTCGATCCCGATCACAAAATGCGAGCTGACCTTCGCAGTATGCGAAACCTGCAGATTGTTAAAATAATCTCTGTTTTGCTGTGCAGTAGAACCCGGATTTGCCGTGTAATGAACGACGATGGCATTGACCTGCTTTAGGGCGATCCCCGGTCTGGAATACTCATTGACATCCAGAAGCTGTACGTCAATATAATCCGGAATTCCGGAAGAATCGGTCGTCTGCGTCTCTTCCGGTTGAGGAGATCCCTGATGCAGCCCGATGGATGCGATTATGATCACAAGAATAATGATCACCGGCAGCAATAGCCATCTGCGTCTTTTCCTGTGTTTTCTTTTGCTCATTAGTCGTTTCTTTCTGTCAGTTTTTCATACCCCGGGTGCCGCCCCTGAATATGATATCCGTTTTCCCTGAGATCCAAAAGCTCGTCAATCTTTTCCTTCGGCAGATCCGGCCCGCCGCCAAGCAGCTTCATATAAAGTGATGTCTTTGCAAACATCTCGAGTGTTTCCATTCTGAAATATGCGGTCTTCAGACTGTCGCCGACGGTCAATGCGCCATGATGTGCCAAAAGAACCGCATCATGATCCTGCAAAAACGGTGCAATGGAATCCGGCACTTCATCTGAGGATGGCTTTGCATACGGCGCAACCGGCACTGCTCCGAGCTGGACAACGGTCTCCATCACCTTATAATCATCCAGTCCCATTCCAAGAGAAGCAAAGCTGGTCGCAATCGGCGGATGTGCATGAACCACAGCTTTTACGTCAGGCCGTTCCTGATAACATCTGATATGCATTTTTAATTCAGAAGACGGTTTCATTCCCTCAAGTGCGTCAAGCACCTTAAGATCCTGCGTTACATGCAAAAGCATTTCCGGCGTGATCGCCGCTTTGCTGATCCCCGACGGGGTACAGAGGATGCTTCCGTCTGACAGCATCACGGAAACGTTACCGTCATTCGCTGCTACGATTCCCCGCTGCCAGAGCTTTCCGCATACATCACAGATTTCTTCTCTTACAATTTTGATTTCCTGTTCCATTATGATCCTTTCCATCCGACTGGTGGGTCGGCGTTACATCTTGCTTTTTTTTAGCTTGTTCGTTACAATTAACTCAGTAATGCAAAAATTCGATTACTGATATTGATTTACATATTTCGGGAGTACTTATGACATCATTTCAAGTTGAATGCTTTTTGACGGTTGCACGTTTTTTAAATTTCACGGAAGCAGCGAACCACCTGTTCGTAGCCCAGTCTTCTCTCAGTCGGAATGTCTCCAATCTGGAAAAAGAACTTGGGTTTACGCTGTTTACCAGAACCAAAAAATCTGTCCGTCTCACGCCGGCCGGTGCCGTATTATATACCGAATTTTCCCGCATTCGTGATGACATCAATGATGTTGTCTTGCTTGCAAAAAATGCAGAAACCGGTCAGAGCGGAACACTTCGTCTGGGCATCATCGAAACACAGCGTTCCGATCAGTTTCTCCCTGCCGCGATGTCTTCCTTAAGTAAAAATCATCCGAATATCCATGTCGACATCTCCACAGGCAACTTTAAAAGCCTCCGGGAAGATATCCTGGATAATCGGCTTGATATCGCGCTGACAATGGGCTTTGACTTAAGCGATTATCCGCTTGATCAGATCGTCTCACAGGAGTTTTATGAAATCGACCCCCGTATCGCCGTATCAAAGAACCATCCCTTTGCAAAGCGAAAGATGCTTTCCATGACGGAAATGGAACCCGAAACCCTGATCGCCATTTCTCCGGATATTTCCCACGGCGCTTACAATGAGATCATCCAGCTGTGTGAAGCATGTGGATTCACCCCGCAGCACATCCTGACTGCAAAGACCATCTCCGATCTCATGCTGAAAGTCGAATCCGGTCAGGGATATGCGATCCTCGATGCAAACTGCATTTCCAATTCCTATGAAGGAATCGCAAATATCCCGGTTCGAAAAGCCGGCAAGCAGAGTGTCGTCGCAGTATGGCGGAGAAAAAACATCAACTCCATCATTCCGATCTTTATGAATATCCTTACATCCGTAAAGGTTTAATATGGTTGAAAAGTGCCGGATCACCGGCACTTTTTTATTTTCTGTCTTTAATTGAAACGTAAGTGCGGTTTTCCATCACACTATCATAAGCCGGTCTGATGATCTTGTCTACATTAACAAGCTCCTCCAGCCGGTGCGCACTCCAGCCTACCATACGGGCAGTCGCAAACATCGGTGTGTAGAGTTCGAGCGGAATATCCAGCATACTGTAAACAAATCCGGAAAAGAAGTCTACATTTGCACTGACACCTTTATAAATCTGACGCTTTTCTGCAATGACTTCAGGGGCAAGCTCTTCGACCAGATTATAGAAATCATAATCCATCTGTCTGCCCTTCGCCTCCGCAAGCTGTTCTACAAAGCTCCGGAAGATGTCCGCACGCGGATCGGAGATCGAATAGATCGCATGTCCCATTCCATAGATCAGACCCTTATGATCAAAGGTCTCTTTATCAACAATGCGTTCCAGGTAACGCTTTACCTCATCCCTGTCATACGGATCCTTGACATGCATTCTGATATCCTGCATCATCTGCACGACTTTCGCATTTGCGCCGCCGTGTTTTGGACCCTTCAGGGAAGAAAGTGCTGCTGCCATCACGGAATAGGTATCCGATCCTGCAGAAGTTACGACATGCGTGGTAAATGTCGAGTTGTTACCGCCGCCATGCTCCATATGAAGGATCAGCGAAATGCCAAGCACCGCCGCTTCGAGCATGGTGTAGGATTTGTCAGAACGCAGCATCATCAGGATGTTTTCTGAAAATGAAAGTTCCGGATCCGGTCTGTGAATATAAAGACTCCTGTTTCTGCGGTAATGATTGTAGGCATGATAGCTGTAAACCATCATCATCGGGAATTCACTGATCAGACGGATACACTGTGCCATTACATTTTCAATGGATGTATCAGCTGCCTTCTCATCGTAAGACGCAAGCGTCAGCACACTTCTGGTGATGGAGTTCATCAGATCTTTACTAGTCGCCTTCATAATGACATCCCGCGTAAAGTTCTTCGGCAGATCCATACATTCGCCCAGTAATGTATGGAAATCTTCCAGCTGCTGCATGGTCGGCAGCTCGCCAAACAGAAGCAGATATGCCGCTTCCTCATATGCAAAACGGCGATGACTCCAGCCCGTCACCAGCTCTTTGATATTATATCCGCGATACCAGAGCTTTCCCTCACAGGGGACACGCTCTCCGTTCACCTCTTCAAACGCATCGATGCGTGAAATGTTGGTCAAACCTGTAAGAACGCCCTTTCCGGACTTATCACGCAAGCCGCGTTTTACGCCAAACTGATCATATAATTCAGCAGGAATGACATCGTTTTCCATGCATTCCTGTGTATATCTTTTCGCAAAATCTTCAAGGGTGATTTTATTTCCCATAATCTCATCCTCCTGTACATTTTCGGAATTCTTATCCAATTATAATCGGAATCTTAAAAAAACACAAATTCTCATTGCGCTCTCTGGTCAACCAAAAACTCATGTGCTATACTTTACATCGAACAGAGGACATCTTTTCACAAGAATCTGTCCCCTTATTAATGATCATGATTTTACACAGGAGGAATGATATGAAACTTTCAGATCCGATCAAAAGATTATTACTCGCAGGACTTGGTGCAGCTGCTGTCACAACAGAAAAATCCAAAGAGCTCGTAGATACCCTTGTTAAAAAAGGGGAACTTACCGTTGAAGAAGGAAAGACATTAAACCAGGAGCTTAAGGTTCGTGCACAGGAAAAGGCACAGGAAAAACGCACCGACCGCATGGCAGACAAAGTCAGCGGTCTGACTGCTGAGGAGCGTGATGAACTTCGTAAGATGCTTGACATCGCTGACGAAGAAGAAGCTGCTGCAGCTGCTCTGTTAGAAGAGCCGGAAGCTGAAGAAGCTGAGGAAGACGCAGAAGAATAATCTCACGGATAAACACGAATTACGGGTATGCGATGCATACCCGTTTTTTTCTGCAAAAATCACATTTATTGACATCAAGTTCACGGCAACGGTAAAATAAATCCATCTACACATAAATAATCATGGAGGATCGAAATAATGAATATAAAATCCGGAATCTTGAAAAAAATGGGACTTTGTCTGACTGCAGGCATATTTGTGCTGGGTACTGCAGGCTGCGGCGGGACACAGGATCCGACACAGGAAACAGCACAAGAGGCTCCTGCTCAGGAAACAGCAGCCGGTTCATCAGCGGCGGAGACAAAGGATACCGGGATACACCATGTTGAAATCACAATAAAGGATTATGGGACGATCGCGCTTGAACTGGATGCCGATACAGCACCGATGACAGTGGAGAATTTTATCAATTTGGCTGAGGAAGGATTCTACGACGGACTGACATTCCACAGGATCATCGAAGGATTTATGATCCAGGGCGGAGATCCTGCACAAAGCGGCAGCGGAAAAACCGCTGAAACGATCCCCGGAGAGTTTGCATCAAACGGATATGATAATGATATTTCTCACAAAGCAGGCGTGATCTCGATGGCAAGAGCCCAGGACCCGAACAGTGCAAGCTCACAGTTTTTCATTACCGTTGCCGATTCGGAATTTCTTGATGGGGAATACGCAGCGTTCGGACATGTGACAGAAGGACTCGATGTGGCAGAAAAAATCGCAAAAGACGCAAAGCCGATTGATGAAAACGGAACGATCCCGTTTGAGGCACAGCCGGTAATCGAAAAAGTGGTCGTTTTAGATTAATTAGAGGCATACCATGAATAAAAATGAAATCCTGAAAATCACAGGTACGGAATATAAAAGCATGACCAAAAGCCTTCTTACAGAGGCCTCTCTTGCATCACTTATTCCGGATCACAACACACACATCGGCATTAAGCCGAATCTTGTGTCGCCGACACCGGCCTCCTTCGGTGCCACAACGCATCCCGAGATCGTTGCCGGCATCATTGAATATCTGCAGGAAAACGGCTTTGCTTCGATCACGATCCTGGAAGGCTCCTGGGTCGGCGACCGGACCGATGAAGCATATGAGATCTGCGGTTATCAGACCCTGTCCGAAACGTACGGGGTACCTTTTATTGACACACAAAAGGATTCTTTTATCCGCAAGGACTGCGCCGGCATGCCACTGGATATCTGCAGTTGTGTCGATGATATCGGTTTTTTGATCAATGTCCCGGTATTAAAAGGTCATTGCCAGACCAATGTGACATGTGCATTGAAAAATATGAAGGGACTGATCCCGAATGCAGAAAAGCGTCACTTCCATTCTATCGGTCTGCATAAACCAATCGCTCATCTGAATACTGCGATCCGTCAGGATTTCATTGTCATCGATCATATCTGCGGTGATCCGTATTGCGAGGATGGCGGCAATCCGCTTGTTACGAATTACATTATGGCTGCACTCGATCCGGTCCTGGTCGACGCATATGCATGTCAGGTCCTGCAATATGACATATCAGAAGTCCCCTACATCGGTATGGCAGAAGCACTCGGATGCGGCAGTACAGATTTAACGCAAGCCACGATCTTATCCGCGGATGAGAACGGTGATTTTTCAGATTGCAGCAGATTGGATCAAACCGACACCACTGCCGGCGAACTGCCGCTCACACGTCAGTTTGTGAATCTGTATGAAATGATTGACGAAGTGGAGTCCTGCAGTGCCTGCTATGCCAACCTGATCCCGGCATTAAAACGCCTCGACGAGGAAGGGCTTTTAGAAAATCTCTCTGAAAAAATCTGCATCGGTCAGGGCTTCCGCGGCAAAACGGGAAAGCTTGGCTGCGGAAACTGCACAGAAGCATTTGAACAATACATTCCCGGCTGTCCTCCTGATGAAGACGATATTTATAGTTTTATACGGCAATATCTTACAACTTTAGCACATTAATCTTTTACTACATCTTTTCAATTACCTATTTTTCTGGTATAATCTCCACAATTGTTTTGAAACAAGAACACTTCCGCAGATTCCTGGCAAGGACTCTGCGGAAAAAAGGGAGATTTATCATGAGAATCAAAAGAAAACTTGCAATCCTTCTGCCGCTGGCAATGCTGCTTGTTATGCTTTGTCCGGTCGTTGCTATGGCTGCAGAAGAAGAAGTCGTGACGCAGCCGGCACTCTATGCTACATTCTGGGCGCTAATCCCTGCTATCGTCGCGATTGTTCTGGCACTGATCACAAAGGAAGTTTACAGTTCTCTTCTGATCGGTGTGATCGTTGGCGCACTCTTCGCTTCGAAAACCGTCAGCGAAACAGGTGCCGTAACCGGATTCAACTTCGTAGGAACGGTTCGCGGTGTCATGGAGGGCGGAATCATCAGCGTTCTTTCTGACAGTTATAATGTCGGTATTCTGATATTCCTGGTCATCCTCGGCACCATGGTTGCCTTAATGAACAAGGCAGGCGGTTCCGCTGCATTCGGCGAGTGGGCCGGCTCTCATATCAAAAGCCGTGTCGGCGCACAGCTGATGACACTTTTACTTGGATGCATCATCTTTATTGACGATTACTTCAACTGTCTGACCGTCGGCAGCGTTATGCGTCCGGTTTCAGACAAGCACAAAATCTCACGTGCAAAGCTTGCCTATATCATCGATGCAACCGCAGCTCCTGTCTGCATCATCGCACCGATCTCATCCTGGGCAGCTGCTGTTGCCGGGTTTGTAGAAGGCGAAGACGGATTTTCTCTGTTCATCCATGCCATCCCGTATAACTACTATGCGATCCTGACGATCGTTATGATGATCGTAATCATCCTTTTAAAATTTGATTACGGCCCGATGAAACGCCATGAAAAGAACGCAATGGAAAAAGGTGATCTGTTTACAAGCGGACAGCCGATGACTCCTGTTGAAGAAGTCAAGACAAATGAGCGCGGTCGCGTGATCGACATGCTCTTCCCGATCATCTGCCTGATCATATCCTGTATCATTGGCATGATCTATACCGGCGGATTCTTCGAAGGCGCAAACGTAATCGAAGCATTCTCCAATTCCGACGCTTCTCTCGGTCTTGCACTCGGAAGTTTTGTTGCTCTGATCATCACGATCATCTACATGCTGTTAAGAAGAGTCCTTCCGTTCGCAGATTGTATGAAATGTCTGCCGGAAGGCTTCAAAGCAATGGTACCTGCGATCCTGATCCTGGTTCTTGCATGGAGCTTAAAATCCATGACCGATACCCTCGGTGCTGCAACATTCGTTGCTTCTGCCATGGCTAATGTCGCAGACCAGTTCATGGGCTTCCTGCCGGCTATCATTTTCCTGGTTGGTGTCGGACTGGCATTCGCGACCGGAACCTCCTGGGGAACCTTCGGTATCCTGATCCCGATCGTTGTCGGTGTATTCCCGAATAACCCGCAGCTTCTGATCGTCGGCATTGCTGCATGTATGGCAGGTGCTGTTTGCGGTGATCACTGCTCACCGATCTCAGATACGACGATCATGGCCTCGGCCGGGTCGCAATCGAACCATATCAATCATGTATCCACGCAGCTGCCCTATGCTTTAACCGTTGCATTTGTCTCCTGCGTCACATACATCATTGCCGGATTTGTCAAACGGGCTGCGATCGTACTTCCGATCGGCATCGCCATCATGATCATCGTCCTGTTGATCATTCGCGTCGCAGCGCGAAACAGCGGAGATACCGCCGTCGAAGAATAAGTTATGATTCTGATCCCGGAGCTGATCGCTCCGGGATTTTTTTATGCACGCTTCCATTTTTTTCGTCCGAGAAGGATCAGTAACATGGCACCTGCTGCTGCAACCGGAATGCCATACCGGTTATCTCTGCTCGCCTCTCCATTTTCCTCATCCTCCCCGGTCTGTACAAATGGTTGAAACAATCCTGCCTTTTGCATTTCGTCGGGTTCCTTGCACGACGCGGCTCCGACACTCTCGTTTCCGGCCGCATCCACTGCACGGACCATAAGATGTTGCTCTTTATTCTGTGCATCAAATGTAAATGAAAGCACTCCGTTTACCTGTAAAAGCTTTTGCAAAAGGTCCGTTCCTTTATAGGATCCCAACACGCTCCCTTCCGTTTCTCCCGGTTTTCCCAAAGACATTTCCACTTTCTCGAGCTGCATATTATCTCCCGGTAAGACCTGAATCTCTTCTCCTTCTGAAAATACGGGCTCCTTTGTCGCGTCCGATCCATTCAAAAGAATCTGTGGTGCAGTCTTGTCAACCGCAAATCGAACACGTACAGACTCGATCCCATCATCCTGTCGCATTACATGATTGGAATTGATATTCCCTGCCGCATCAACAGACTGAACGATCACTTCGTAAATCCCCTCTTTTTTAAAATTGTGACCTGAAAATGCATAGATATATTGCATCGAATCACCATATCCGTCCTGTCTGACCTGATAATCGATCCCTCTTTGCAAAATCCTGTTTGACCCGTCGTGATACAGGGTTACTTTCTGATCTGTCAGGCGGTTCAGATTGATCTCCCGCAGATATATTTTTTTCTCCTGACCGGTGTAATAATCCGTCATCAGTTCCTGCGTGGAGCGATCATTATTATAATCATATGTCGAACCAAACCGGTTAACACTGAATTCGATTTCTGTCTGGCTTTCATTTCCTGCCAGATCCTTTTGCTTCGCCTTCAAGGTATAAATATCATCATTCTCTTTTTTCACCGGGATATCCTGCATGGCACAACTGCCTCCTGTCACATCCTCCGTGATCTCCGAAAGCAGATCTCTCCGGTCTCCTGTTCTCGATCCCGTAATAGACAGCTCTGCAAGATCCTTCGAAAAGTTTTTTTCCGAAAACCGGACAACCGGCGCAATGGTCCCATTATAGGCATTTCCGGCTTCTACGTTCTCCACGGAAACCGAAGGCGCAGTCTGATCGATCACAAACTGTCTGGGAGAAGCTCCGGCAAACATCACTTCCTTTTCAAATGTGTTTCCCAGTGCATCTGTGCCGGCGATTGCAAGTGTATAAGTCCCGTCCTTATCGTAGCGGACCGTTCTCACATAACAGTCATCGTTTCCGGCAATATCGTTTCCGCTTTCATACAAGGTTCCGGAGATCTCATCACTTTGCGTATCGACCGTGATCATATCAGCATCAACGTTTCTGTCATAAACCTGCAGCGTTGCGATCCGCGGTTCCTTAAAATACTGTTCATTTTGTGCCGTATTGTTGTCAAAATTTACCTTCACCTCAGGTCCTTTGGAATCCATGCCGAGCGGAAGCCGTGCCGGTTCTTCCTCCGTTCCATTTCCGGCAGCATCTGTTGCATACACCAGGACCTCTATATCATTTGTCTCATATACATCTCCTTTGGGAATGGTAATGGTCCCTGTATAAGATGTCTGCAGATCATCCAGTGCGATATCATCTCCATAGACGATCTCTTCCGGCAACAAAAATTCCGGCGCATCGTTCAGACAATCTGACAATGCCTCCGCATATGTCATTTCTGTATCCTGTTCTTTCCCGTTGACCAGCACCTTGCAGAAAACATTTCTCAGTCCGCATCCCTCATCATCTGTCACGGATACCCGGAGCGTAACATCATCATTGTAAAGCCCTCTGCCATCCGCATTTCTGTGCGTGATCTCATCTGCTGCAATCACCACAGGTTCCGGCGCATCGATCACGGCCGTCGGGCTCTTCTGATCCAGAAACAGCGTATTTGACCTTCCGATATGTAATACATTTCCGGAACGGTCTCTGACCTCGATTTTTTCGATCCGGAATCGCTGCTCTCCGGTCACGGTCTCTGTTACTTCCGGTTCCGCTAAAAACCTCTGCCTGGCACCGCTGTTGCCGGATATGGTCCCGGACAAAGAAGACTGGATCTGATAATCGATCCTGCAGGTCATCTCATCCTTTGCGCGGATCGTGATCCTGGCCCGGTCGCATTGCTGAAACGGTTCATATTTCAAAACAGTGATCGCCTGGTCCGTTGCTTCTGCTTCATAAAAGACATCTCCCTTAGAATCGGATACCGTAAATGATACGGTTGGCGTTGTCAGGTCCAAAACCTTTGGCACTGTCCAGTATCCATAGCCTTCTTCATAAATGCTCCTCTGATATCCGTCTTTTTGTGCTTCCGGTCCACTCATGATCAAAGGATTGCCAGCCAGATCCGTCCCGCTGATCCCAAAACGGTAAATCCCTTCTGTTCCTTCGTCCGTTTCGACGACATAGGTCTGTTCCCCTGTATATCCGCTCCCGCCTATGATCTGTTTGGCTTTTACATCTGTCCGGATTGGATTTGCCGTAACATCTGCACGGGCATCGTCCGCCCCGATCAACGTTGACGCAAAGTAGTCTTCTTTAATCGTATACACCGCACGCAGCCGGTCATGACTGCTGCCATAGAATGCGATCTCACCATCTGTCGTTTCCTCTCCGGACGGAGCTTCCAATGACAGAGTATATTCCGGCGGCGTCCTGTCCAATACAAACGTAAGCATATCTTCATCGACAAAATCATTTGCATCCTTCACATACGCATACGCTGTTACTTCTCCATCATTCGGCATCAGATCCGACATTTCTTCCGCAGTCAGCTCTAATACAAACGTATGTCCATCTTCTTTTTTAAAATCATCCAGCGAGAACTCCGACTCCCCGATCTTCACCTCTGCCTGGTCCGGTTCCGAAGCTGCATCGGAAATGATGACCGACAGCCCGCAATTGTCCTGCCTGTAATATGAGATCCCTTCATAGCTGCCAACCTCTTCCATCCTCCATTCGATCGAAGGCCCTTCATCTTCTGCCCGGTTTTCCGGTTCTGTTACTGCAGACATTTCATCCATCTCCGATGCCGCCACATTCCGAAATCCAACCATCAAGCCACCGGCCGTGATCAGGCATATGATCGTTAAAAGTAATTTCCATCCTGTCTTTTCCATATCCGAACACCTCCGCTTACATGTGAAAATACGCCATCATCTCCCTTTCTGCGTTCAAAACTGCGTTTTCTGTTTCTTCATACAGCTTTTGTGCAGATATCGTCTGCTTCAGACTGGCATGCTCAGACAAATAATCTCTTGCAGATACCAGCACCTGCTCTAATTCATCTTTGGTGATTCCGGCGTCGAGAATGTTTTGAAGATTCATGGTAATCTGTGTAGCGGTTTCTCTGTAAACCGCAAGTGAAAAGAATGGACCGCCCGACTGATCATCAGCATGTTCAGCATCTGAGATGATCGTCATAAGTGACGTCCATAAAGAATGATAGGAATACATTGTTTGCGTGCCGACGCCAGCCCAGTCACGGTCTCCTGCAAAATATCCTGCATAGACATAATAATCTGTGATCGCAACCAGGCTTTGCGCAATCTTACACGCTTCCTCCGGCAAAAATGGGTCTTCTGAAATCTGCCTCAGATACCCGTTTGCATCCCTCTGGCCGTTTGGATAAAAGATGTAATAATCCCGGCCCAGATGAAACACAAATGTCGCATATTCTTTCGGATTATTCCGACAAAATAACATCAGATTAGAAACGGTCTGTCCGCCGACCTGCTGCACGGCATTTAACGTCTCATCCATCAGGCTTTTTTCTTCCTGTGTGATCTCTCCGTCTTTGGTCATATCAGAAAGCATTTTTTCATATGCCATTCCGGCCTCAGGCCGTAGCTGTATCGCCATCTTGTAGTACTCTGCCGCCTCCGAAAAATCATCTGCGTTTTCTGCATGGCTGATCCGGGTCAGATATTCATTCCTGACTGACCTGGCCCCATATGCCGCCAGCCCTGCTGCCCCGGCTACCCCGATCAGCATCACCAGGAACCCTGTTAACAGGATCCGCCGTTGCTTCCTGGTAAACCACTTCCTGATGCCGGTCTCTTCCGCATGCTGAAGCGCCAGATACAATTCTTTACAGTCACGGTATCGCCTGTCCGGCTCGGGCTGGCAGCATTTCCCGATGACCTTTTCTAATCCGCTCCCGGAAAGCTCCGGCCGGAAACGCCCGACCGGATAAATGATAAATTGCGTATCCGCAGGACTTCGTCCCGTCAGCAGATGATAAATCGTCGCCCCAAGAGAATAAATGTCCGTAGCGCGGTCTGTCTGCCTTCTTCCGCCAAACTGCTCCGGCGCAGCATATCCGCGGGTACCAAGCCATGTCGTATCCCCATTGGTTTCCTGTTTATATTCCCGCGCCGTCCCGAAATCAATGAGCGAAAGCTGTCCGTCCGGCCGCAGGATAATATTCCCCGGTTTCATATCCCTGTAGATGATCGGCGGGTCCTGACTGTGCAGATAAAAAAGCACTTTGCAGAGCTGTTTTGCCCACGCGATCACCTGCCCGGCATCCTGCGGCCCGTTTTGCTCGAGGATCTGCTGTAAGCTTTTCCCCCGGATATAATCCATCACAATGACAAAACTCTCACCCCGGTCTATCACATCGACGATATCCGGGAGATTCGGATGGTGCAGCCTTTTTAATACTTCAATCTCAGCCGCCAGGCTCTGTACCCGTACACGGTCATGGCCATCCGGTTCCTTTCGGACTTCCTTTAAGGCCCAGGTCTTGCCCACCCGCTCATTGACCGCCAGATAAACAACACTCATCCCACCCCGTCCGATCTCACGTATGATTCTGTATTTTCCGTCCAGAAGTGTTCCTGTTTTAAGCATAACGAAAGGCTCCTCCCGAAAACAGGAGGAGCCTACCATCAAATCATATTTTATCCGTATATCTCTTCTATCATCTGTGCGCCATGGCGGATACATTCATCACAGGAACATAGTACCTTACCGGTCTCTTTTCCCTTGATCACTCCGCAGATCACGGCACCGCAATGGTCCTCAAATTTCTGACACAGATCACGGGCATTCCCAGGTAACTGCTTACCCTTATATTCCTTCAATCCCATGATCATCTGTGCGCCAACCAGTGCGCCGCATGTTCCCTTTGCCGTCGCCATACCGCCTAAAAACCCTGCGCCGAGACGCGCTAATGTCTCCTCTGACAGATCTGTCAGATCCGCACAGGACAGCAATACAGACTGACAGCAATTATAGCCCTGATGGTGTATATCTACTGCTTTCTTTCCTCTTTCCATTTTATTCACTTGTCCCTTTCAAAATCATGATTTCAAATTGTGAATCCACTATAACACAAGATTTTTGGAAATCAATAGCCGTTAAAAAAATGACTTGATTTCACGTAAAAATACTTGACATAATATTTATATTGAGTACAATATAATTGTACAAAATACTTTTTGCGTTTTATTAGGAGGTATTTCAAATGAGCATTTATGATTATTCAGTTATGGATCCGAAAGGCAACGAGATTTCTTTAAAAGATTATGAAGGCAAGGTTATCCTTGTTGTAAATACTGCAACCGGCTGCGGCTTTACACCGCATTATAAAGATCTGGAAGCTATGTATGAGCAGTATCATGAACAGGGACTTGAGATCATCGATGTTCCGTGCAATCAGTTCGCAGGGCAGACACCGGGAACCAATGAGGAAATCCATGAATTCTGTACACTGAAATATAATACCCAGTTCCCGCAGATGAAAAAATCCGATGTTAACGGAGAAAACGCACTTCCGCTGTTTACATATCTGAAGAGCCAGAAGGGCTTTGAAGGATTTGGAAAAGGTCCGAAGGC
Organism: Eubacterium sp.; assembly: GCA_045539215.1. Classification (GTDB taxonomy): domain Bacteria; phylum Bacillota; class Clostridia; order Lachnospirales; family Lachnospiraceae; genus SY8519. The sequence continues at coordinate 848 of JAZQEX010000021.1, read as the reverse complement.
AATGATGATGGCAGGTGTACTGAAGAAGTTTGATAAGGACTATAAGAACAATCCGGACATCAAATGGAACTTCACAAAGTTTGTCATTGACCGCGAGGGCACTGTTGTTGCACGTTTCGAGCCGACTGCTCCGATGGAAGATGTTGCAGCTTGCGTTGGTTCCCTGATCTAGATTGATCTGTGAATTTTTCGGAGAAATGATATGAGCGATTCAGCAAATTATGATGTATTAAAACTGGAAAACCAGATCTGTTTTCCACTGTATGCATGTGCCAGACAGATCGTTCGTCTTTATACCCCTTATCTGAACGAACTGGGCATCACCTATACGCAATACATTACTCTGATGGTCTTGTGGGAAAAGGGCGATGTGCCGATCAAGGAGCTTACCAAAGCACTTTATCTGGATACCGGCACCATGACCCCGCTTCTTCGAAAGATGGAACAAAACGGTTTGATCACACGCACCAGGAGTAAAGAAGACGAGCGAGTTGTTACGATTTCCTTAACCAAAGAAGGCTGGGCACTCCGCGAAAAAGCGATTAAAATCCCCTCTGCTGTCAGCGGATGTGTCGATCTTCCTCAGGAAGAAGTTGTACAGCTTTATCAGACGCTTCATAAAATACTCAAAACCTTTTAAACTCACTCACAAAACAAAAACGGGCCTCGTATGAGCAATGTCATTAAGTTAAGATGACAGCCCAAAAGATCTCTATGTCAGAAATGACATAGGGGTCTTTTTTTCTTAAAAGGTATTGACAGATTATCGTAAATGTGTGGCCGCTTTCGCTACTGATGTTTTAAAGGTAGCGAAACCGGCCCTTGTAATTAAGGAAAACTTGATTGCA
>JAZQEX010000020.1:0-29942 GCA_045539215.1 Eubacterium sp. | reverse complement strand
CATATGGTTCATGATTTTTTCTATGGCAAAAAACTGACCGATCTGATTGGCGCATAAAAAATATAAATGGCCGGGGAATCATCCCCAGCCATTTTCATGTAATATCTGACAGATTTTTCGATCGATCTTTTCACTTTTTTCAATCTCTGTATCCGAAGCATTCGGCTCCGGCTCTCCGCAGACATCAATCCCGATCACAGTAAACTGCCTGATCAGATGCTGCAGACAATTCAGAAGCACCTTCGCCTGCAACTCGCCCTGATCCCAGTTGGTATTGACTTCCTGTTCGGATAAAACATCCTTGTCAATCGAAATATAAACCGGTATTGCTTTATCCAGATTAGCAAACGCGCAATCCGGTGCAGACAGGTCAGACTCTGTGAGCAGATGGATTTTCTCCCGCATCTCCTCCATATATGCTTCTTCCTGTGTCCCTGCGATCCATACCTGCTGCAGATTCTGATCTCTAAGCAATGCCGTCCGGATCCAGGATCCACAGCTTAACAGTTCATCGCCCCACGCGGATGGCTGCATATCGGAATGATGGTCAAACACGATCAGCTGATAAGGCTTCCCGATTTTCTCCAGCCAGAAAAGAGATGCATAATGATAGTTCCCGGAATCCAGAAAATGAAGTCCTTCTGCCGGAAAGCCTGAAAGCTTTTCCCGGATCTCATCCACTGCCTCATCGCTGCAATATGCATTTGTCCCAGGCAGATCAGCCAGCGCAACTGTTGTATCTGTCAGACGTTTTCTGCGTTTGTAAACGCCGGAAAAATCCATATCGATCATCTGATGTACTTCCTTTTCCTAAACTCCTTCTTTGATGCCGCCCTGGCTGTAAACTTCCCGTACATTTTCGAATCCGTTTTCAGTCAGATCCGTGGCATAAACACCACAGGTACTGATATATTTTGCCCAGTATCTGCCATTTGATTCCGGAGAAAGATATTCCAATGCCCCTTTCATCGCAACGGCATGCGTTGTGATCAGAACATTTCCTTCTGTCTTGCCCAAATCCTCTAAAAACGATCCCATCCGGTTCACAACAGATGATAACGGTTCCATTCCGTCAGGCGCAGGATAATTCACAAAATCACTGAAAAACGTAATGATCTCCGGTGCGGGATTGGTCAGGTCCATTCCTTCATACGGACCATAATCCATTTCCAGAAGCCGCTCATCTGTTTCGACAGTTTGTCCGCCTGTCGCAAGCTCTGCCGTCTGCATCGCACGGATCATCGGGCTTGAAATGATCCTGTCAAATGTGATCCCCTGACCACGGAACCACTCTCCTGCCGCTCTCGCCTCATCTTTTCCCGTCTCGTTCAATGGTACATTGCTTCTTCCCTGAAGGAGCTTGGCCTGATTCTTATCTGTCTGTCCATGGCGCATAATATAAATCGTCATATCATTCCCCTCCTTTTCCCTATTCATCGCTTGTACCCTGCAGGAGGGCAAGGTAAGAATTTCTGATCGTATCGGACAATGAATAACCGAGCTGATCCAGCACGCCGGAAATCTTTGAAAGCGCTGCATCCTTTTCATCTGCTCCTGCCACTACGATTTCAAGTTCCAAGAATGCACCTAATCCGTCGATCTGATCGATGCAGGCTGTCATTTCCTCATGTGTCAATTCCTGGCGCACCTTGATCACGGACGGCGACACTTTGTGAAATCCGATCGCCGCAAAAATCTGCTCCGCCAGTGGCCCGTCAGACACACCGGTTTCGAGTTCTTTCCGACTTTTCGATACGGAATCCATCTTTTTCCCCTTAAAGGTGATCACGGATTCTGAAACGCCGCTTTCTAAATCTGTGATGTGACGTACACGAAGTGCTTCTCCATTATTTTTGATCTGCGATGCGGCATTGTCATAGTAATGATCTTCTTCACGGATTTTCTGACTTTTGTGAAATCCGATGCTCTCCAGCTGCCTCGTCGTATCTACGGCATCCTTTAACGGCACTTTGACTTCGATCTCAAACATGACCGGACTCCTTTACATAATCTGTACAAAATGATTTTCTGTTCTCTTACAGTGATTGAAAAACAGGGAGCCTGTTTTAAGGCTCCCTGCATGTTATGTGCTTGGTTTTAAGCCAGATGACCCTTCTGCTCGATCACATCGATTACAGAATCCACGTATTTCTCACAGATCTCTTCTGTATCTGCTTCTACCATAACACGGATTACCGGCTCTGTGCCGCTTTCTCTTACCAGAATACGGCCGGTATCGCCAAGTTCCTCGGAAACCTTGGCAACAGCTGCCTGTACATCCGGATCATTCTGTGCATCCGGTTTACTCTTGACTCTGACATTCTTAAGCACCTGCGGATAGAAAACAACCGGTGCTGCCAGCTCACTCATCGGTTTTTCTTCAGCAAGCATCGCTTCCATCATTTTCAGGCTGGTCAGGATACCATCACCTGTGGTCGCATATTTGGTAAAGATGATGTGTCCGGACTGCTCACCACCGATTCTGTGGCCGTTCTGTACCATGTTCTCATAGACATACTTGTCACCGACTTTTGTCTTTTCATACTCGATGCCGACTGCATCCAGTGCTTTGTAAAGACCAAAGTTACTCATAACGGTCGTAACGACTTTGTTGTTTAAGAGCTTTCCGCGCTCTTTCATATACAGACCATAGATGTAAAGGATGTGGTCACCTGTTACGACATTACCCTTCTCATCTACACAAAGGCAGCGGTCTGCGTCACCGTCATAGGCAAACCCGACATCCAGGCCATTGTCTACAACAAACTTCTGCAGATGCTCGATATGTGTGCTTCCGCAGTCAGTATTGATGTTGTATCCGTCCGGCTCTGCATTCATGACATAGGTCTTAGCACCAAGTGCATCGAATACACTCTTTGCGATCGACCATGCTGCGCCGTTTGCACAGTCCAGTCCGACCTTAACGTCTTTGAAACTGTATTTTGACAGGGAGATCAGATAACCGATGTAGCGGTTCCGTCCCGCAACATAATCTACGGTACGACCGATCTTTTCACGCTCTGCCAGCGGCACCTCTACCTTACCATCGATATAATCCTCGATCTTCAGCAGGGTCTCTTCATCCATCTTCTCACCGTTTTCATTTACGATCTTGATACCGTTGTCATAAAACGGATTGTGGGAAGCAGAGATCATGATACCACAGTCAAAATCATCTGTCCGCGCAATATAGGAAACGGAAGGTGTCGTGGTTACATGCATGATGTAGGCATCTGCGCCGGAAGCCATCAGGCCGGTGCAAAGCGCATACTCAAACATGTAGCTGGAACGTCTTGTATCCTTTCCGATGATGACCTTCGCTTTTCTATCTAATCTTGCGCCGTAATACCATCCGATGTAACGGCCGATTTTGATCGCATGGTCAAAATTCAGTCCCTTGTTCGCTTCCCCGCGGAAGCCGTCTGTTCCAAAATATTTACCCATTGTTCTCTCCAATCAATTGCTTATTATTGTCCGTCCCTACAGTCTTTCGTTTTTCTCGATATCCAGGAAATACTTGTAGGTGTCTACTGTCAGCTCGCCACACGCCTCTTCATCACATGCGATGATCGCTGCATTGTGCATCTGCAGTGCGCTGCAGGTCCATTTCTGGCTAACGCTGCCTTCTACGGTTGCAGCCAGTGCGCGTGCCTTGTTATGGCCGTTGATCAGGATCAGAACTTCCTTGGAATCTGTTACGGTACCGATTCCAACAGAAAGTGCCTGTGCCGGAACTGCTTCCGGATCGTTTCCGAAGAAACGGGAGTTTACGATACGGGTATCTGTTGTCAGATCTCTGACACCGGTTCTGGATGTCAGTGATGTATACGGCTCATTGAATGCAAGATGTCCGTCAACACCGATGCCGCCCATGAACAGATCGATGCCGCCATAAGAAGCGATCTTCTCTTCGTATGCTGCACATTCTGCTTCCGGATCATCTGTCATACCGTTTAAGATATTGATGTTTTCCGGCTTCATATCTACCAGATGGTTAAACAGATTGTCATGCATGAAATACCAGTAGCTCTGATCATGCTCACGCGGCAGTCCAAGATATTCATCCATGTTAAACGTTACGACGTTTGCAAAAGATACCTCGCCTGCCTTGTTCATTCTGACCAGTTCCTGGTATACGCCGATCGGGGAAGAACCTGTCGGCAGACCCAGTACGAACGGACGGTCTTCTTTATGCGCGTTGATCTTTGCTGCGATATAATCTGCAGCCCATTTACACATTTTTTCATAATTATCCTGAATAACAACTCTCATATTTTTCTCCTTGCCTGTACATATCCCATTTTAATTTCTTTACTGAGACCTAGTGCTTTTCCACAATATCTCCGCTGTTTTTATAAATGCAATTCTCCGGTACCACACCTCTGACACAGGATGTCGGATATACATTTGAGTTTCTTCCGATTACGGTTCCCGGGTTGCAGACTGCATTGCATCCTACTTCAACATGGTCTCCGAGCATTGCGCCGAACTTCTTGATTCCGGTTTCGATCTGCTCTGTGCCGTTATGTACGACAACCAGCTGCTTGTCTGCTTTTACATTTGATGTGATAGATCCTGCTCCCATGTGAGAATAATATCCGAGGATAGAATCTCCGACATAGTTGTAATGCGGTGTCTGTACATGGTCAAACAGGATGACGTTTTTAAGCTCTACAGAGTTTCCTACGACACAGTTCGCGCCTACTAACGCAGAGCTGCGGATAAATGCGCCGTGGCGAACCTCTGTCTCCGGTCCGATGATACACGGTGCTCCAAGGTATGCAGACGGGAATACGGTCGCAGTTTTATGAACCCAAACGTTTTCCTGTACTTCCTCATAATCATCCCCAAGTGTCGGGCCAAGGGCAAGGATCATGTCCTTGATTCCTTTTAATGCCTCCCATGGATAGGTAAACTGTGACAGATACTCTCCTGCCAGTGTATGATCCAGATCATATAAATCTTTTATTGTGTACATATAATCTCCTTTATGTGCTATCTTATCTGACGTTAAGAGAACCTTTGTTACAGTGTTGATTCTGCTTTTTCCTTTCTCTCTGACGACCCGTCACTGCATCTTTTCACAGATGTCTCTGGCCGTGGCAGCACCCGCCGAATCTTTCGATCACTGCCAACCTCGTCAACCCGTCAGGGTCCTGGCGCTAATAGCTTCCTTTTTCCTCCTAAAAAACGGAATCTATTTTAAAAAAATAACCCGAATGTGTAAATTTACACATTCGAGTTATTATAACCTAGACTCCTGTAATTTGCAAGAATTTGAAGACTCACACCTGTATCAAATCCAGTACGATTATTCTACCGTTACGCTCTTTGCAAGGTTACGCGGTTTGTCAACATCAAGACCTCTGGCCACACTTAAGTAATAGCCAAGAAGCTGCAGCGGTACGACTGCAAGCGATGCCGCAAAGTGCTCATCGGTTTTCGGAATATAGACCGTAAAGTCTGCATTATCCTCTACAGAATAATTGCCATAGCTGGTCACGCCCAGAAGATAAGCGCCGCGCGAACTGCATTCCACCATATTGGAAAGGGTCTTCTCAAACAGGCCGGACTGTGTCAGGATACCGATCACAAATGTACCATCCTCGATCAGGCTGATCGTTCCGTGCTTAAGCTCCCCTGCTGCATAGGCCTCGCTGTGGATATAGGAAATCTCCTTCATCTTAAGACTTCCTTCCATGCTGATCGCGTAATCAATTCCTCTTCCGATAAAGAACGCATCTGATGCATTCGCAAACTTTGCCGCGAACCACTGAATCCGCTCTTTGTCTTCAAAGATCCTTGCGATCTTATCCGGCAGCGTAAACAGCTCCTGTGCCATTTCATCATAACGTTCCTGCGTCAGTGTCCCGCGTACCAGTCCAAGCTGCAGCGCAAGTACATAGCAGGCAACCAGCTGTGCGGAATATGCCTTGGTCGTCGCGACAGAGATCTCCGGCCCTGCCACGGTATAGAACACATAATCCGCTTCTCTGGCAATGCTGCTGCCGATCACGTTCACGATCGCCAGTGTCTTGATCCCCTTCTCTTTTGCTTCCCTTAACGCCGCCAGCGTATCTGCTGTCTCTCCTGACTGGCTGATCAGGATCACCAGCGCGTTCGGGTCAAATATCATATTCCGGTAACGGAATTCAGAAGCCAGCTCCACGCGGACCGGAATGCCGGCAATGTCCTCAATCGCATACTGCGCTGCAACGCCCACATGATAGGCAGAACCACATGCTGTGATATAGATCTGGGAAATCCCAGCCATATCTTCATCCGTCAGTCCGATCTCAGAGAAATTGAATCGGTCTTCTTTCCAGACAGAATTTAATGTGTCCTGTACGGCTTTTGGCTGTTCATAGATCTCCTTCATCAGGAAATGCTCAAAACCGTCTTTTTCCGCAGCCTGCGCATCCCATTTGATCTCTGTCAGTTCTTTTTCTACAATATCGCCGTTCAGATCGTAAAAAGTCGCCTGGCCGCCGGAAATCTTTGCCATCTCCAGATTACCGATATAATATACATTTCTCGTATACTTCAGGATCGCCGGTACATCTGAAGCAATATAGGTTTCTTCATCTGTCACACCGATGATCATCGGGCTGTCTTTTCTTGCTACATAGATCTCGCCCGGATAATCCCGAAACATCACTGCAAGCGCATAGGAACCGCGGACACGCACCATCGTCTTTGCGATCGCATCGATCGGCCCCATCTGGTATTTCTTGTAATAATAATCCACCAGCTTGATCACTACTTCTGTATCCGTCTGGCTGTAAAACTTATATCCATGGCGGAGCAGCTTATCTGTCAGCTCCTGATAGTTTTCGATAATACCATTGTGGACACCGACAACTTCCGATTCTACCTCTCCCGAACCGGAGCCGGAGCAATTTCCACTGACATGCGGATGCGCATTGACTTTACTCGGCTCTCCGTGGGTCGCCCAACGGGTATGTCCGATACCGCAAGTACCCGGCACCGCTCTGCCCTCATCCGTCATCTCCGAAAGATTCACAAGCTTACCTGTCGACTTAACAACTTCCGCCAGCTTTTCACCGTCACGCACTGCGATTCCGGCCGAATCATATCCTCTGTATTCCAGCTTGGAAAGTCCCTCAAGCAGGATCGGTGCTGCCTGTCGTTTTCCTATATATCCTACGATTCCACACATAAAAAACCTCCATGAAAACGTAATCTGTATCAGTCCTTTAACGCATCACAGTAACTATCATAAAGGAAAATGTGGAAATTTCAACAAGAAATTGTAGTTGATTTATTCCAAAAAGTATAGGAATTGAGATTTTTGGAGAAATAAGATATAGTTAGAACAGTTTGGAGGCAGCATATGGAATATATCAGACACAGCAAGCTTAATGGAGATTACACAGCCTTTTTAAACGGAGGCTGTCTGAATTATAAAGACGAAAAAGGCGCTTACAAGATCCTTGTCGGAAAACGCGCCTGGTTTCATCTGCTCACATTAGAAGAAAATGAGCAGGTCACACGCAACCTTGATATCGATTTGTTGACCGGAAATGTATATTATTCTGTTGACAATCATACCGGTACGGGTCTGGCTTACTACTACGACATGAACACGACCAAGGTCTGGAACAACCGGATCTTAAGACTCCTGAAAAACATCCGGGACGAAGAATTAAAGCCTGATCTTACCACCAAAAGAGCTATTCAAAAGCTCCCGTGCAATGACTGGGCAGAGGTGCTTTCCTTCATGCCGGGATTTGACGCGGCCATGACAACACGCTATGATCGTCTATTCCTACCACATCAGGAAGTAACATTTCTTGATTATAAAAGCACAGATGTGACATTATCTGAGCTGCCCGAAAGTATCGTGCTGCACTTGCCGTCACCGGTTGCCTCCGGTGCGGAATTGATCTACACGTTCCGAATCTCCAAATCTAATGATACCTGTGTGCTTCATTACGAAAACAACACCATCGGTGCGGAATTCTTTAATGAAGATGAAGTATATGAGCGGATCCTTACGGAAAAAGAACAGTGCTGGATCGCGTCCCTGGCAGAAGAAGTAAACAAAAAAGATGCGGATCATGAACAGATCCGCACCCTTCTGATGCAGTTTTTACGCCGGGAACTGGAGATTGTCTCTTAATCAAACAAATACTCTATCCGATCATATCCAGGAAGAACTTGATATTCCCTTTTGCTCTGGCAATATTCCGGGGATCGTCCTCTCCGAAAGCTCTGTCAAGCAGTACCATCGACACGACGGCCGCAACCATCGCCCGGGTTTCAATATCATTCCGGTCTGCCTGCATGCTGACCACGCCGGTATCCAGAATATGACCGCCATCTGCTGCAACCAGTTCGAAATGATAGGAGCCATCTTTCTCAGAAACCCGAAATGCCGGCTTTTGTGTTTGAATCCGATTTAACAGATCCTTCTCATTAAGGTGATTTGCCTTCAGGAATGCATCGTACTGCTCTTCCATAAACGCATACATGCCTGCTTTTGCTAATTCCTGTTTTTCTTCCGGAGTAGTGTTTTCCACGAGATTGTCATAATAATCTGAAACCATCATCTTTACTGCTTCCAGGAGGCTTAATGCGCAGTCCTTCCGGCTTTCGATCCGATACGGTTCCAGTTTGTCGACGATTTCTCCTGTAATACATGACAGCATCGTGCTGACCGCATATACAAAGTCCTGCCTCTGCTCCATCTCTGTTTTCAGAAAATCAAATGTTGCATTGATCTCGCCGTTTTGATTGGATGCTTTGATTTCCATGTTAATCCCATTCCTCTCTATCAGAAAAGGACACTTTCCTGATTCGGAAAATGTCCTTTATATGACTCATTCATCCATTGTCTCTACTTATCCAGACTCTTCAGTGTCGGGAATGCAATGACGTCACGGATTGCTTCAGAATCTGTCAGCAGCATGACCAGACGGTCGATACCGTAACCGATACCACCTGTCGGCGGCATACCAACTTCCAGTGCATTCAGGAAGTCTTCATCGGTGTGCTGCGCTTCCTCATCGCCCGCTTCCGCATTTGCATCCTGTGCTGCGAAACGCTCTCTCTGATCGATCGGGTCGTTCAGCTCGGAGTATGCATTACACATTTCCCAACCGTTGATGTAAAGCTCGAAGCGCTCTACCTTTGTCGGATCTTCCGGCTTTTTCTTGGTCAGCGGGGAGATTTCGATCGGATGATCCATGATGAATACCGGCTGGATCAGTTTGTCTTCACAATACTCATCAAAGAACAGGTTCATGATATCGCCGCGCTTATGATGTGCTTCGATCTCAATGCCCTTCTCTTTCGCCAGGGCACGTGCTTCTTCGTCTGTTTTGACCTCGTCAAAATCGATACCTGCATATTTCTTAACTGCGTCATTCATCGTCAGACGCGCAAACGGCTTGCCCAGGTCGATCTCGGTGCCTTTGTAGGTGATCAGGGTATCACCGCATACCTTCTTTGCCAGATGACGGAACATGCTCTCTGTCAGTTCCATCATACCGTAGTAATCCGTATATGCCTGATACAGCTCCATCAGAGTGAACTCCGGATTGTGACGGGTATCAACACCCTCGTTACGGAATACACGACCGATCTCATAGACACGCTCCAGGCCGCCTACGATCAGTCTCTTTAAGTAAAGCTCAAGAGAAATACGAAGCTTAACATCTTCGTCGAGCGCATTGTAATGCGTCTCAAACGGACGTGCAGCAGCACCGCCTGCATTGGAAACAAGCATCGGTGTCTCGACTTCCATAAAGTCACGCTCATCTAAGAAATTCCGGATCTCTTTGATGATCTGGGAACGCTTGATAAATGTATCGCGCACTTCCTGATTCATGATCAGGTCCACATAACGCTGACGATAACGAAGATCGGTATCGGTCAGACCATGGAACTTCTCCGGAAGCACCTGAAGGCTCTTTGTAAGAAGTGTCACTTCAGAAGCATGGACAGAGATCTCACCGGTCTTGGTCTTAAATACTTCACCCTTGATCCCAACAATATCGCCGATGTCGTATTTCTTGAAATCTTTATAGCTGTCTTCTCCGATGCTGTCTCTGGCTACATATGCCTGGATATCGCCCTGCTTATCACGGATATGGCAAAACGAAGCCTTACCCATCACACGCTTCAGCATGATACGACCGGCAACAGATACCGTCTTGCCTTCCAGCGCATCATAGTTGTCTTTGATCTCTTTACTATGATGGGTCATATTGTATTTTGTGATCTGGAACGGGTCTTTTCCGGCTTCCTGTAAGTTTTTTAATTTTTCCCGGCGATTCTTTAAGATCTGGTTCAGATCCGGCTCCTGTCCGTTATTTGGCTTTGCCATGTATTCTTTTCCTCCGCAAGTAATTATTGTCTACCCCTGAATGGCCAGTACCTTGTACTGGAAAATGCCAGTCTGGGTCTCAACGTCTACGGTCTCCCCTACTTTTCTGCCCAACAATGCCTGTCCGACCGGAGATTCGTTGGAAATTTTTCCTTTCAGACTGTTTGCTTCCGTTGAACCAACCAGCTGATACTCCAGCTCTTCATCAAATTCACAATCCAGAATCCGAACCGTACATCCGACACTTACCTTATCCGTGTCGATCGCATCATTGCTGACCACTTCAGCGTTTTTGAGAAGCTCTTCGATCGTCTCGATTCTTGTCTCGATTTCTCGCTGCTCATCCTTTGCCGCATCATATTCCGCATTCTCGGAGAGGTCTCCCTGCTCTCTTGCCTCCTTGATCTTCTGCGCAATCTCTTTACGGCGAACTACTTTCAGTTCATGCAATTCATCCTGCAATTTCTGATGACCTTCCTGAGTCAACAGCGTCTTCTTTTCCATTTCCAATTTCCTCCATACCGGTAACCATTCTGCTCTCTGTGAACAGTCACCCAAAAAACAAAAGAAAATGTCGACTAATAGGTATCGACACGGAGTGTATTATACTCATTTCTTCTAATTATGTCAATCTTTTTAAGTATTAATGCCACTCGACTGTCAGTCGACAGAAACGAGTGGCATTAATACGTATTCCAAATCTTCTTTTTTCTGAACTTCGTTGATTTTTCCTCTGATATGAGAGGCATTTCTAAGCCCTGCGGTATACCAGGCAGCATGTTTTCTCATCTCACGGATCCCGATGTATTCTCCCTTGTTTTCGATCAGCAGATCCGCGTGGCGCAGGATCGTTGCAACGAATTCTTTTGCAGATGGTTTTGCAAGGTCTTCTCCTGTCTGCAGTTTATGCAGGATCTGCGCAAAGATCCATGGATTGCCCCGTACCGCGCGTCCGATCATAAAGCCATCGCAACCGGTTTCCGTTTGCATCCGTAAAACATCCTCCGCATTGCATAGATCTCCGTTTCCAATCACAGGGATCGTTACTTCCTCCTTCACCTGTCTGATGATATCCCAGTCAGCCTTTCCGGAATAATACTGCTGCCTCGTTCTCCCGTGAACCGCAATTGCAGCCACCCCGCAGTCTTCTGCGATCTTTGCGATCTCGACCGCATTGACATGCTCATCGTCGAAGCCTTTGCGGATCTTCACCGTCACCGGTTTCCGGCTCGCTTTGACAAGCTTTGTCAGGATCTCACGCACCAGTTTCGGGTCCTTCATAAGGGCCGAGCCCTCGTTGTTATTGACTACCTTTGGCACCGGACACCCCATATTAAAATCCAGGATCTCAAACGGTCTGTCCTGAATCTGCTCGGCGATCAATGCTATGATATCAGGATCCGAACCAAACAGCTGGAGAGAAACCGGATGCTCCTGAGGTGATGTCTCCATCAGCTTTTCGGTATTTTTATTGCGGTAGTAAATAGCCTTTGCGCTGACCATTTCCATACACACAAGTCCGGCCCCCTGCTCTTTGCAGAGAAGCCGGAACGAAAGATCTGATACGCCTGCCATCGGCGCAAGGATCAGATTGTTTTCTAATGTGACATTTCCAATGTTAAGCTGCTTCACTTTTTCCCCTGTTTTTCAAATACAATACGCAGACCGTAAAGCGTCAGATTCGGATCATAGATATCGATCACATCTGTTTCTTTGTTGATCAGAACTCCTAAACCGCCTGTTGCGACCACCTTAATGTTTGCAAGGCCGGATTCCTTTTTCATCTGGTTGACGATATACTCTGTCTGTCCGATCTGGCCATAAACGACACCGGCCTGCATACTCGTAATGGTATCCTGTGCCAGGATGCTATCCGGCTTCACGATCTCAAACTCCGGAAGCTTTGCCGTATTGCTCCAGAGAGACTGGGCACTCGAACGGATTCCCGGTGCCGTAACGCCGGCGATAAAAGAACCATCCTCTGTGATCAGGTCGAATGTTGTCGCGGTTCCGTAATCAATAACGATGACCGGGCCGCCGTAAATACCATATGCTGCAGCCGCATCTACGATACGGTCTGCGCCGACACTCTGCGGATTCTTATTGCAGACACGGATTCCGGTGCGGATCCCGGCCTGTACAATGATCGGCGTCGTTTTCAGATATTTGACGCAAGCACTTGTCATGGAATGCATGATGTTCGGAACAACGGAAGCAATGATCACATCCGAAATGTCTTCCATCGCCACGTTGTTGTAGTTTAAAAGATCCAGCATGATCATGGCATATTCGTCTGAAGTACGGGCCGACTTTGTCGTCATACGAAAAGTGGTGACCAGCTCTTCTCCCTTAAATACGCCCAGTGTAAAGTTGGTATTGCCGATATCGATCGTTAAAAGCATCTGTAATCCTCCTGCCTGAAAGCGTTTGTTTACTGAAAAATCCTGTAATACATTTCCAGTCCTTCTAAGAGATCCCGTTTATCTGAACGCATCTGTTTTACCTTCAGTGCACTACCGATCTCATCATACAATATATCTTCTTCTGCTGCATCTGTTTCAATCTGCAGGCTGCCCTCATCATCAAAATAAAGTGATAAAATGCCTCCCACATCTTCTGTAAACAGTACGCACATGATCTGCAGGTCTTCTTTTACGCCCTGCGGTAATCCGTCAAACTGCGGATTCAGATAATATTTTTTATCATATGCACTGGCTGCGCATAAAACTACTTTATCCTCATACATATCCATAAACACCCCGCACCGACACTTCGCCGGAAATGATTTCCCAGGTCTGTCCGTCCTTCTCGACAATCAGCGCGCCGCTCGGGATGATCCCTCTTGCAAGCGCTTCGTATTCTCCTTTGGGATCCAGTACACGAACCGTCTGTCCACAGTTGATGAGCGCCGCGTTATACTCTTCCATCAACGCACTCATGTCTCCGTTTTGCAGATACCGCTCATAAAAGCACTCAAAAGCTTTCAGGATCTCTGCCACCAGTTCTGCTCTCTGTATCTTCTGTCCGCAGACCTGCCAGATTGAAATGGCTCTGTCACGGATCTCTTCCGGAAAGGAGTCATCCGTCACATTGATCCCGACACCGATCACAACATGATTGATCCGATCAGGCTCCGCGCTCATTTCTGTCAGGATGCCGCAAACCTTTTTCCCTTCTGCGACAATGTCATTGGGCCATTTGATCCCGCATGCGGAACCGGTTAATGCGACGATCGCTTCTCTGACCGCAAGTGCCATCACCAGTGTCAACCCGGAGGCCTGGATCGGCATAATGTCGGGTCTTAATAAAAGCGACATCCAGATCCCGCTTCCGGCAGGAGAACTCCAGGGACGTCCCATTCTGCCTCTGCCGGCCGTCTGTACCTCTGAGACGGCAAGCATTCCGTGCTCTGCGCCGGCTTCCGCCTGACGTTTCAGTTCATTATTCGTAGAATCGATCTCATCAAACGACAGGATCTCTTTGCCCGCCCATTCCGTAGACAGCTTTTCAGCAATGGCTGCCTTCGTCAAAAGATCCGGCTCTGTCACAAGCCGGTATCCTTTGTTGCGGACAGCTTCGAACACATAGCCTTCCTCTTCCAGCTGACGGATCACCTTCCAGATGGCGGTCCTCGAAACACCGAGTCCCTCCGAAAGCTCCTGGCCGGAAACAAAGCCGTTTCGTTCTTTTAAGATCGTCCGAATCTTATCTTTCAATCTTCACTCTCCGGTTCACCCAGTGTCGCAAGCATGACCGCCTTGATCGTATGCATGCGGTTCTCTGCTTCGTCAAACACGATCGACTGCGGGCTCTCAAACACCTCATCGGTCACTTCCATCGCATCGAGTCCAAACTTCTCATTGATCTTCCGTCCGATTCCGGTATTCAGATCATGGAACGCCGGCAGGCAATGCATGAACTTCACCTGCGGACCTGCAGCATCCATCAGTGCACGATTTACCTGATACGGAAGAAGATCATTGATCCGCTCTTCCCAGACTTCATCCGGTTCACCCATGGATACCCAGACATCCGTATAGATGATATCTGCACCCTTGACGCCTTCCATCGCATCTTCTGTCAGCGTAATGCTGCCACCCGTCTCTTTTGCGATCGCGCGGCACTGCTCTACGAGTGCCTCATCCGGGAAATACTTCTGACTGGTGCATGCCGTAAAGTGCATTCCCAGCTTCGCACTGACGACCATTAGGGAATTTCCCATGTTGTAGCGGGCATCACCCATATATGCGAGTTTGATACCCTTGATCTTTCCACAGTGCTCTTTGATCGTTAATACGTCTGCAAGCATCTGTGTCGGATGAAACTCGTTTGTCAGACCATTCCAGACCGGAACGCCTGCATATTTTGCCAGCTCCTCAACGATCTCCTGACCGTATCCGCGATATTCAATGCCGTCATACATCCTTCCCAAAACCCGTGCGGTATCAGCGATGCTTTCCTTTTTCCCGATCTGTGAAGCAGACGGGTCCAGGAATGTACTGTACATACCCAGATCACTTGCCGCGACTTCAAAAGAACAACGCGTTCTGGTACTGGTCTTTTCAAAGATCAGTGCGACATTTTTTCCGCGATGATACGCATGCAGTGTGCCTTCTTTTTTCTTTTTCTTCAGGTCTGCAGCCAGATCGATCATATGCAGGATCTCATCCGGCGTAAAATCCAACAGTTTCAAAAAATTTCTGCCTTTTAAACTACTCATGGTTCTCCTCTTGTGGTTCTTTTACAACTTCAACTACTGATTTTGCAAGGCCTGCGATGCCTTGAATCTCTGATGGGATGATGATCTTGGAGGATCTGCCGTCGGCTGCTTTTGCAAATGCTTCCAGACTCTTTAACCGAAGGACTGCTTCATCCGGTGCTGCTTCTCGTAAGAAACGCAAGCCGTCTGCGTTTGCCTGCTGGATCTTGATGATTGCTTCTGACTGTCCTTCCGCTTCCTTGATCGTTGCTTCCTTCTTAGCTTCTGCACGAAGGATCGCAGCCTGTTTTTCTGCCTCTGCATCCAGGATCGCAGATTCCTTCTTACCTTCAGCCACCAGGATCGTCGACTTTTTCTCACCTTCTGCACGAAGGATCGCTTCACGACGCTCCCGCTCTGCTTTCATCTGCTTCTCCATCGCATCCTGGATCGCCTGCGGCGGAATGATATTTTTCAGCTCGACACGGTTTACCTTAATACCCCACGGGTCTGTCGCCTCATCCAGTGTCGCGCGCATCTTCGTATTGATCGTCTCTCTGGATGTAAGAGTCTCATCCAGTTCCAGATCACCAATGATATTACGCAGCGTCGTCGCCGTCAGATTCTCGATCGCAGAGATCGGATTTTCCACACCGTATGCATAGAGCTTCGGATCTGTGATCTGGAAGAAGACTACCGTATCGATCCGCATCGTTACGTTATCCTTTGTGATCACCGGCTGTGGCGCAAAGTCAACGACCTGTTCCTTTAACAGAACACGCTTTGCCACACGATCAATAAACGGGACCTTAAAGTGCAGGCCGACATCCCATGTCGCCTGATATGCGCCAAGACGCTCAAGAACAAATGCATGCGCCTGCGGAACAATTTTGATGCAGGATGCAACAATGATGATAATGATAATGACAATAATGATTACCGCAACCATTGGCATATTAATTACCTCCTTCTTTCTTCCGAACGATGACTTTCACACCTTCGATCCGTTCCACCACGACCTCTTCGCCCGGTCCAATGGTTTCATTCGAATCCATGCTGCGCGCGGTCCATTCCTGGCCGCCGATCTTAACCAGTCCCTGTGACATCAGATTGTTGATCTCATCGATCACAATCCCTGTCTGTCCGATGACACTGTCAACATTTGTCGCTGTACGCTTGGTATTAAATCGTTTTTTTGCCAGAGGCCTGATCAAAAACATTAATACGACTGATACGACGATGAACAAAATGATCTGCAGCCAGATACCACCGCCGGCAATGCAGACACCCAGTGCTACACCGGCTCCGCCGGCAAACCAGATGGTCGTCAGTCCAAGCGTTGCGATCTCCGCAAATATACATGCCGCGATAATGATGACCCAAACCCAAAGTGCAGGATTCGATGTCATATCCGCGATCATAGTTGCATCTGTCATAGTGATTCCTCCCTTACGGCAAATGCCGGGTTAAATCCGTTTACGAAGAGCTTCGCCCATTTCCTCAAATCCGGGCTTGCCAAGCAGCGCAAACATATTTTTCTTATAGCTTTCTACGCCCGGCTGGTTGAACGGGTTTACGCCAAGCATATATCCGCTGACGCCAACTGCAAATTCAAAGAAGTAGAACAGCTGTCCGAGGGATTTCTCACACATTCCCGGAATGTGTACCAGAAGGTTTGGTGTCGCCCCATCGGTATGTGCGAGCATCGTACCGTTCATCGCGCATTCATTAACGAATGCCATATCCTTTCCAGCCAGATAATTCAGGCCGTCAAGATCCTTCTCTTCCTCGCGGATCTCTACGCTGCCATCCGGGTTTTCTACATGCAATACCGTCTCAAACATGATCCGGCTGCCATCCTGGATAAACTGACCCATGGAATGAAGATCTGTTGTCAGATCAACGGAAGCCGGGTAGATACCTTTCTGGTCTTTGCCCTCGCTTTCTCCCATCAGCTGTTTCCACCACTCGGCGATATAATGCAGACGCGGCTCATAATTTGCCAGGATCTCGATCCCTTTTCCTTTTCTGTTCAGGATCGTGCGAACTGCAGCATACTGCATCGCATCATTCTCTTCGAACGGAAGCTCTTTTGCACGCTGTCTTCCTTCTGCTGCGCCTTCCATCAGCTTTGTGATGTCTGCACCGCTGACAGCGATCGGCAAAAGACCTACTGCTGTCAGAACTGAGAAACGGCCGCCGATATCATCCGGTACGACAAATGTCTCATATCCTTCCTCATCTGCAAGTCCTTTTAATGCGCCTCTTGCTTTATCTGTGGTCGCATAGATTCGCTTTGCAGCGCCTTCTTTTCCATATTTTTCTTCCAGTTTTTCTTTGAAGATTCGGAATGCAATGGCCGGCTCTGTCGTCGTACCCGACTTAGAGATTACGTTAACGGAATAATCTCTGTCACCGATCACAGCAAGCAGGTTCTCAAGATAGGAACCACTGATGTTGTTGCCTGCAAAATAAATTTCAGGTGTCTTACGGACTTCTTTCGGAAGATTGTTATAAAAATCCGGACGAAGGAATTCGATCGCAGCACGGGCGCCGAGATAAGATCCGCCGATTCCGATCACAACAAGTACTTCTGAGTCCTGTTTGATCTTCTCTGCTGCGGCAAGGATTCTTGCAAACTCTTCTTTATCATAATCAACCGGCAGATCAACCCAGCCGATGTAATCATTGCCGGCGCCTTCACCTGAAAGCAACAGGTCACGAGCCGCCTCTGCCTGACCTTTGATAAAGGACATCTCATCCTCGCTGATAAATGGTGCTGTCTTGGAATAATCAAATCTTACATTTCCCATAGTATCCCCCTTGTCCGGGCATGTGTGCCTCTAAAAGTGTTGTTGCTGATCATTGTGCTTTTTCCATAGCACATTTGTGTAAATAGTATAACAGAGGATTCCTTTTTTCGCAAAAAAAGAGTATAATCCCTTTAACTATTATTAAAAACAAAAAAAGGATGGATTTTCCATGAAAAAAATACTGCTTACCGGTGGCGGGACCGCCGGACATGTTACCCCGAATATTGCTCTGATCCCGCAGTTAAAAGAGGCCGGCTATAAGATTTATTATGTCGGTTCTTATGAGGGCATCGAAAAAACTCTGATCCAGGACATCGGTATCCCGTATGCCGGCATTTCCTCCGGAAAGCTGCGTCGTTATATCGATCTGAAAAATATGTCTGATCCCTTCCGGGTATTAAAAGGCTATACGCAGGCACGTCGCCTTTTACGGAAGTTAAAACCCGATATCGTATTTTCAAAAGGCGGTTATGTCAGCGTTCCAGTTGTACTTGCAGCAAAGCATAAGCACATCCCGGTCATCATTCATGAGTCTGATCTGACACCGGGACTTGCCAATAAGATCGCCTTCCCGACAGCTTCCTGGGTATGCTGCAATTTCCCGGAAACCGTTCCGTATCTTCCGGAAGGCCGGGCTGTATTATCCGGATCCCCGATCCGTAAGGAGCTGTTTGAAGGCAGCCCTGAGCGCGCAAAAGAATTCACAGGTCTTTCTGGCGACAAGCCAACCCTGCTCGTGATCGGCGGAAGCTTAGGATCTGCCTTTTTGAATCAGACCGTGCGCAGTCTGCTTCCTGAACTGCTTGCACATTTCCAGATCATTCATCTTTGCGGAAAAGGACATCCGGATCCGTCTCTTGACGGCACAGAAGGATATCGTCAGTATGAATATCTCGGGAAAGAACTCCCTGACGTCATGGCACTCGCACAGATCGTTATCTCACGTGCAGGTGCGAACTCGATCTGCGAGCTTCTGGCACTCCATAAGCCAAACATCCTGATCCCGCTTTCCAAAGCCGCAAGCCGCGGCGACCAGATCCTGAACGCAAGATCCTTCGAAAAGCAGGGCTTCAGTGTCGTGATCGAAGAAGAAGAAATGACCGATGAAAAGCTTCTGACTGCCATCCGGTCTCTTTGGGAAAACAGACAGACCTACATCGATGCGATGTCACAGAGCGCACAGCTTGACGCCATCTCAACGATCGTAGAACTGATTGAAAAAACAATCGGCACCGGCGAAGTAAAAGACGCCGGCACCGATGCAGTCGGATAAATAAATATTTACTTGAGCAGATTTTGAATGTTGTCGAGCTCTTCGTCAGAGGGCGATGTCGGATTCCACACAAAGCGGTCCATATTGGCATCGTCCTTATAACGCGGAATCAGGTGCATATGAAAATGGAATACGGTCTGACCTGCGATCTCACCATTGTTCTGAACAATGTTAAAGCCGTCGCATCCAAGCTTTTCTGTCATATCCGTAGCCATTTTCTTTGCCAGCACCAGTGTCTTTGCCGCGGTCTCGTCCGGCAATTCATACAGATTCGCTGCATGGTCCTTCGGAACAATGAGCGCATGGCCTTTTGTCGCCGGCGCAGCATCTAAAAAGACACGGAAGGTCTCATCTTCATAAATGGTACGTGTCGGGATATCGCCGTTTGCCAGTTTGCAGAAAATACAATTATCATCTTTCATCACTTATATCCTCCTTTATCTGGATTATACCAAAATCTTTTATGGAAGCAAAGCGACCTGATACTCCTGGTCACCAAATATCACCCGGTCTGCCTGCCGCAGCGGATATGAAGTATGACACGGTAGCAGTTCTCCGTTGACATATGTGCCGTTCGTTGAATTTGCATCTTCAAGATAATAATTGCCATCTTCCTGGTAGATTCTTGCATGAACACGGC
The DNA here is from genome assembly GCA_045539215.1 of Eubacterium sp. Lineage (GTDB taxonomy): Bacteria > Bacillota > Clostridia > Lachnospirales > Lachnospiraceae > SY8519. Next base: position 10,166 of record JAZQEX010000020.1, on the reverse strand, counting down.
TTACGGTCTTTGCCCGGATCAACCCGTCTGCATCTCCATCCTTCTTTCCGATGAGAAACGGAAACGTCTGTGGTTTCAGATCCTGTTCCTTTCCGTCGCCTCTATAGATCAACCGGATCCGATTCGGGGACATCGCCTCCGAAAAGAGTTCTGTCGGATGATCTTCATGCACCTTCTTTTTTTTCGGTTCCGGCAGTTTATCCCATCTTCCGATTTCTTTCATTTGCGCAAAATCATCCTCTGTCCAGAAATCCAGATCTTCTATTTCATCCTTTTTTCGTTTCCGTCTTGAAACAAATGGTTTCTTCGGTTTGTGCGATTCTTCATGAACGGGCCATATCCTCTCTTCCCGTTCCTGCATCGCTGTATTCCTTGATATATCAGAGAAATGCGAAATCTCTCTTTCTGGCAGTTTAGGATATTCCTGACTGCTTTCCGGCTTCTTTGGCCGTATCGCTTTTTCTTCCGGCAATACCAGACATTGAAGCATCTCGTCTATTCCCGCTTCTCCTGCAGCGCATGCTTCATACAGCTCATATCCTGCCCGTACGGTTCTCGGATCATTATGATCCATTCGTTCCAGAATGGTTTCAAGAAGTTTCAGCATTCCGTTCATCTGCTGTTCCTTCAGTCCGGGCACATAGCAAAATAGGATTTTTCCGGTTCTTCTGTCCTGAAAGAATTGTTTGCTGTCATAAATCAGATCATCCGCATCCAAAAGATATTTCTCGAGTGTCAGCCGGACATCACAGATATTTCGAATAAGCATACAAAGCTGCTCCCAGCCAATCTTTCTTTTTGCAGTCAGAAAATCCAGCGGCTGCAAGCCCGTGATATCATACCAGTATTCTGACACACCATTTTCCGATATCACCTTCATGTCGAGCAGACCCGGAATCTTATTATTCAAAAGCATCTGCACTTTATATTGTTCGCAGTCATACCCTGCATCCTTCACCGTCATATAACTGCAAGACGCCGTCCTTGTATATTTAAAATCCATCTGTCAATCCTTCCATCAGTTCTTTTCCGCCGGACAGTCCGCGAAACAGCTTTACGGAATCCAATTCTTCAATCCTCGTGATATTATCTGCCGTCTTTGATACGTTTTCGTAAAGACCGATCGTAAGATGCAATAAAAAGACCAGTAAAACAATGACTACCGGCATGATCAAAGCTGCTTCAACCGTAAACGACGCTTTCACCCTTTTCCCTCCAAAAACACTATTCTTTCAGCTTGCTGACATCTCTTTTTCATGTGCAAAGACCCATCCTGTGTAAAACAAACCAGGTCAGGCAAACCGCAAAAATACATGGGACAAACGGAAACGTATCTGTTTTTTCTTTTCGCTTAATCACTGTCAAAACCACTGCCACCACACCGGATACCAGAAATGAACCTGCCATGAGGCCAAGGACCTGACCAAGTGAACAGTAAAGCCCGATCATAAGAAATACCATTCCGTCTCCGGCTCCGACTTTCCCCTTAGACAATACAGCAATTAGAAGTAGTGCCGCCCCGGGCAGCAGTCGAAAGGAAAGATCCATCCAACCGGAAAATGTCTGACTGGCCAAAACGATCAGTCCGATCCCCGCCGCTGCTCCCAGCAGCCACAAAGAAATCTCCTGTCTCTTGATATCTTCCAACGAAAGCAATCCAAGAAAGCCACACAAAATGATTTCTGCTGTCATAAATCTATCCCTCTTAATCACTCGCCGCCCGAACATTTCGCACAGGCATGCAGACTGCCGGTATGGTTTTTTTCAACCTGATGGATCGTCCTGACCAGATGACTGCAGGAAAGCTGACTGTGATATTCCGTCCCGTAGTTCGTTATGTAGACCGTTCCTTCATTCCCTTTACAGCAGCTGCATCGATCATATTTTTCCCCGTCCAGATTCCGTTTGCCCGCCACTTCTGATGTTGAAACTGCATGAATGCTCAGATCCAGATAAGGACAGGAAAGGCTCTTATGATATGCTGCCCCGTATTCAGTCACATACACATATCTGCCATCACCGTCTCCATCAGCCCCGGCGCCATCGGTCGCACCGATCCATTTTCTTGCTGATACACACTGTGTCACAGGCAGTGATTTGATTCCCCAAAACGAAATCGGCAGTTTCACTTTATATGACGCACACAAATGCACATATTCACCGGATAGATCAGAACCGCGAAATGAAACGCCCGCTGTTCCGCCTGCGATCACATCTGACCAGCCTCCGTTTTGCTGAAAATACCGGACTGCAATGCTTCTGGCTCCTATCAGTGGAAGCCCCTTTTGCAGATCATTTGCATCCATGTAAGATACCGCTGTTTTTCTGGCCGAATACTGCAATGCCTGTGACATACAACTTTGCACCTGCAAAGATGTGAAGATTCCGAGCATGACGAGAATTGCAAAAAGAAAGAGTGGCAGCACAAACGCGGCTTCAACTGTAAAGGAGGCGCCGGGGCGTGCCTTTGTGCGTTTGTCACGGCAGCCCGGTTCCATATTTTGTTGTATAACACAGGGGTGAAAAAATAGATTTTTAGAACGCATGTGCCTGATAGAGAGAGCTTTTAAATGATTGAATAAACAGTTGCTACACATTTTGTCCCGATGCTTCCCGCTGTTTTTGTACAAAAGCACGCCCCGACACCTCCTCGCAGTTTGTGATACACTTATTCAGTTTTGTTCGTTTGCCAAATAGGAAATCTTTTGGGTTGTCTGATATGAGAATCCCGTAAATGTATTGTCACCCAAAGATACAAACCGCCAGAAAAGGGGCGGTGCCTCAAACAGATAACTGCATTTCATCCGGCCGATCATCTGATCCATCCGAACACCTTCGCGCTGTTCGATCAGATCCATTGTTCGATAGGTTACTTTTTCTTTCTTTTCCGCCAGCAAAAACAACTGCAGATATTGTGTATAGGTAAGTCCTTTTCCTCCGTCTGACGGATCTCCTTCCTCTCCGCGATAGTCTCCGGACAGATTCGAAAGATCGGTGTGCCATTGGGCGCTTGTCTTGACCGGAAGCAGCTTTCCACCATCTAAAAGAATCCTGACATCACTGATTGATTCCGCATAAGCCCATGCCAACAGAATGGCATGCTTGACTGGTTCTGCAAGTTCCGGCTGGCCAAATGCTGAAACAATTGCTGTTGCCAGCAGAAGCGCTTCATTATTTTTCTGGGCATCCTGCAAAAGATAGACATAATTGACGCCTTCACGCATCAGTAAAAGACGATTTACAACAGCTTTCAGATTTTCTTCATCGGTATTCTTCCCGGCAACCATATATTCCAGTTCATAATCAAAAACACCTCCCATACTTTCTCTGGATGCATCTGAAAAGTGCTGCTGCAGATAAAGCAGATACCAGAGATCTTCTCCGACACCGGCTTCCTTTACATTCACATAGTTGCCGGTCTGCAGATCCCGTTTTCCGATCAATTCCGGATGATCCATCGCTTTTTCCGAAATGGTCTTATCCTGCATGACAACGGCTAAAACACCCATTCTCTTCAGACGGATCATCCATTTGATCGGATTGTCCTTTCTCAATTCCCGCTTTTGCTTAAGTGAAACCGGATCTGATCTGTCAGCATCGGGAACTTCTTCCCCGCCTTCTTCATTTTCCGATTCACTTTCCGCTGTTGTTTCGAGCTGTTTGTCCAACTCTCCTGCGTCGTGTTCCTTTTGTTCCATTTCATCTTCCGAAGGCACATCCTCTTCCCTTTGCAGTAAGGCATCCTCCAGCTCTTTTACCGCTGATTGTGCAAGATTTTCCTTTGCAGCGATCACTGCCTGTTCCCGAAACGGCTCTCCGCCCCGGTCTGTTGCACATTCATATGCGTCCACCGCAATACGGCTGGCTGAAACTTCCAGAAAAGGATATTCCCGAAACATCGATTTTCCGGCAGTAAAGGATTGGTTCTGATCCAGGAACTGCTTTTGACGGATTGCTGCCCCTTCTGCCCCATTTGAGGAAGACTCCCAGAACAACACGTCATAATCTTTCCACAGATCCGCATGATATTCAGAAAGCAGTGAGTCTGCCGCCTGCATTGTTTGCATATCCGCACTCGATCTTAATCCGCTGACTCTTGCCGCCTCTAGAAATCCAAATACCACGGCGATCATCATACCGATCAATAACGCCAGAAACACCGTCAGGCCGGCTTTCGCTCTCATTCCAGGTTTCCCGCTTTATTCGAGATTCCTTTAAACGCATTGTTGACCAGTGTCGTGAGCTGCTTTTTAAAGATAACTATTAATCCCACAAGCACCACAAGGATTAATATGATCTCAACCACTCCAATACCTTCTTCTTCCTCAATAAACCGCATTCCCTCTTCTCTTAACATGATTCTCCTCCTTTCTGTCATCTATAGTTAAAAATTTTCCAACGCCGGGAAAATCACCGCGGCCAGGATCACGAGAAACATGATCAGCATCGGTCCCAACAGTTTTGTGCTTGCCTCCTCCCCCAAACGGAGAGCTGTATTTTTGCGCATCGACATCGCCTGGTCGGCCTCCTCTTCTAAAAGACGTCTGATGTCATCATTGCCCTTTGAAAGATTCCTGGTAAGGATGGTTGCAAACCGTCTGTACGGTTCCACACCTGTTCGGATTCCGAATCGCTCGTAACATTCCCGTTCGCCTCTTCCTGTCTTCATTTCATATTCCGTTACCATCATTTCTTCCATAAAGATCTTATCCGGGATCTGATAGCGTTCTTTTTGTCTCCGATAAGCCGACACCATCCTTTCCCAGGCACGCCGGATCGTCATACCGCTTCCCAGCAAAAGACAGATCTGCTCGATCATCTGCGGATATTCATAAAGCAACTGTGTCTCCCGTTCCTTTTCCCTCTTTTTGACTTCTTCCTTTTCTCTGAAATAAAGTGCTGCCAGCAATGCCGCGCCAAGCAGTATAATCATTGCCCAATGTCCACTTTTTTGAATTTCCCATTTCACCGTATGGCCATCAACAGCATTCGGCAGCGTAAGCGTTTTCTTTTCTCTGCTGCCGGCTTCCGCATCGGCAACCGCCTCTGCAACCTTTTCCTCCAGTATCTGTTCACTGCTCACGGCCGGCGGATAAACATGGACCGATCTGACATCCGTCAACGAATAGCTTTCATAAGTGAATACCGTTTCCAGTGAAACTACCGTTCCTTCGTCGGGAATATCTTCACCGATCAGTCTGCCATCCTCATCCACAATCGTCAGCTGATCCGGTGTGGTCCTTGCCGTTACCAAACCATCCGAAAGCTGTGTCGAAAAAACAAGATCTGTATTGACCCGTTCTGCTGACGCATTCTCTCCAAGGAATTTCTCTTCCCATTCTGTCCGTGCCTCTTCAAGAAGCTTTGTCGCTTCTGCTTCAGAAAGCACCTGTGGCGAAACCTCCAGTGTAAACTCCTTTTTTTCCTGCCCTTCCACCTGATACCAAAAGGTCTCGGTCCGCTCACTTCCGCCCACTGCATCCCGCTCTACACCGTTTTGGGCTACCGATGCTGCTTCCATATATTCTGAAACAGCTGCCGCCCCGGATAGAAACAGGATTGCGATCACGATCCATATGATTTTTTTCTTGTCCATCTGCTATACCCGTATCGTGACGATCCTTCTTCCCCACCATGCTGCCAGAAGATACCCTGAAAGGCATCCCGTCATCAGAACGATCCCCGGCAGAGAATGGTACAAAGCCTTCGCGTATTCCGGTGAACTGACTGTCACAAACAGCAAAACACCCGGCACCAAAAGGAGCATTAGTTTTTGTTCCATACGCTTCGCAGATACCATCGTCCGGATGTTTTCCATGATCCGCTCCTTTTCCCTGACCCTGTCAACGACTGTCCTGATCATATGCGGCATGTTAGTACCGCTTCGCTTCGCATATCGGAACGACTCCGCGAAACTGATGATCTCAGCCGCCCGTGTCCGATAGGCAAATTTTAAAAAGACTTCTTCAATCGGTTCATTCATTTGCACACGTTTATTCACGATCGCCATCCCGGATGCAAATTCTGTCTCATTTCCATACAACCGGCATATTTCCTTATGCCCTTCCATAAAGGCGCGTTCGATCGAAGTCCCTGTCCGGAGTGCTGCAGACACCGCCTGCATAGCATCACAAAACTGTTTTGTCAGATTTTGCTCCCTGCGCTCATTTCTTTCTGCTTCCCGCATCCTGTGGTAAAAGGGGATGATCAAAAATGCCGAGAGTAATCCAAATACCGACCGATAGCATAAAAAGGCTGCACAGGCCGCAAACGCAGCTCCTAAGATCCAGTCAAACCGCTCACTGTAAAAATCAAAGTGAAATGCCCTGATTTTTAAGCTTTTCGGTTTTCTGAAGAACGCCTTTCTTTTCCCAGACGCCCCGGATGATTCCATTCGCTTCTTCCGTTTCCTGAAATGTAAATAACGCATTCAATTTAATCTCCCCCTCCTGATATCCACACACCTCTCTGACATCCAATACCTTTCTGCTATGATCCCTGAGTCGTCCAAGATGAACAAACAGGTCCAGACCATGCGCGATCTGGCCGCGTATGGCAGCAAGTGGAAGATCCATCCCCATCAGGACCATTGTTTCAAGTCTTGAGAGCATATCCGGAATGCTGTTTGCATGTCCCGTGCTCATACTGCCGTTATGCCCCGTATTGATCGCCTGCAGCATATCCAGTGCCTCTGCGCCTCTGACCTCTCCGACAATGATGCGGTCCGGGCGCATCCGCAGGGATGTCCGGATCAGATCCCGAATGGAAATCTCATGTGCGCCGTTTCTGTTGCCCTGTCTGGTTTCTAACCGGACCAGATTGCTGACGGTTCGCATCTGCAATTCTGCCGAATCCTCGATCGTGATCACCCGCTGGTCTTGCGGAATAAACTGTGAAAGTGCATTCAGAAAAGTGGTCTTTCCGGATCCCGTCCCCCCGGAAACAAATATGTTATATCCGCTTTGCACCATTGCTTTCAGGAATTCCGCGATCTCATCCGACAGTGCCCCCATTGCGACAAGATTGTCCATTGAAAGCGGATGCTTTGGAAACTTCCGAATGGAGAGACACGGTCCGGTCACCGAAACCGGTGCGAGCACGACATTGACACGTGATCCATCCGGCAGGCGGGTGTCTACGATCGGTTCAGAAGCATTCACGCTTTTGTTGGCTCGTCCGACGATATTCTGAATCATGGTGTTCAACCGTTCTTCTGATGCAAATGTTTTATCCCAAGTGTGCAGGCTGCCCTGCTTTTCATAAAAAATATGATTGGCCCCATTGACCAGGATTTCTGTCACGTCCGGATCATCAAGAAGTTCCTGCAAAATATCCAGTCCCCGGAACGAGTGAAACAATTCCCGCTCCACCTGTTCCCGTTCTGAAATCGAACGCATCCTGCTGTCGGCATCCTGCATCGCGGTTTTTCGGATCAATTCCATCAGCTCTTCATCACTGATATCATATGCATCATCCAGATATGACAGAATCTGTTCCCGCAATTTCCCATATTTCTCTTCTACGACCTGTTCTCTCATTCCATCAGTTCCTGCCTTACCTGTTTGCCGATCTCCTGGTTTCTCCACTCAAAAAGCAAATGCTCTCCTGTCTCCTTCCCGGCTCCGGCACCATCGTATGCCAGAACCAGATCCTTCCATCGCTTATCATCTCCGCCACTGTAGCGGTAAAACGCCTGTAACAGCTCTTTTCTGCAGGCAGCGTAACTGCTTTCATCCTGCAGACAGATGACACGTCCCGCCGACGAAAACAAATATCCGATCCCGGGCATTGGAGTCCCTGCCAGAATGATTACAGCATCGTAACCGTTAACCTGTGTTACCTGTATCAGGAATAATCTGAAGTCCTCTTCCGACAGTTCATAAAGCACGGCCGGATTGCATGCAGCCGGTAAGATATCGATGTTTCCGCAACGGACAATGTACTCTGAAATATGTACAGGCTTTTTCTTTCGCAATGTCAGGATCAAATCCGGGAAGTCTTTTTCCGGTATCGGGAGCATCAGTAAGCCGGTCAGAGCACTGCATGGGATCAGATCGATGAGCAGTACCTTTTGTCTTTCCCCCTTCTCCTGTGCATAAACCGCCCCACAGGAAAGAATGCTTCTCCTGGCGCCAAGATCGATCAATACCTCTACCCCGGAACCGGCAATCGTTCCCGCCGTCTCCTGATCAAGATACTGTTCTGCATGACGGAGAATGAAATCCAAAATCACTTCCGCGGACTGATATGCATAGATTTCTTCCGACTGTTCTGTGTTGCGTTCTGCGGAAAGCACCAGGAAACAACTCTGCTCCTTTTTTCCTTCTTGCGGATCAAGAGCCTTTGCTCTGTCTTTTGTCAGTTTTTGAATGCTCTCTTTCCCGCCCAGCCAGATGCTCACGTTTCCGCCATCTGACTCAGCCGGCATTTCATCCGGCACTTCATCCCATATGCCGATCCGAATCTCTTCTCCCATCTTTTTCTTCAGATACAGTGACAGTTTTTGTAGATACGTTTTCTCAAAACCGCATAAATTTAACCGGTAAACGCCCAAATACTTACCCCCATCAACGTGCTAAAATACCCCAGCAAAACTGCAGGTGAAAAATGCATTTTTCTGACCGCTGAGGCATATGTACGGTACGACCGCAGGCGCTTCTGCGCAATTGTTCTTTCTGCGTAATAAAAAAGATCTGAAAAGGCTGCAAAAAACTGCCTGCTTTTTACCAGATAGAAAAATGCATATCCGGCTGCGATCAGGATCGCGCCGATCATCGTATTGACTACGACCTCCGTCCCGTTCAGACATCCGACTACACAAAACAGCTTAATGTCTCCCGCGCCAAGTGCACGGATCCGAAACAGCACCCAGCAGATGATGACAGGCAAAACCACTGCCAAAATCACATCCGCCCAGTTTTTTGTCTGCAGCACACAGATATGAAACCCGATTCCTGACAGAAGTCCAAACACGATCAGACGATTGTCGATCTTCTCACAGATCATATCTGTTCTGACGCCCGCAAGCAGGATCAAAGAAGTCAGCCCCACCCTTACCATTGTTCCATTTCCATCACCTCCGTTCGTTTTTGTGTCATGAATTATATGTTCTCTATAACAAGTCTGCAAGCCTTGATTTTTCAGCATTTTGGGACCTCTCGTCATTCTGCATGGACAATTTGCAGGGTTTTTCCGCCCTATTGCAAAAATGAACTCTGCATGTTTTCAGAAGTTCCTGATGCCGCTCTGAAAAACGTCGGAAAAATACAAAAAACAGCCCTTTCTCTCCGCTTATCACGAAGAAAAAAGGCTGTAAAAATTTGTGAAATCTGACGGTCTTTCAAAACCGCATTATATCTGTTTTTGATATACAAAAAAGATATTTCCCTCTGCCGCAAACAGATCTGATGCTTCTTTAATTGTCATCTCAACGGTCGTATCATCAGACGGCTGATAGATCTTTACCTTTGCACTGTCATATCCAAAGACAAGCACCGGTGTCCCGTCGGTTCCGACGGCATAGGCCGGATATCCGCGACCGATATAATACAGGATCTCATCCAGTGTACATCCGGACAGATTTAATACCAGACCATCTCCTTTTTCGTTATCCAGGATCTCAAACGGCTGTTTTCCGGATGCAAGCTCTGCATCGACATCCAGAGCCTCTGCTCCCATTGCCGCAAGCATTACATTCAACGCCTGTGCTGTCGCTGAGGATCCGCCTGCCTGCTGCAGTTCGATCTTATTTTGTATCAGCATTTTTGCACGGTTCCAGACATAACGCTGACCGGCATCGACAACAACGCCTGCATGCTCATCCGCAAGTCTGACTGCATAAGCCGCATTTTCCGTTCCCTGAATGACTTTTCCTTTTGCGTAAATATAGTAACTGCTTCTGAAAAGATCCTCCGGCAATTCTGTTACCACTGCATCTGCAGAAGCGTAAAGCGATGCGATCGATACTACCGGTTTTTCTTCTACCGTATCTGTCAGGCTCAGCCCGATCTCTACCTGCTTATCCTGAGAGTCAAGATAAACCACACTGGTCTTTCCTTCTCTGAGCAGATCAATGTTTTTGATGCTGAGCGGTTCTGACAGAACATACGCTGTTCCCTTATCGCTGACACGATCCATTGTAATGGACCCCTCTGAAGAGATCTGCA
>JAZQEX010000019.1:0-27932 GCA_045539215.1 Eubacterium sp. | reverse complement strand
CTACGATCCGACTTATGGGTTTATCGTGACCAATCCGCCCTATGGGGAGCGGCTGATGCATACGTCAGACGGAGAGGGCGATGCGAAAGAAGCACTGGCAAACGTTTATCGTGACTTCGGAAAGGCACTTTTGGATATGCCGACCTGGTCTGCATACCTGATCACATCCTATGAGCAGGCAGAGCGTATGATCGGAAAGAAGGCACAGAAAAAGAGAAAGATCTATAACGGGATGTTAAGGACCGATTTTTACCAGTTCCCCGGACCGAAACCGAATCGAAACAGAAACGAGGGATAATACAGATGCCAAAAATCATTTTTGCAACAGGCAATGCACATAAGATGATCGAGATCCGTCAGATTTTAGATGATCCTTCCTGGGAAGTCCTTTCCATGAAGGAGGCAGGGATCGAGATCGATATTGATGAGACCGGAACGACATTCGAGGAAAATGCTACGATCAAGGCAGAGGCTGTTGCAGCCTATATCAAAGAACATAAAGCAGACGCAGGAGAGATGGGATGGTCTGACGCGATCGTCCTGGCGGATGATTCCGGCCTGGAGATCGATTATTTAAACAAAGAACCGGGAATCTATTCTTCCCGTTATGGCGGAGAAGACACCTCCTATGACATCAAGAACCAGATGTTGCTTGACCGGCTTGTGGGTGTGCCGAGGGAAAAGCGCACGGCCCGGTTTGTCTGCGCGATCGCTGCGGCGTTTGCTGACAGAGACCCGATCGTCGTACGTGGTACGATCGAGGGTTATATCGGTGACAAGCCGGCGGGAGAAAACGGGTTCGGCTACGATCCGATCTTCTATGTGGCAGACAAGAACTGCTCCACAGCAGAGCTTTCGCCGGAAGAGAAGAATGCGAGAAGTCACAGAGGAAATGCGCTCAGAATGATAAAAGAAAAGTTGACAAGCCTTGCTCGTTAACATATAATAACGTTTGCGCGAAAAGCACGGGGTGTGGCTCAGTTTGGCTAGAGCGCCTGGTTTGGGACCAGGAGGCCGCAGGTTCGAATCCTGTCACCCCGATTGTTACAAGACTTTAAGAAATCGGGAAAAAAGCTTGACAACTCTTAGAAAGTACCGTAAAATCATAAAGTCGCGTGCGGGTGTAGTTCAATGGTAGAACACCAGCCTTCCAAGCTGGATACGTGGGTTCGATTCCCATCACCCGCTTTCGTTATATCAATTTGTGTCCGTAGCTCAGCTGGATAGAGCAACGGCCTTCTAAGCCGTGGGTCGGGGGTTCGAATCCCTCCGGACACGTTACGGAAGCAGACAGCGGACACGCTGGACAGCTTTCGAAATATTATATGGTGGGTATAGCGCAGTTGGTTAGCGCGCCAGATTGTGGCTCTGGAGGCCAAGGGTTCGAATCCCTTTATCCACCTTTCGATAGCCCCTTGGAACTATGGTTCTAAGAGGCTATTCTACTACAATGGGCCGTCGCCAAGCGGTAAGGCACAGGACTTTGACTCCTGCATTCGCTGGTTCGAATCCAGTCGGCCCAGGAAAGCGGCAGCTGCACGATCCGTGTGGCTGCTGTTTTTGTTTATTGGGCGGATAGAATCTTTTATAAACGTTTTTTAAAGTTAGGCTGTTCACTTGTCCGCAGGGATTATTTTTGGTATACTAAGGTGACTGCCAAAGACAATTGGTCCGCGGCAAATGATTACCGTTATTATGGAGGAAGTTATGGCGGAAGACAGACGCAGTTTTAAAATCAGAGAAAGCGAGACCGGTCATGTTCAGGTTACGGATGAAGTGATCGCGATCATTGCCGGATTGTCGGCGACAGAAGTGGACGGTGTTGCTTCTATGGCGGGCAATATTACAAAAGATATCATCAGCAGACTTGGTATGAAAAACCTTTCCAGAGGTGTCAGGATCGAGACACAGGATAATGCTGTCGTGGTTTTGATGGCGTTAAATATCGCTTACGGATATTCACTTCCGGAGGTTTCCGCAGCTGTGCAGAGAAAAGTTAAGACAGCAGTGGAGAATATGACAGGATTGGAAGTGGCTGCAGTTAATATTCGTATCGCTGATGTTGATATGAAGAACGAGAAATAACAATGTACATGAAGGCGCCGTCTTTCGGCGCCTTTTTCACTACTTGGAGAAGAAAACATGAATCGCAGACAATGCAGAGAAGAAGTGTTTAAGATCCTGTTCGGACTCGAGTTCCATCCGAGGGAAGAGGTTGAGAACCAGATCCGGCTCGCGTTAGAGGAGATCCCGGATCTGAAAGAAGAAGACGAGACATTTATCCATGACCGCGTGGCACAGATCGCAGATCATTGTGAGGAGATCGATGCGGCGGTCAATGAGGCTGCCCAGAAGTGGAAGACCACCCGTATGGGAAAGGCTGAGCTTGCCCTGATCAGGCTTGCCGTGTATGAGATCAAGTACGACGAGAAGATCTCACCGGCAATCGCGATCAATGAAGCGGTAGAGCTGGCCAAGCGCTACGGCGGGAAGGAATCACCGGGCTTCGTGAACGGGATCCTGGCTAAATTTGCATGAAAAAGAACGTATACTCTGTCGGACAGGTGAATCAGTATATTCACAATATGTTCGCACAGGATTTTCTTTTGAGAAACCTTTGTGTAAAGGGAGAAATCTCCAACTGGAAGAGACATACATCCGGACATATCTTTTTTTCACTAAAAGATAAAACGGGTGTAATTTCTGCTGTCATGTTTGCGGGAGATGTGAAAAAAGGTCTGCCGCAGGCAGTGAAGGACGGGGACGAGGTGATGGTCACCGGTTCCGTTCGTGTCTATGAAAAGACCGGGCAGTATCAGCTTTATGCAAGGGAGATCACGCTGGCTGGCGCAGGACTTTTATACCAGCGGTTTGAGGAACTCAAAAAAGAACTCGAAGAGATGGGGATGTTTGCAGATGAGTATAAGCAGCCGATTCCCCGTTTCCCAAAAAAAGTGGGTGTCGTGACCGCGCCGACGGGGGCGGCGATCCGCGATATCCAGAACATTTCATCGAGGCGGAATCCATACGTGCAGATGATCCTGTATCCGGCGCAGGTGCAGGGTGAGGGCGCGGCGGAATCAGTCGCGACCGGCATCCGGGCACTGGAAGCGTTGGGTGTGGATGTGATCATCATCGGACGAGGCGGAGGATCGTTAGAAGATCTTTGGGCATTTAATGAGGCGGTCCTGGCGAGACAGATCTTTGACTGTACCGTCCCGATCGTTTCCGCGGTCGGACATGAGACAGATACGACGATCGCGGATTATGTAGCAGACCTGCGGGCGCCGACGCCTTCGGCCGCTGCAGAGCTTGTGGTTCCGGACATGAGAGAGATCCTAAACCGTCTTGAACAGGCAAAACAGAGCATGCGCCGTCAGATGGAACATATGACGAGACAGCTGCGGGAACAGGTGAAGCGGCGGGAAGCACAGCTTAAGGTGCAGAGTCCTTCGTATCAGCTCATGAACCGCAGACAGTATCTGGCAGAATTGCAGGATAAGATGTATGGCATTCTGGAGAAAAGGACCATCCGCTATCGGAATGATCTGTCACAGAAGGCGCATATGTTACCGGAGCTGATGCAGCGAAGGTTTTTGGAAAAGCAGCATCGGATGGAGCTGTATGCTTCGAGACTGGATGCAGCTTCCCCATTGAAGAAATTAAGCGCCGGATATGGTTATCTGGAAGCAGAGGACGGATCCGGGATCCGGTCTGTGGAGCAGGTTTCTCCCGGTGATCAGCTGAAGGCCCGGCTTTCTGACGGAGACATTTTGACAGAGGTAAGAGCGATCACCCGAAAGGATGTTAACGATGGAAAAGAATGAAATGATGAACATGGAAGAGAAGAACGTGGATGAACGTCCGCTGGAAGAGATTTTTACGGAACTGGATGAGATCCTTGAAAAGATGCAGGATCCTGAGGTGACACTGGAAGAGTCTTTTACCCTGTATGAATCCGGGATGAAGGATATCAGACAGTGTAATGTACTGCTGGATCAGATTGAGAAGAAGATGTTGATGCTTTCGAAGGAAGGCGAGCTGACGGCTTTTGACGGAGAAGAATAATGAGTACTGATTTTCGGACGAGGTTACAGCAACATACAGAAGAAGTGGAGGGAATCATTAAGGAATTTCTCCCAAAAGAAGAGGGGCGTTTAAAGACACTGTATTCTGCCATGAATTACAGTTTTCTGGCCGGCGGGAAACGCCTGCGGCCGATGCTGATGCTTGAGACATATCGTTTGTTTGGCGGGACGGATCCGGCGATCAAAAACTTTATGGCAGCGATTGAGATGATCCATACGTATTCCCTGATCCATGATGATCTGCCTGCGATGGATAATGACGAATACCGGCGCGGGAAAAAGACGACATGGGTGGAGTATGGCGAGGATATCGCAGTTCTTGCAGGCGACGGCCTTTTGAACATGGCCTTTGAGATCGCAATCGAGGGCGGAATCGCTGCGCGTGAGATGGACCGTGGGCTTTACGCACTTCGCGTTATGGCGAAAAAAGCCGGCGTACATGGCATGATCGGCGGACAGACCGTCGATGTCGAAAACGAAGGAAAGCAGCTTGATCTGGACACATTGGAATTTATCCACCGCAACAAGACAAGCGCGCTGATCGAAGCTTCCATGGTCTGCGGTGCGATCATCGGCGGTTCGGATGAAGCGACGGCAAGACGGATTGAAACCGCGGCAGGTGACATCGGCCTTGCGTTCCAGATCCGGGATGACATTCTGGATGTGATCGGGGATGAGGAGAAGCTCGGCAAACCGATCGGAAGCGACGCGAAAAACGATCACATGACCTATGTTTCCATGGTCGGTCTTGAGAAGGCAAAACAAGATGTGGAAGAGCTGTCGGAGCAGGCAATGCAGATCCTTTCCGATATTCCGCATGAGAATCCATTCCTGATGGAACTTTTAAGATTCCTGATCGAAAGAGAATATTAGGAGAAGCACAGGCTTTTGGCATGCTGTGCAAAAAGATTATGAAGATACTTGACAAAATCAATGAGCCAAATGATATCAAAAAACTGACGGTTGAAGAGCTTGAGCAGCTTCCTGCGGAGATCAGGCAGTTTTTGCTTTTGCATGTTTCAAAGACCGGCGGTCATCTTGCGTCGAATCTTGGTGCGGTAGAGCTGACGATCGCGCTGCATCGGATGCTTGATTTCCCAAAGGATAAGCTGATCTGGGATGTCGGACATCAGTCCTATGTTCATAAGATCCTGACCGGCAGAAAGAATGCGTTTGATACACTGCGTCAGCTCGACGGCCTGTCGGGATTTCCGAAGCGGGAAGAAAGTGACTGCGATTGTTTCGATACGGGACACAGCTCCACCTCGATCTCGGCAGGACTCGGGATCGCGCAGGCCAGAGACCTGCGTGGCGAGGATTATACGGTTGTTTCCGTGATCGGAGACGGTTCGTTTACGGGCGGCCTGGCTTATGAGGCTCTGAACAACGCGACCCAGCTGAAATCAAACTTTATCATTGTGCTGAATGATAACGAAATGTCCATTTCGAAAAACGTTGGTGGGTTTTCGTCGCATCTGGCTTCGATCCGTATGGCAGACCGCTACCAGGGGTTAAAATCCGGAGTACATCATTCTCTTGAAAAAATGCCAAACGGCGAGTTTATGACCCGTAAGATCCGCCGGACGAAAAACAGCTTAAAGCAGCTGCTGATCCCGGGGATGATCTTTGAAAACATGGGAGTCACTTATCTCGGTCCAGTGAACGGGCATAATCTTTCTGACCTGATGCGGGTGCTTTCTGCAGCGAAAAAGGTGAAGGGACCGGTCGTGGTCCATGTGAATACGAAAAAAGGAAAAGGATACCGGCCTGCGGAGAATAATCCGGCCCGTTTTCACGGTACGGGACCGTTCCGCCTTGAGGACGGTATGCCCCTCAAGCCGAAGACAAAGGTGGATTATACCAATGTCTTTTTGACAGTTCTCTGCAATATTGCAAAAAAAGATCCGCGTGTCGTGGCGATCACAGCCGCAATGTCGGACGGAACCGGACTGGTTCAGTTTTCGAAGCAGTTTCCGGAGCGCTTTTTTGATGTCGGCATCGCTGAGGGACATGCGGTGACGTTTGCGGCAGGACTTGCCAGTGCCGGAATGAAGCCGGTGTTTGCGGTATATTCGTCCTTTTTGCAGAGAGGAATCGATGAGCTGATCACGGATGTCTGCATGCAGAAGCTTCCGGTCGTGTTTGCGATCGACCGGGCAGGTCTGGTCGGCGCTGACGGAGAGACACATCAGGGTATTTTTGATCTGAGTTATCTTTCCGCAATGCCGGGGATGACTGTGCTTTCGCCGAAAAACGCATGGGAACTTGCGGACATGCTGCGTTTTGCGATTCAGTATGAGGACGGACCGATCGCGATCCGTTATCCGAGAGGGACGGCGTATGACGGCTTCAAAGAACACAGAGCACCGATCGAGTATGGCAAAAGTGAATTGCTGTATGAGGGAAAAGAGATCGTGCTGATCGCTGAAGGAACGATGCTCAAGGAAGCAGAGAAGGCAAGAGAGATACTGATCGGAGAAGGCTTTGCGCCTGCATTATTAAATATCCGGTTTGTGAAGCCGCTGGATCAGGAAATGATCAAACGTCTAACGGACGGAACGAAGCTTTTTGTAACGATGGAGGATAATATCCGCCGGGGCGGACTCGGAGATACTGTGCTGCATTGCCTTGATGTGATCGGCTGTGCATTGCCGGTATTAAAGATCGGAATCGATGACCGTTTTGTACCGCATGGCAGCGTAGACGAACTGCACAAAAGGCTCGGAATGGATGCGGAAAGCATCGCGGCAAAAGTGCGGGAAGAATATCAAAAGATCACAGCAGAAACGGGAGCAGATAGATGAAAGAACGACTGGATGTATTGCTGGTGAAAAAAGGGCTGGCACCTTCCAGAGAAAAAGCAAAAGCATTGATCATGGCGGGAGATGTTTTTGTGGAGAATCAGAGGGAAGATAAACCGGGAAGTACTTTTTCGGATGAATCCAGGATCGAGGTCCGTGGCAATAAGTTAAAATATGTCAGCAGAGGCGGGTTGAAGCTGGAGAAGGCGCTTTCTGTCTTCCCGGTATCGCCGGACGGACGGGTCTGTATGGACATCGGGGCATCAACGGGAGGCTTTACGGATTGTATGCTGCAAAACGGCGCGTCTAAGGTGTACGCAGTCGACGTCGGATACGGTCAGTTTGCCTATCAGCTCCGACAGGATCCCAGGGTCGTCTGCATGGAAAAGACCAATATCCGGTATGTTACACCCGATCAGATCGATGATCCGATCTTTTTTGCGAGTGTGGATGTTTCGTTTATTTCATTGACGAAGGTTCTTCCGCCTGTAAAACTGCTGCTTTCAGATGATGCGGACATGATCTGTCTGATCAAACCGCAGTTTGAGGCAGGACGGGAGAAGGTCGGCAAAAAGGGCGTCGTGAGAGATCCGGCTGTGCATCGGGAAGTGATCGAAACGATCGTTTCCTTTGCTCTGGAAACAGGATTTTTGATCAAAGGACTCGACTATTCTCCTGTGAAGGGTCCCGAGGGGAACATTGAATACCTGTTGTGGATCCATAATGCGGCACAGGAAGAGTGTATGGAAGAAGCAAAGATGCTTGAGATGATCGCGGATATCGTCGGACAGGCACACGAGGAATTGGACAAATGAAGCGGATACTGCTTGTAGTCAATAAGAATAAAGACCCGGAGCTGGTCCTGACAAAGGGAATCCATAATTATATTTATTCAGCCGGCGGTGAGTGTGATTATTTTATCAGTGAGGATGCGGCACACGATGCGGAAAATATCGTGAAGGCCGGAATCCCGGAGAAGCATTATGACTGTGCAATGGTCATAGGAGGCGATGGTACCCTGGTAAGGGCTTCGCGGAATCTTGCACCCTATGGGATCCCGCTGATCGGGGTGAATCTCGGAACGCTTGGCTACCTGTGTGAACTGGAACGCGGGACTGTGCTGCAGGCGGTTGACAGGATCATGAAGGGTGAATTCGGAACGGAAAACCGGATGATGCTCTCCGGAAGCAGTGATGCCTCTCCGGAAACGATCCACGCATTGAACGATATCGTGATCCATCGCTCCGGAAAGACGCAGATCGTCAGACTTTCGGTAGCGGTTAACGGAAAGTTTTTGTATGAATATGATGCGGACGGCATCATCGTGGCGGCGCCGACGGGATCGACCGGTTACAATCTGTCTGTCGGCGGACCGATCGTCGATCCGAAGGCACATATGTTTCTGATCACACCGATCAGCCCGCACGGACTGAATGCCCGCACGATCGTCATAGATGCGGATGCAAGGATCGACATCACGCTTGTCGAACGAAGACCTGAGTGTGATGAGACTGCGGATGTGACATACGACGGCGACACATTTCTGCAGATGGGAGTCGGCGACAGTATCCGGATCTCCAGAGCAGAGGAAAGCGTTAATATTCTGAAGCTGGACGATACCAGCTTCCTGCAGATCCTTAGTAAAAAAATGAAAGGTTACCGGTAAAAAATGAAAGTCAACCGTCATTTGAAGATATTAGAGATTATTGAAAAAAAGGACATCGAGACCCAGGAAGAGCTCTGCGCGTGCTTAAATGAAGAGGGTGTAAAAACCACGCAGGCAACGGTCTCGAGAGATATCCGTGAGCTGAAGCTGACCAAGGTGGCAACATCCGGCGGCAAACAGAAATATACCCAGCTGCGGGAAGAAAAAACGGTGATGCTTGATAAGTTTCACCGGATCTTCAGGGAAGGTGTGATACGCCTGGATACTGCCCAGAATATCCTGGTGATCAAAACGGTCTCGGGCATGGCGATGGCAGTTGCGGCGGCACTCGATGAGATGGGGTGGCCGCAGATCGTAGGGAGCATTGCAGGGGATGATACGATCATGTGCGCGGTGAAAACAAATGACGACGCACAGGATCTTTTGCGTCAGTTAAACAAAGTGATCAAGGAAGGATGAGATTTCCGGATGCGGGTCTGTCTGGTAGAGAGAGCGGAAAAGAGGTAGAACGTGTTACGGAGTTTGCGGGTTAAAAATCTGGCACTGATCAGAGAAACCGAAGTAGAGACGAAAGAAGGATTAAATATCCTGACCGGTGAGACCGGTGCGGGAAAATCGCTTCTGATGGGTTCGGTCGGTCTTGCGATGGGCGAGCGGGCGCATAAAGAGCTGTTTGGAGACGCCAAAGAGGATGTGTTGGTGGAACTTACCTTTGATGCGATCCCGGAAGCTGCAGCCAGCCTTCTCAAAGATCATGAGATCCCTGCGGAGGAAGAGCTGATCCTGACAAGAAAGATCATTGCAGGCGGACGTAATGTCTGCAGGGTCAATGCGGAGACGGTATCGGTGTCGTTTTTAAAAGAACTGACGACACATCTGATCCAGATCCATGGACAGCGGGAGCATGAAGTCCTGCGGGATAAGCGCAAGCACCTCGCGTTTCTGGATGCTTTTTGTAAAAAAGAACTCGGAGAGAAGCCAAAGCAGCTGGCATTGGCATATCACAGATATCAGGATGCAGTACGTGCTTTTTCGGAAGCCGGCGCAGATGAAGAAGCGCGCAACAGAGAACTTTCTTTTCTGGAGTTTGAAGTCGGTGAGATCGAAGACGCGCATCTTGTGCCTGGAGAAGAGGAAACGCTTGAAGCGCAGTTTAAGACCATGTCAAACGCGCAAAAGATCATGGGCGCGTTATCGGCCTGTCTGGAACTGACCGGAGGGGGACAGACTTCTGCGGCAGAACAGACGGGACGTGCGATCCGGGAGCTCAGAGAGATCACAGATTACGATACCGGATTGTCGGACCTGTATGATCAGCTTTCTGAGATCGAAGCTTTGCTTGCGGACTTCAATCAGGACTGTGCGGCAAGTCTTTCCGACATGGAATTCGGAGAAGAAGCGTTTTATGAGGTGGAGAACCGTCTGAATACGATTCATCACCTGCAAAGCAAATACGGAAACAGCATCGAAGAGATCCTGGCAGAAAAAGAAAAGAAACTGGAGCGGATCGGACAACTGAAAAACTTTAGTGATTATCTGGCAGGATTACAGAAGGACGTGACAGATGCGAAAAAGGAACTGGATGTTCTTTGCGCAGAGGTATCAAAGATCCGGAAGCAGGCAGCCGGACAGTTTTCTGCTGTCATGGAACAAAGCTTAAAGGAGCTGAATTTTTCGCAGGTGGTTTTTCAGACAGAGGTTGAAGCGCTGGATGGCTATACCTCAAATGGAACGGATGAAGTGCGGTTTCTGATCTCGACCAACCCGGGAGAGGAAGTCAGACCGCTCGATCTGGTCGCTTCCGGAGGTGAACTTTCAAGGATCATGCTGGCATTCCGGACGATCCTTGCAGATAGCGACGAGGTCGGCACACTGATCTTTGATGAGATCGACAGTGGTATCAGCGGACGAACGGCACAGAAAGTGGCGGAGAAAATGCATGAGACAGCGATGCACCATCAGGTGATCTGCATTACGCATCTGCCACAGATCGCAGCTATGGCTGACCGCCATTTTCTGATCGAAAAGACAGTAAAAGAAGAGAAAACACAGACAGAAGTAACGGCACTTTCTTATGAACAGGAGATTTATGAACTTGCAAGGATGCTTGGCGGTGCCAAGATCACAGATGCAGCACTAAAGAACGCAAGGGAAATGAAGGAAATGGCAACGAAGCGAGACGCATAGGGAGGGACAACATGAAAAAAATATTATTTGCAGCATCAGAGGTTGTACCGTTTATCAAGACCGGCGGTCTGGCGGACGTAGCAGGATCCCTGCCGAAATATTTTAAGGCTGATGAATACGATGTGAGGATCATTCTGCCAAAATATGCATGCATGAATTCTGCTTATGCGACAGACCTGGAGCGGATCCTGGAATGTCAGGTGGATTTAAACTGGCGTTCTCAGTATGCAGGTGTGCTGATGACGAAGGTAAACGGAATTACATGCTACCTGATCGACAACGAGTACTACTTTGCGGGCCCGGCACCGTATGACAATATTTATCTGGATGCGGAAAAATTTGCTTTCTTCAGCAAGGCGGTTCTGACGGTTTTGCCGATGCTGGATTTCTGCCCGGATGTGATCCATTGTCATGACTGGCAGACGGGACTGATCCCGGTGTTTTTACGGGCACAGTTTCAGGGGGATCCGTTCTATCGTTATATCCGGACCGTTCATACGATCCATAACTTAAAATTCCAGGGAAGATGGTATATTGACGCAGTCAAAGATATCACCGGCCTGCCGGATGAATATTTCTCATATGACAAGCTGGAATCTTACGGCAAGGCAAATCTGCTAAAGGGCGGTCTCGTTTACGCGGATGCGATCACAACGGTCAGCCAGAGTTATGCGGAGGAGATCCAGTCAAGCGACGGCGGGGAAGGTCTTGACGGCCTGATCCGTGCAAGAAATCATGTTCTGACAGGAATCTGTAACGGTATCGATTACCATGAGTTTGACCCGTCAAATGACAGTCTGATCTACGCACCTTTTACAGGGAATATCAAAGCCTTTAAGGCAGAGAACAAAAGGCGTCTCCAGGAGGAGCACGATCTGATCCCGGATGATAACGCGTTCCTGATCGGTATGGTCACCAGACTGACAGATCAGAAGGGCCTGGATCTTCTTGAGTATATTAAAGAGGAGATTATTTCGATCCCGGGTGTGCAGATGATCATCCTTGGTACAGGTGAATCCAGATATGAAGATATGCTCAGAGATTTTGCGGACCGCCACAGAGGAAGCGTGTCGGTATTCATCCATTATTCTGAGATGATCGCTCACAGGATCTATGCCGGCTGCGACGCATTTCTGATGCCTTCTCTGTTCGAACCGTGCGGATTGAGCCAGCTGATGGCGCTGCGTTACGGCACGGTTCCGTGTGTCAGAGAGACAGGCGGGCTGAAGGATACCGTTGATGCGTACAATGAATTTGAACATACCGGAACCGGATTCTCATTCCACAACTATAACGCGCATGAGATGCTTTATATGATCCGCTATGCGAATAAGATTTTCCGTGATGCGCCCGAAGAGTGGGAAGAGATCATTCACCGTGGAATGGAGAGCGATTTTTCCTGGAATCATTCTGCCAGAGAATATGAAAAACTGTATACACATCTGATCGATGAAGCAAGATCATGGAAACAGGCTGAGGAAGATCGGATCAAGGAAGAAAAGAAACGCAAGGCGGAAGAGGAAAAGAAGAAAAAAGCCGCAGAAAAGGAAGCGAAGAAGCCGGCGAAAAAGACGGCGAAAACAACAAAGACAGCAGATAAAACAACTGCAAAAAAGAAAACTGCAGCTGACTCCGTAGAAACGGAGACAGCCGCAGAAAAGAAACCGGCGAAAACCGGTACGAAAAAGAAATGATCTGTCACATCACGATCTCATCCTGTTCGCGTGAGTAGTAATAGGCGTGGTCTGAGAGGATTTCCTCCGGAAGGAGCGTAGAAGCATTCACGCTCTCTACCATGTCCGACATTTTCTGAAGATCTTTCTTCGAGGTAGTCGGAACGAGGATGACTTCATGCACACTGCTCGGAAGAATATAGAAATCAGAGTTCATCTGTCTGGCGTAGCGCGCCAGCAGCCCCTGATAGAGCAGACAACCGGCTCCGTAAAGGTTCTCCCGGTTTGAAAGAATGTACATGGAGGGCTCACTTTGTTCGCGGACAAAGGCACCTTTCGGGATCGTATTTGCAGACGGAAGCTGACTCGTCAGCTCATTGATAACATCCTGTATATCCCGCAGGCTCTGATGGAGCATGCGGGGTGTATTTTTTTGCGCATTTTCAAACAGCTCCTGCAAAGAGATATGCCAGTAATCCAGATGGGTGTTATGGATCAGTATCGTTCCGCTGCCTGCTTCGTTTTGAAAGTCGATCAGGCAGTAAAACACGATCGCCAGGTCCAGATAGGGGATGTAAGGGATCTTTTTCAACAGGGCTTCGTTTCGCTGCCTGTGGATCAGCTTAAAGGCAATGCGTTCTTTTGCGTTTTCATAGTCGGTAAAGCATCGGACGTTGATATCGTTTTTCGGGCGGTTTTGCCGGTAGACTGCCAGGATCTTATCATAAAGGTCTGAGAAGCTTTCGCCGGATTGGTATTCCTCAAAAAACGGATCCAGATAGATGGTCGGTGCGACATTGCGCCCGCCTTCCATGATGACGAGACCATCCAGCTTGCAACCGTTATTGCGTGTTACCGGCTGAATAGAGATGGTCTTGGGGTCATTGATCTCTGTCTGCAGACGATCCATGATGGAAAATTTGAATTCTTCGTATGTCATTATTTGTGTAGAGATGATTCAGGAATGTGCGGTTATTATACAAACACTTCCAGACGGATGCAATGTCATTTAAAAAAATGACGGAGATTCCGGTAAAAATAAGGAAAAGGGAATCCGTGTACTTAACAGGCTTTTTGATTTATGTTAAAATCTGAGAAGGCAAACAGGATATTGGTCCTGTTTGTGATATGAAGAAAACGATTCGGAGGAAATGGCGAATTGAGTGAGTATGATCTGCAGAAATTAAACGAAGAAGAACTGCGTGAGCTGTTGTCGGAAAAGCTTCTGGAAGTGGAAGATCTTCAGAAGAGGAATAAGGATCTGGAAGACAGCCTGATCGACCATGCATTTGATCCGGACAGCGCGGGGACGCTTGCGGATACTGCCGTAAAGGTAAATGATATTCTGGGTGCGGCACAAAAGACCGCCGACCAGTATCTTGAAAATATCAGAAGAGTAAAGACCGAGCAGGATTCCGTGATCCTGGTGCGGATGCGCCGTGCGGAAGAGCGCTGCAAGTTAATGGAAGAAGAAGCGAGACAGCGTCTGGATGAGCTGGAGCGGACGACCAAAGAGCGGTGTCATAAGATGGAGCAGGAGTCCAGTAAGCGCTGTACAGAGCATGAGGATGAGGTTGCTGCGCGCTGTGAGAAAATGCTTCTGGACGCGAAGCAGCACAGTTCGGATCTGGATATGATCACCAGACAGGAATGCGCGGAATATGAAAAAAGTATCAGAGAGCGTTATGCCGGTCTGGAGGAAGCCTGTGACGAGGCGGAACGCGCCGTGGCAGAAAAGTGCCGGCTGATGGAGAAGGAGACAGTGGACCGTTGTGATGCGCTTGAAAAGCAGGCGCAGGAACGGTGTGCAGCGATGGAAGCGGCGATGGAGATCCGTTGTGAGACGATGCGCTCCGAGACACAGATCAATTGTGATTCCATGGAGCTTGAATCGAGAAGACGCTGTCAGGCGATGGAAGAAGAGGCTGTGAAAAAATCCGAAGCATACTGGACAGAGATATCCGACCGGTTGGGCCGTCTGTATGAGACCCAGCAAAGTGTAAAGGAAACAGATCATATGACAGCGGAAATAGAACTTGAGGATGGTCATGCGTCGGAAACTTTTGCGGATGACTTTGAGATCATGGGATAAGCTATGGCAGGAAGAAATAAAGAAAACAGAAGAGTAAGACCGGTGCGTGTGATCATCATTATCGTTCTTCTGGCGATCATCGCGTACTGTCTCTATCAGGTGCTTCCTTATGTGTTGAACAATCAGAAGGAAAAGAATGCATTTGACCAGATGAGTCAGGAGTATACCAATGTAGGAGACAGTCAGGATGAGGGCTGGTGGTATACGGATGTGGATATTGATGTCGCAGGGCTGCAGAGTCAGTATCCGGATGTGATCGGATGGATCCGCTTTGATGAACCGAAGGAGACGATCCTGATCGATTATCCGATCTTATATTCCGGAGATGACGATACGTATCTGCACAGAGATATGGATAAGAAGTCCAGCTATCCGGGCTGCATTTTCCTGGAAGGGGAGAACAACCCGGCACTGACAGATATCAGCTCGATCATATATGGCCATAATATGCGAAACGGTACGATGTTCGGTACCCTAAAGCACTATCAGGAAGATGGTGTATATGACGCAAATCAGTATTTCACGATCTACACAAAAGACATGGCCTATCGTTATCACATTTTTTCTTATTTTACGACCGGCAGCAATAGTGACGTATATATGGTAGGATTTGAACCGGACGAGATTTACCAGAATTACCTGAATGATCTCGTGAGCCGTTCAGCGATCGATACGGGCGTAATACCAACGATCGATCAGAAGATCGTTTTGCTTTCAACATGTAAAGGGTCCGGCACAGACTACCGGTTTGTGGTATGTGGTGTGTGCGAAGCTTCGCATGCGTATCCGGCCGACTAAAAAGGAGGTAGCAAATGTTTTGTAGTAATTGTGGGGTAAAACTGATCGATGGTGCTTCATTCTGTACGAATTGCGGGACGAAGATCATTTATCAGAAGCAGGATATTACAAAAGAGATGGCGCAGGAAGATGCAGTGACAGAGGATGTATCCGGATTTGATGCGCCAGAGCAGACTGCCGAGGAGGCATTCGGCTATTCGGAGCCTGAACAGACTGTAGAAGAAGCCTTAGGCTTTGGGACAGATGAGCAGGCAGCACAAGAGTACGAAGACTATGTCTTTGCAGGTGCGGCCAGCAAAGAGGAGTATGAGGCACAGCAGGCTAGAGAGCAGGCAAATGCGGGACAGAATTTCGAGCAGAATACAGCCGGTGCCGGACAGAATCAGGGATATCAGCAGAATTATGCAGGGACTTCACGTGCGGCCGCGATCGTTGGGTACATTACCTGGATCGGTTTCATCGTGGCGATCGTCATCGGTGACCGGAATGATCCGCATACCAGATTCCATACAAATCAGGCGCTGGTCTTAAATATTGCAGCGATCATTTGTACAATCATTTTGATCATCCCGATCATCGGATGGATCATCGGAATCATCGGATATATCCTGATCGTCATCGGATGGTTTATCGGAATTATCAGTGCGGCATCGGGAACGATGGGGCGCGCACCGCTGTTTGGCAAGATCAATCTGATCGGTTAGTTTGATGGAAATGCCTGTTTTTGCGAACTGTTTTTGCTATATAAAAAATGATTGCCAAACCGGGAAAAGTTATATATAATACAATAGTTCGCATGCTACTGTGGCTCAGTTGGTAGAGCAATTGATTCGTAATCAATAGGTCACCGGTTCGAGTCCGGTCAGTAGCTTGTATGAAAAAGCTGTCGCAGAAAAAGCGGCAGCTTTTCTTAGTTTCTCTGATGATGAACCGGTTGAAATCTGTTTTCAATGATGTATAATGAACTTAGCAAGACAGCCAGCAAGGGAGGTCAAGGCTCCCCGTCCTGGCGAATATTTAAGCTAAAGTAAGCCGCCTATCCTGCCAAAGACTGGGCGGCTTTACTTATTTCTCAGTGTTAGAATTGCTGTAATCAGTAGACCAAGGGTCAGGATGATCATTAGTTCTTCATAACTACTCATAAGCATCACCCCTCCTGCAAGACTCAGGACGGGGATGGCCGCTCTGCCAGCTGCCTGGTTAAGTTCACTATGCAGTTTTTTATTGTCCGGATTATATAAATTGATAAGATGTGGATAAATAAATTGTGTAACAGTAGATGAAAAGATAACTGTTTAGAAGATTTTGTTGTACAATATAAGAGATATCGATATGTGAAGTTAATATCTTTGAGATGCTCATAATAACACTTTTTGGAAGAGACGTCTATAGATCAATTTGGAGGTTCCTATGGGAAAAGATTCATTTCAGGCGGTTGCAGCGAAGCCGGAACACCCACTCTGGGATTCGTATATCAGAAGAGAGAATTCACTTTATAACAGAAATGATGATGTCCGAAGCCCGTTTGCAAGAGATTATACGAGGATTCTGCATTCCAAAGCTTACAGGCGACTGAAACATAAGACGCAGGTATTTTTTAATGTGGACAATGATCACATCTGCACACGGATGGAGCATGTGGCCCTGGTGGATTCCGTGGCCTGTACCATTGCAAAGTTTTTAGGGCTCAATGAGGAACTGACCAAAGCCATCGCGATCGGTCATGATCTGGGACATGCGCCGTTCGGCCATCAGGGAGAACGTATCTTGAGTGCCCTGACTGAGAAGCATCTGGACAAGAAATTCTGGCATGAGCAGAATGGCCTCCGCTTTGTTGACCGGATCGAGCTGTTAGAGGACAGTTATCGGAACCGGAAAAACCTGAATCTGACCTATGCGGTGCGGGACGGTATTATTTCGCATTGCGGGGAAGTGGATGAGAGCGGATTAAAACCGCGGCAGGAGATGATCGATCTACAGGATTTTGTCCGCCCGAATCAGTTTCAGCCGGCGACCTGGGAAGGGTGCGTGGTGAAAATCTCCGACAAGATCGCCTACATCGGACGCGATATCGAGGATGCGATGCGTCTCGGATTTTTTGAGGAAGAAGAAAAGAATACGCTGCTTCGGATGGCCAGAGAGCATGATGAAAAGGTGATCAATACGACGGTCATCATGTACAATCTGATCATTGATCTGTGTGAAAACAGCGATCCTGAGCGTGGGATAACGCTGAGCGAAAAGTTCATGCGTCAGATGGATGAACTAAAGAGTTTTAATCTGAAGTATATCTATAAGCATCCGCGGCTGCAGACCTTTAATAAATATTCGGAAATGGTGCTGAATGAAATATTTGATCAGCTTATGGCATGCTATGCCGGTAAGGATTCCTGGGAGATGTTAAAAGGGCAGGAAGCGTTTTATCCTGCGCTGGTTTCTACATTCTCACACTGGCTTGCGCGGTATGCGGATCCTTCGGTCGTGCCGGACGAGGATGGGTTAAAAGAGCTGTCCGCAGCCTGTGTCAATGAGAAGATCTACGGGCTGTTGGATACGAGGGAAATCTATACACAGGCGGTGATCGATTATATCTCCGGTATGACAGATGGATTTGCAATCAAAGTGTTTGAAGAATTCCTGTCATACTAGTCTGCCCTGGTACTTTTTTGGTATTGGTTTTTTTACAATACCGGGAATTTTTGGCGGACAAAAACAGCGTTTTGTGCTAAGATAGAGAAAAGTCATATTTTATAATCAGAGTATTGAGAGGAGGAATTTATTATGCCTTTAGTAACCACTACTGAAATGTTCAAAAAAGCCTACGACGGCGGTTATGCGATCGGTGCATTTAATGTAAACAACATGGAGATCGTTCAGGGTATCGTTGAAGCTGCAGCTGAGCTGAAATCCCCCATCGTTTTACAGGCATCATCCGGTGCTCGTAAATATGCACATCCGTCTTACCTGGTTAAGCTGGTTGAAGCAGCGATCCAGGATCATCCGGAGCTTCCGATCGCTCTGCACTTAGATCACGGCGCTGATTTCGAGATCTGCAAGGCATGCGTAGACAATGGATTCACATCTGTTATGATCGATGCATCCGGTATGCCGTTTGATGAGAACGTTGAAGTAACAAAGAAAGTTGTTGAATATGCACATGCACACGGTGTTGTAGTTGAGGCTGAGCTCGGCACACTGGCAGGTGTGGAAGATGATGTAAAGGTTAGCGCAGAAGATTCCTCATATACAAATCCGGACGACGTAGAAGAGTTCGTTGGCCGCACAGGCGTTGATTCTCTGGCAATCGCGATCGGTACCAGCCATGGCGCATACAAGTTCAAACCGGGTACAAAACCGCAGCTGCGTTTTGACATTCTGGATGAAGTTGTTCGTCGTCTGCCGAACTTCCCGATCGTTCTGCACGGATCTTCTTCTGTTCCGCAGGAATATGTTAAGATCATCAACGAGAACGGCGGCGCACTGAAAGATGCGATCGGCGTTCCGGAAGAGATGCTTCGTCAGGCTGCTAAATCTGCAGTTTGCAAGATCAACATCGACTCCGACCTGCGTCTTGGATTTACAGCAGGTATCCGCAAGACCTTCACAGAGCATCCGGAATACTTTGATCCGAGAGAATATCTGAAGGTTGCACGTCAGAACGTAAAAGACATCGTTGCTCATAAGATCACAGCAGTTCTGGGATCTGACGGAAAGATGTAATTTGAAAGTGTAATAATCAGCAAAGAGGCTGCGGGGATGCCCGCGGTCTCTTTCTTTTAGTGGGTAGCATTCTTTTTGTTTTTCTGTTATGATAGCGTGTATGAATGGCGGTGGAAGCGTATGAATCGCAGAAATTATCAAAAAGAACTGGAACATTTTCTTGCAGAATGGAAGCAGGAAGAGCGGGTACCGCACCTGCTTTTGCATGCCTGCTGCGCACCCTGCAGCAGTTATGTGTTAGAGTATCTGGCACAGCATATGCAGATCACAGTCTTCTTTTTCAATCCGAACATCACACGGTCAGAAGAGTACCGGAAGCGGGTGGAGGAAGAAAAGCGGCTGATCCGGGAACTGCCGGTGAATTATCCGGTCTCCTTTCTGGAAGGCTCTTATGAGCCGGCGCTTTTTTTTGAGGCGGTAAAAGGACTGGAACAGGAACCGGAAGGCGGAAAACGCTGTGAAGTCTGCTTTCGGCTTCGTCTCGAAGAAGCGGCAAGGATCGCTGCAGAAAACGGCGGCTTTGATTTCTTTACGACCAGTCTTACGATCAGTCCGTTGAAGAATGCAGACCTGCTCAATGAAGTCGGGGAAGCTGCGGGCGAAAAATACGGCATTTCATTTTTGCCATCTGATTTTAAAAAGAAAAATGGTTACAAGCGCTCCATCGAGCTTTCCAGAGAGTATGATCTGTACCGGCAGGATTATTGCGGGTGCATCTTCTCTGAGCGGGAGCGACAGTTACAAAAAGAGCAGAAAGGATGACCTATGGCACAGTTATGGGGCGGTCGATTTACAAAAGAGACGGATCAGCTGGTGTACCAGTTCAATGCATCTCTTTCCTTCGACCAGAGATTGTATAAGGAAGATATTGCCGGCAGCAGAGCGCATGTGAAG
Source organism: Eubacterium sp. (assembly GCA_045539215.1). Taxonomy (GTDB): domain Bacteria; phylum Bacillota; class Clostridia; order Lachnospirales; family Lachnospiraceae; genus SY8519. Next base: position 8,013 of record JAZQEX010000019.1, on the reverse strand, counting down.
ATGCTTGCCGCACAGGGGATCCTGACAGAGGCGGAACGGGATGAGATCTTAAAAGGCCTTGACGGGATCGAGGCAGATATCGAGTCCGGCGCACTGGTATTTTCAGAAGAATATGAGGACATTCACAGTTTCGTAGAGGCGAATCTGATCGACCGCATCGGTGATACAGGTAAAAAGCTGCACACAGGACGGAGCAGAAACGACCAGGTTGCGTTGGATATGCGCCTTTATACCAGATCGGTTGTTAACGAGACAGACCATCTGCTTCAGGAGCTTCTGCGTGCACTCTTAAATAAGATGGAAGAAAATCTCGATACGGTAATGCCGGGCTTTACACATCTGCAGAAGCCGCAGCCTCTGACACTGGCACATCATCTGGGAGCATATTATGAAATGTTCCGCAGAGACAGAAGCCGGATGCGTGACATTGCGGTGCGGATGAATGAATGCCCGCTCGGCGCAGGCGCGCTGGCAGGAACGACGTATCCGCTTGACCGGAAAATGACAGCTGCTGAGCTTGGATTTTTCGGACCGACGAGAAACAGCATGGATTCCGTGTCTGACAGAGATTATCTGATTGAATATCTTTCGGGCGCATCGATCATTATGATGCATCTGAGCAGATTCTGTGAAGAGATCATTTTGTGGAACTCGGATGAATACCGGTTTGTGGAGATCGATGATGCTTACAGCACCGGCAGCAGTATTATGCCGCAGAAGAAGAATCCGGATATCGCAGAGCTTGTCAGAGGAAAAACAGGACGCGTCTATGGTGCGCTGATGGCACTGCTGACGACGATGAAAGGCCTGCCGCTTGCATACAACAAAGATATGCAGGAGGATAAGGAATTCGCATTCGATGCAATGGATACCGTACAGGGCTGTATCAGATTGTTTACAGGGATGCTGGAGACATTGCGTTTCCGTCCGGAACGGATGGAAAAGAGCGCAAGCGGCGGATTTACCAATGCGACAGACGCAGCAGATTATCTGGTAAATCACGGCGTTCCGTTCAGAGATGCACACGGGATCATCGGCAGAATGGTGCTTCACTGCATCGATGAAGGGAAGGCACTGGATGATCTGACGATGGAAGAATTCAAGTCATTCTCAGAAGTGTTTGAAGACGATATTTATGAAGCGATTGCAATTTCCACATGTGTGAACCGCCGGCTAACCGATGGGGCGCCGGGACGGGCCGCTATGGAAAAGGTAATAGAAGAAAGAAAACTTGAATTGGAACACACTGAGCGTTTCAATGCTGTATAAGAAAGGGGTTTTAAAATGGAAAAATTAAAAGTAGGAATTCTTGGTGGAACAGGAATGGTAGGTCAGAGATTTATCTCTCTTCTTGACAACCATCCGTGGTTTGAAGTAGTTACGATCGCAGCGAGCCCGCGTTCAGCAGGCAAACGTTACGAGGATGCTGTCGGCGGACGCTGGAAAATCGATGTTCCGATGCCGGACGCTGTAAAAGATATCATCGTTTCAAATGTAAACGAAGTTGAAAAAGTGGCTGCAAGCGTTGACTTTGTCTTCAGTGCGGTTGACATGTCAAAGGATGAGATCAAAGCAATCGAAGAAGCTTATGCAAAGACAGAGACACCGGTTGTTTCCAATAACAGCGCGCATCGCTGGACACCGGATGTACCGATGGTCGTTCCGGAGATCAATCCGCAGCACTTTGACGTGATCGAATCCCAGAAAAAACGTCTTGGTACGACACGCGGATTCATCGCGGTAAAACCGAACTGCTCCATTCAGGCATATGCACCGGCGCTGAACGCATGGAAAGAGTTTGAACCGTATGAAGTCGTAGCGACAACCTATCAGGCAATTTCCGGTGCCGGCAAGACTTTCGAAGACTGGCCGGAGATGGTTGGCAATATCATCCCGTACATCGGTGGTGAGGAAGAGAAATCCGAGAAAGAGCCGCTGCGTCTCTGGGGCGAGATCAAAGACGGCGAGATCGTACCGGCAACAGAGCCGGTGATCACCTGCCAGTGCGTACGTGTTCCGGTATTAAACGGACATACGGCAGCAGTATTTGTAAAATTCCGTAAAAAACCGACCAAGGAACAGCTGATCGAGAAACTGGTGAATTTCTCAGGTCTTCCGCAGGAGCTTTCCCTGCCGAGCGCACCGGAGCACTATATCCAGTATCTGGAAGAGGACAATCGTCCGCAGGTATCTGAGGATGTTAATTTCGGCGGCGGTATGGGTGTTTCCATCGGTCGTCTGAGAGAAGATACTGTTTATGACTTTAAGTTCATCGGCCTTGCACACAACACCCTGCGTGGTGCTGCAGGCGGTGCGGTTCTTTGCGCAGAGCTTCTGAAGGCACAGGGATATATCAATAAGAAATAATATGTCAAAATCGCTGTATATTGCGGAAAAACCGAGCGTGGCGCGAGAGTTTGCCAAGGCGCTCGGGGAAAACACAAAAAATCATGACGGGTATATGGAATCGGAGCATAGCGTGATCACATGGTGCGTCGGGCACCTTGTGAGCATGAGCTATCCCGAGACCTATGACCCGAAATATAAAAAGTGGAGCCTGGAGACACTGCCTTTTCTTCCGGATGATTTTCTGTATGAAGTCATCCCAGGTGTGAAAAAGCAATTTGATATTGTTTCCGGGCTTCTTCGACGCCCGGATGTAGATGTGATCTATATCTGCACAGACTCCGGACGCGAGGGAGAATACATATACCGGCTGGTTGATCAGATGGCAAATGTGGGAGACAAGACCCGCAAGCGTGTCTGGATCGATTCGCAGACAGAAGAGGAGATCCTCCGGGGAATCCGGGAAGCGAAGGACTGGTCGGAATATGACAATCTTTCCGCGTCCGCTTATTTGCGTGCAAAAGAAGACTACCTGATGGGCATCAACTTTTCGCGTCTCCTGACACTCAAATACGGAAATACGCTGGCATCCTTTTTGCACCAGCGGTATGCGGTGATCTCTGTCGGCCGTGTGATGACCTGCGTGCTCGGCATGGTCGTCCGCAGGGAACGTGAGATCCGGGATTTCCGGAAGACGCCGTTTTTCCGTGTGTTCGCGGATGCCAAAAAGGACGACACGGTTTTGTCTTGTGAGTGGAAGGCAGTAGAAGGTTCGCGTTATTTTGCGTCTCCAAAGCTTTACAAGGAAAACGGTTTCCGGGAAAAGCAGGATGCGAAAGAGCTGATCGATCAGCTTTCTTCAGTAACGCCGCAGGTCCTGACGGTGGAATCCATCAGCAGAAAGCAGGAGAAAAAGAATCCGCCGCTTCTTTATAATCTGGCAGAGCTCCAGAATGAGTGTTCCAAACTGTTTAAGATCAGTCCGGATGAGACGCTGAAAGTAGTTCAGGAGCTGTATGAGAGAAAGCTTGTGACATACCCGCGTACCGATGCACGTGTACTCTCGACGGCTGTGGCAAAGGAGATCGATAAGAATCTGCGCGGCCTGGAGCAGTTGCGGGGGGTGGCATCATTCGTTTCCGCGATCCTTGAAAACGGGGCGCATAAGAAGATCATTAAATCGAAATATGTTAACGATAAGGCGATCACGGATCATTATGCGATCATCCCTACGGGTCAGGGCATCGCGGCACTCTCGAATCTGAAACCGGTATCACAGCATGTGTATGAGGCGATCGTCAGACGGTTTCTTGCTGTTTTTCTGCCGCCGGCAGTTTATCAGAAGGTGTCGCTGGACGCGGTGATCGACAAGGAACACTTTTTCTTAAACACCAGAGTGCTGAAGGAAAAGGGATACCTCTCCGTGATGCGATATTCGTTTTCGAAGAAACCGGCAGCCGGGAAGGCAGACGGCGCAACAGCGCAGGGAGAACAGGCAGATACAGAGAATACACAGGCTGATCCCGAGCGTCTTGCAGAGGTGCTCGCAGATGTGAAAAAGGGAAGCGAGCTGCCAATCTCTGGTTTTTCTATTAAAGAAGGCGAGACTTCACCGCCCAAGCGTTACAATTCCGGATCAATCGTTCTGGCAATGGAAAATGCGGGCCAGCTCATCGAAGATGAGGAGCTTAGAGAGCAGATCAAGGGCTCCGGGATCGGAACGAGTGCGACGAGAGCAGAGATCCTGAAAAAACTGGTTGGAAACAAATATCTGTCGTTGAATAAAAAGACGCAGGTGATCACGCCGACACTGATGGGCGAGCTGATCTACGATATCGTCGATATGTCGATCCGTCCGCTTTTAAATGCAGAGCTGACCGCCAGCTGGGAGAAGGGCCTAACCTACGTTGCAGAGGGGACAATTACATCCGATGAGTACATGGTCAAACTGGATGATTTTATCAGACGCAGGACATCGCAGGTTTTAAATCTCAGAAACCAGTATCAGCTCCGGGAAAGCTATCAGAAAACGGCGCCTTTCTACAAATAATTTTTTTGACAGAAATTCCGGAAAAATATGTTATTGTAATGTGTTTTTGTGTATAATATAAACGGAACTTTGTTGTTTTATAAGGGATATGATTTGAGATATCCAGTACGAGGGAAGAGGAAACAAATATGGCAAAAATCGATCTGAGCAAGTATGGCATTACAGGAACAACAGAAATCGTATACAATCCGTCTTTTGAGCAGTGCTTCGAAGAGGAGACAAAAGAAGGTCTGACCGGATATGAAGTTGGTCAGGTCAGTGAGCTGGGTGCGGTCAATGTTATGACCGGTATCTATACCGGCCGTTCTCCGCAGGATAAATATATTGTAATGGATGAAAACTCCAAAGATACTGTTTGGTGGACATCAGAAGAGTATCCGAATGACAACCATCCGCTGTCAGAAGAAAACTGGGCAATCTTAAAGGATATTGCTATGAAAGAGCTTTCCGGTAAGAGACTGTTTGTTGTAGATTCCTACTGCGGCGCAAACAAAGATTCCCGCATGGCGATCCGCTTCATCATGGAAGTGGCATGGCAGGCGCACTTCATTAAAAACATGTTCATCATCCCGACTGATGAAGAACTGGAAACCTATGAGCCGGATTTTGTTGTTTACAATGCATCCAAGGCAGTCGTTGAGAACTACAAAGAGATGGGCTTAAACTCTGAGACAGCTGTTGCGTTCAACATCACCAGCAAAGAGCAGGTTATCATCAATACCTGGTACGGCGGCGAGATGAAGAAGGGTATGTTCTCTATGATGAACTACTATCTGCCGCTTAAGGGCATCGCTTCCATGCATTGTTCCGCTAATACCGATATGAACGGTGAAAATACAGCCATTTTCTTCGGACTTTCCGGAACCGGTAAGACCACACTTTCCACAGATCCGAAGCGTCTGCTGATCGGTGACGATGAGCATGGCTGGGATGATGCAGGTGTCTTCAACTATGAAGGAGGATGCTATGCAAAGGTTATCAACCTTGATAAAGAATCTGAGCCGGACATCTACAATGCGATCAAGAGAAACGCACTGCTTGAGAACGTTACCCTGGATGAGAACGGCAAGATCGATTTTGCAGATAAGAGCGTAACAGAAAACACCCGTGTTTCCTATCCGTTAAGCCATATTGATAATATCGTACTGAATGTTAATCCGGTATCCGCAGGACCGGCAGCAAAGAATGTCATCTTCCTGTCAGCAGATGCATTTGGTGTACTTCCGCCGATCTCCATCCTGACACCGGAGCAGACACAGTATTATTTCCTGTCCGGCTTTACCGCAAAGCTTGCAGGAACAGAGCGTGGCATCACAGAGCCGACACCGACCTTCTCCGCATGCTTCGGTCAGGCGTTCTTAGAGCTTCATCCGACCAAGTACGGTGAAGAGCTGGTTAAGAGAATGCAGATGAGCGGCGCGAAAGCATATCTGGTCAACACAGGCTGGAACGGAACCGGCAAGCGTATCTCCATCAAGGATACACGCGGTATCATCGATGCTATCCTGAGCGGCGATGTAAACAAGGCTCCGACAAAGACAATCCCTTACTTCAACTTCGAAGTACCGACAGAGCTGCCGGGTGTTGACAGCGGTATCTTAGATCCGCGTGATACCTATGCAGATGCTGCAGAATGGGAAGAAAAGGCAAAGGATCTGGCAGATCGTTTCATCAAGAACTTTGCGAAATATGAAGGCAATGAGGCAGGTAAGGCACTCGTGCCGGCAGGCCCGCAGCTGTAAGCGTTTTTATTGACAAACATATTTGATGTTGCTAAAATAATTTTCATGCAGTTTAAGGGAAAGGGTCAGGGTGAAGATTCACCTACCCTTTCTTCTTGCAGGAGGATACAATGAGAAGACAGATTTATTCACTGCTTGTAGAAAACACTTCCGGTGTGACCAGCCATATTTCCGGGCTGTTCGCACGCCGCGGATATAATATTGACAGTTTTTCTGCGGGCGGAACAACAGATTCACGTTTTACCAGAATCACGATCGCGTCTACGGGAGAAGAGCAGATCCTGGAGCAGATCGAAAAACAGCTGGCAAAGCTTGAAGATGTGATCAGTGTGAAGCTGTTGGATCCGGAGGACTCGGTTTACAGGGAACTTGTGCTCCTGAAAGTTTCCGCTCCGGATGGTAAGAGGCAGGAGATCATGTCGATCTCGCAGATCTTCCGGGCTAAGATCGTGGATGTGTCGAAGGATTCACTGATCATTGAACTGACTGGTTCACCGAGTAAAGTCAATGCATTTATCGAACTGTTAGATGAATATGGGATTCTTGAGCTGGCCCGTACCGGAGCTACGGGGCTTAGCAGAGGTTCCGGAAATATTACCGTAGTAGATTAAAATCATGGAGGGTCATTAAAATGGCAAAAATTTATTATCAGGAAGATTGCAACCTTTCTCTGCTGGATGGAAAGACCATCGCGATCGTTGGTTACGGCAGCCAGGGTCATGCACACGCTAAGAACTTAAGTGATTCAGGCATTAACGTTATCATCGGTCTGTATGAGGGCAGCAAGTCCTGGAAAAAAGCAGAAGAGGATGGATTTAAAGTATTCACAGCAGCTGAAGCAGCTAAGCAGGCTGACATCATCATGATCCTGATCAACGATGAGAAGCAGGCTAAAATGTATAAAGAAGACATCGAGCCGAACCTGGAAGCCGGCAACATGCTGATGTTCGCACATGGTTTCAACATTCACTTCGGAACCATCGTACCGCCGGCAGACGTTGACGTTACCATGATCGCACCGAAAGCACCGGGTCACACTGTAAGAAGTGAGTACCTGGAGGGCAAAGGTACACCGTGTCTGGTTGCTGTAGAGCAGGATGCTACAGGTAAGGCACTGGATATGGCACTGGCTTACGCACTGGGTATCGGTGGCGCACGTGCAGGTGTATTAGAGACCACATTCCGTGTAGAGACAGAGACTGACCTCTTTGGTGAGCAGGCAGTTCTTTGCGGTGGTGTTACAGCCCTGATGCAGGCAGGTTTCGAGACTCTGGTTGAGGCTGGTTATGACCCGCGTAACGCATATTTCGAGTGCGTACATGAGATGAAGCTGATCGTTGACCTGATCTATCAGTCAGGTTTCGCAGGCATGCGTTATTCTATTTCCAATACTGCTGAGTATGGCGATTATATTACCGGACCGAAAATCATCACAGATGAGACCAAGAAGGCAATGAAGAAAGTTCTGGCTGACATTCAGGACGGTACTTTCGCAAAAGAATTCCTTCTGGATATGTCTGATGCAGGCAAGCAGGTACACTTCCGCGCAATGCGTAAGCTGGCTGCAGAGGCAGAAGTAGAGAAGGTTGGTAAAGAGATCCGCCAGATGTACAGCTGGAGCAACGAGGATAAACTGATCAACAACTAAAGCGCATAAGCTGCCGCGGTGCACATGACGACTGGCTGCTTGCAGACAAGGCGGCATGTATAGCGCGGTGTAACGGATTTGAGCAATAAAGCCACGCGAAGCGTAAAAGCGAGTGGGGCGAGTTGCGAAAATACGTAGGAGCGTGAGAGTGCGCAGCACGGAGCGATCCGTAAGCTTATGTGCACAAAATAAATATTAACGGGACTGCGTTTTTTACGCAGCCCCGT
>JAZQEX010000018.1:0-14558 GCA_045539215.1 Eubacterium sp. | reverse complement strand
CTGCAGTCTTTTTGTATTTCTGTATTGACTTGAGGAAGAACTACAAAAATGATATAGTATCAAATTAAGGATATAATATCAAAGGTAAGGGGTATCATGTCGAATACGAAAGAGCTTAAAAAACAATATAAAGCGAATCGGGACCAGATCAGACGTAAAAGGCGAAATTTGCGGGAAGAAGAGAAGAATCTGCGACAGAAATATCATATTGATAAAAATCTGGCCAAGCAGAATCCGAATGAAGATCTGATCAAAGATGAGGATTATCTTGCGTATAATGAAGCATTGAGCCATGATCGCAATACTGAGATCAGCTGGGAAAAACTCGATAATTCTGCGCTGATGTATCCGATCATTACCGGAGAGGATATGACGAATGTCTATCGCATGACGGCGACGCTGAAAGAGGAGATCAATCCTGAATTATTGCAGCGGGCGCTTGATACTGTGCTTCCGAAATTCCCTGGATTTAATTCCAGACTCCGGCAGGGAATGCACTGGTATTATCTGGAAGAAAACGGAAAGCCTGCACCTCTGGTAAAAAAAGAAGATGATTTTCCCTGTGCTTATATAGAGGCTTCTCAAAACAGAAGCTATTTGTTCCGTGTCACCTATTTCAGAAGCCGGATTAACCTCGAGGTATTTCATGTTCTCTCAGACGGTACCGGCGCACTGTACTTCCTGAAGGAGATCGTATATCAGTATTTACGTTATGTCCATCCGAAATTACAGATTAAATATGGAAATGACCTGACAGAAGGAATCACTGTTAGCGCAAAAGACAGATTTCAGGATTTCTACGATAAAAAACCGCTCAGACCATACCGTTTTCAGAGAGCTTTTCTGATCCCGGGAAATGTTCTGTCCGGAGAACGGGTAGGCATCATTCACGGATATTTAAAGGTTGCTGAAGTACGTAAGCTGGCGCATGAATTTCAGGCGACGATCAACGAACTGATCGTATCCGTTCTTGCATACAGTATCTGGCAGGAACACGCTAAGCAGATTACGCCGGAGCGACCGATTGCGATCTGTGTTCCGGTAAACTTACGACCTGTGTTTGGCGTAGATACGACCAAGAATTTCTTTGTCAATATCAATGCGATGTTCCGCCCTGACGAAGTAGAAGATGTTACTTTTGAAGAGGTTGTCAGACAGATCAAAAAATCACTGCGGGAACAAACCACAAGAGAAGAACTACAGAATCGTTTGTCTACAAATGTTTCTACAGAAAAGAATCTTTTGTCTCGCATGGTACCAATGCTGTTTAAGAATCCTGTATTAAAGCAGATCCATAAGCTTTCACAGAAATCTATTACGTCTACAGTCACGAATATCGGGTTGCAGACAGTAGCAGAACCGTATCGGGAATATGTTGATTTTGTCAATGTGATCCTGGCACACGCAAAAGGACAGCCGTTAAAGCTTAGTGTCAGTTCCTATGGAGACAGAATCGCCATTAACGTTACATCAATTTTAAGAAGTACTAATATTCCGCAAAATATTTACCGCTTTTTTACTGAAAAAGGGATGGAAGTTAGCATTACAACAAATGGAGTATATCGATAAATGGAACGAAAATGTGATTATTGCGGTGTCGTTATTTTAGATCCGACCGGCAAATGTCCATTGTGCCGAAGATCGATCGCACCTCTTGATGAAGAGAGCCGACGCTTAATCGAACCGACATATCCTCTGACAAAAAGAAAGACGTATCGTGCACGAAACACGTTATGGATCTATACGATTACAGCGATCGCTGCCTTTTTGCTCATTTTTAATGTCAATCTGCGAATGGGACATGAAATGTGGTGGACATTTTTGATCGGTCTGATCATGATCTATGGATATGTTACGTTGTTCTTTTCCTTAAAGAAACAGATCGGGCATCAGCCAAAGATGATGATGCAGTCTTTGCTGGCAGTCCTTCTTGTTCTATTCATAGATTATTCGACAGGATTTCGCGGATGGGCATTGACATATGTGTATCCCGGCCTGCTGGCATTTATTGATCTGATGATCGTTATTTTAATGCTTGTGAACAAGCGGAACTGGCAGAGTTATATCATTATGCAGCTCTGGGTTGTGATCCTTGCAAGCGCGCCGTTTATTTTATATGTATTTGGCATCATCGATCATCTGCAGGTATCCTGGATCATTCTTGCCAGCGTGATTCTGGTTTTTGTGGCAACATTACTGATCGGCGGAAGCCGTGCAAGAAGTGAAATGGCACGAAGATTTCATCGATAATCGGTTTGTAGAATCTTGAAAAAGGAATCTGATATGAAATACAAACATTTGATAACGAACCCGAACGGTGTCAGTAAACAGGGATCGATTATGCGGGAAACGATCGCCAGATTTACGGCAGAAGGTATCGTCGGACTGTCTGTAAAAAGCGGCGATTTTCGAAAGCATATGGTAGAAAGGCCCTGGAAGGTTCCGGAAGGCTATACTATGGATGTCATCCATGGTAGGAACTGCCGGCTTGAACTGTTACAATCAGAGCAGAGGGATGACAGCAGGATCCTTTTACAACTGCATGGCGGCGGATATGTCGGGGCAATGCGCAATGTCTATCGAAAATTTGCAGTTCGTTACAATGAACTCGGCAAAGGAATGGATGTTCTGACAGTGGATTATCGTGTCGCACCGGAATATCCGTTTCCCGCTGCACTGGAAGACTCCATCTATGCCTATAACTGGCTGATCAACAGAGGCTGGCATCCGAATGAGATCCTTTTGGCCGGAGATTCGGCCGGAGGCGGTCTGGCAATGGCATTATGTCATTATCTGAAAAAACAAAACCGCGAGCTCCCTGCAGGCCTGATCGCAATGTCTCCCTGGACAGATATGACGCAATCCGGCGATTCTTATGAACAAAACTATCACAGGGATCCGAATTTCGGGAATTCCTCCAATACGCTGATCAATAATAAAGAGTATATTGGCGGAAATGATCCGAAAAACCCATTTCTTTCTCCGGCATTCGGAGATTTTTCCGGATTCCCGCCCATGCTGATTCAGGTTGGCAGCTACGAGATGCTCTTAAGCGATTCTGAAATCGTTGCGAAAAAGGCAAAAGAAGCAGGTGTAAAAGTACGCCTGAGTATTTATGAAGGAATGTTTCATGTCTTCCAAATGGCGCTGCACAGATTGCCGGAATCGAAAAAAGCATGGACCGAAGTCGGTCATTTCCTGGATATCATGAAACAGAGTGATAAAGCGACAGATTAAAAAAGATGAAATAACGTCCGTACCGGGCGTTATTTTTTTGCGTTTTCCCGTTATTATTTTAAATGGCATTTACAGAAAAATTACACATGATATACTTGCCGTATAACACAAAACTGGGAAGAGATAGAGAACGTCATGTGGTCCGACAGAAAGGAGAGATACAAAGGAGGACCTCATGAAACAAGTAACTTTTAAAATCCGAAGGATTACCGCCTTATTTCTGGCGCTGGTATTCCTGTTTCCGTTTGTGATGGGAGAGACTACGGACGCGTATGCTGCGGGTACGGTGGAACTGTTCCATGACACACAATACCATTATGGAAACTGGTCAACAGGGAATCTGTCGGTTGATGACGGCGCCGGTACGGCATTTTGCGTTCAGCCTTCTAAGGACACCCCTCCGAATGGCTCGTATCCTTATGAGCTGATGAATCAGAATAGTGATATGAGAAAGGTTATGTACTATCTGGTTGGAGGAAATGGATATGACGATATAACATCCCGGACTTTGTTTTCCGAATACAATTACATCGATATCTACATCACATCTCATGTCATGCTTTCCTGGATGTGGGATGGATGCAAATGGAACGGAGATGCGGATGCGGGGATCGGAAGCGATTTTAAAGAACAGATTGAATCGTTATATGAAGAAATCATGGCTTTGCCTGACCCACCAGAAGCGTTTCAGGCTTTTGTTGTTGAAGGTGAGGACGGATATCAGACTGTAGTCGGAAGCTGGCCATTGCAAAACATCGATGTGACACTTCGGAAAAGCTCAGAGATTCCTTCGTTTACCAGGGATAATGCCTGTTATTCACTGGAAGGAGCTTCATATGGAATTTATGAAACCAAGGAAGACGCGAAAAATAATAAAAATGCGATCGCAATATTTTCTGTTCGAAAAGACGGGACATCTGAACAGATCTCTTTAAAGCCGGGAACATATTATTATAAGGAAACAAAGGCAGGGACCGGTTATGCATTAGATCCCGAAACGTATGCCGTTGAGATTGCAGCATCGGATCAGATGACACAGACCATTAACGTGTCAGATATTCCGCAGTACAACCCGGTAGATCTTCTTCTGGTCAAAAAATATAAGGATGGTAAAGAAGAAGAGACGACTGGAGATGCATCCCTTGCAGGTGCGGAATTTACAGTAAATTATTACTGTAAAGATACAGCTTCCGGCAAACCAAAGTATACCTGGGTATTTCAAACAGATCAGAGCGGAAAGGTTTATTATCGTGATGACTATAAGAAATCTGGGCCGGAGCTTATTAAGGATTCAGAGGGAAATCCTGTCTTTCCGTTGGGAACCGTAACGATACAGGAGACCAAAGCACCCGATGGTTATCTGATCAACGATAAAACATATACGATACCGATCGCAGCAAAGGGTAATCAGAAAACGGTTTCTTCTTATCAGCCCCCGGTCATCGAGGAAGATGTGATCCGCGGAGGTGTGACTTTTGAAAAACATGATCTGGAACTAGGGAAAAAAGAGGCAATGGGCGGTGCTTCTCTTGCCGGTATTACATTTGCATTATATAACGAATCCTTGCAGCCTGTATTGGTTGACGGGAAATGGTTTCAGAAAGGTGACGTGATCGGGCAATTTACAACGGATGAATCTGCTCATATTGAAACAGCGTCCGATTATCTTCCGTATGGTACATACTCATTGCAGGAAACCGCAACAAATGATTCTTATCTGATTTCTGATCCCAAAAAACATGTTTTCTCGATTAGAGAGAATCAAGCGTTAGTATCTTTGGATAAAGAGAAAAAAGAGCTTTCATTTTCCAATCAGGTATATCGGAATGATATCTCATTTCATAAGATCGAAGATACAACAAACAAAAGAATGGGAATGGTCGCTTTTTTACTGACACACAATGAGACAGGAGAGCAGCATGTGATCGTAACCAATAAAAACGGATATTATTCTTCGGTGAAAGCGCACAGTAAGGAGACAAATGTAAACGACAGCGTATTAAGCGAGTATGGTGACGATGCTGTGATTCCGACAAGCGCTCTGAAGCCCAATACCGGATTGTGGTTTGGCAAGGGCCGTGATGGATCAGAAAGCAAACCTGATGACACACTGGGGGCATTGCCATACGGCTCCTATACTTTGACTGAATTAAAATGTGAAGCGAATCAGGAGTATGATCTGTTAAAAGACATTACCTTCTATATTGAAGAAGATAAGTCAGAAACGGAAATGATTTCTCTTGGAACGTTGACAAACGACAAGCCGCAGATAGAAAAACTGGAAGTAAAGATTCATACAAAAGCAAAAGATGATCAAAATGGTAAGCAGGTATCTAATGCAGACCAAGAAGTGACGATCGTCGATGAAGTGATGTTTGAAGGCCTCGAGATCGGAACGACCTATCAGATAGAAGGTATTCTTATGGATCCGGCTAACGGAGACACGTTTACGGTCGGTGGGAAAGAGATCACAGCGTCTAAGGAGATTACACCGGTCGAAACAAAAGGAACCGCAGAGCTGACTTTTACTTTTGACGGAAGCAGCCTGGCCGGAAGAGACATCGTTGTTTATGAAAAGATTAAGAAGAATGAGGAAACCATTGCAACACATGAAGATCTGACAGATCAGGATCAGACCATTCATTTTCCGGAAATCAGAACAACCGTGTCTGACAAAGATACAAAAGGAGATGATACGAAGCGAACGGTCACGGATACGATCTCTTATCAGAATCTGATTCCGGGAGAGACTTATGTCATGCAGGGAAAAATCATGGACAAAAAATCCCAAAAACTCATAACAGATGGTGGATCAGATATCACAGGAGTGACGCAATTTGTTCCGGAAAAGACTAGCGGAACGATAGACGTAACATTTGTCTATGATGCAACACAGTACTATGATCAGGAATTGGTCGTATTTGAACAATTATATGTAAAAGAAGTGAAAGATAATAATCTTATTGCTGCTCATCAGGATTACGAGGATACGAAGCAGACTTTTTTGATCGAGAAGCCTGTAAACGTCGAAAAAGAGAAGACAACAGTAATCCGTTCAGAGAAGATTACGACAGGCAGCCCGAAAACAGATGATCCCATGAAACTGGTGTTTTATATCATTGCATGTTGTGCGGCCGGAGGAATCTTATCTTTGTTTATCATCAGAAGGAAACGATATTCTTTATAAAAATAAAAGAGCGCAGTTCCGTAAAAAGAACTGCGCTTTCTGTTTGTTTGAATTCATTATTCAGCTGCATCCTCTGCCGGTTCTTCGGCAGCAGTATCTTCAGCCGGAGCTTCTTCTGTGGTCTCTTCAGTCGCTTCTGTGGCAGCTTCTTGTGCCGGTGCGGCCTCTTCAGCGGCCGGAGCAGCTTCCTCTGTTGTTACAGTCTGCGCCTGCTCAGCAGCGGCGTCTCTGTTGATCGTGATATTCGAGTGGCCGATCTTTTTGCCGGAATTAATATACATCGCTGCGACAATATCTGTTTTCCCTGACGGGATCTGAATCCTCTGGGAAGAAGCATCTGCCCCGGAAGTAAACATGGAGATTACTGTAAACTCTTCCGAAACGATGTACTTAGCGTTTGAACTGCCTAATGTCGCGCCGGAAGCATCTTTTACAGTATATGTAATATCCGTGTTTGACGGGAAGGTGCATGCAGCAAGAACGCCGTTTTCATCTGTGACACCGGTAAACACCTCTGTGCCATCTGCCGTCAGAGTGATCGTCGCACCTGCAAGCTTTTCGCCTGCTTCATTATACCAGCGGCTCGTCAGACGGATGTTCGTATCTTCGGTCGTCTCAGGCTCATCGCCTTCCGGTTCCGTGGTCTGAGTCTCTTCAGAATGATTTAAAAAACTGATTTCATCTAGGATAGAGCCACACCCGGAAAACAGTAGTGAAATACTCAATACACTTCCGAGCAGTAATGCACTAATCTTTCTCTTTTTCATAAGTCCTTTTTACCGCGAATCTGTCAGAATACTGATTTGATTCCATCAGATTTCCCTTTCCTAAAATACTTATTCCTTTAAGTTGTAATATGTAACTCGTAATAGTATACCAAATTTAGAATCAGTTGACAATTCCTATGATTTTGTTATACTAACGCTATAACATGAGGTGCTATTTATGCTGTGAGGAATGATTATGTTAATTCAGATTGATTTTGAAAGTGAAGAAGCTTTATACATTCAGTTACGCAATCAGATCATATATGGGATTGCTACCAGACAGTATCACGAGGGAGATGCGCTGCCTTCAGTCAGACAGCTTGCGGAAGTGATCGGCATTAATATGCATACCGTTAATAAAGCGTATGCCTGTCTGAGATCGGAAGGGCTTCTTCGTCTGGACCGCCGGCGCGGCGCAGTCATTGCGTTTGATGCAGATAAGATGAAGGCGATCAGTGATATGAAGAGTGATCTTGGTGTCATCCTTGCAAAAGGATACTGTAAAGGGATCAGCAAAGACGAAGTTCATGCACTCGTAGATGAGATTTTTACGCAATATGAGAATTGACTGATAAATCGGAGGGACGATTTTTGATTGAACAAAACTATACTCAGCAGGCTATGTCTGTATTGTCAGCAGCAAAAGACATGGCAAATGAACGCGGGCAATGCAGTTGTGATACTGCATGTATTTTGCTCGGCTTAATGACTGTCAGAGAAGGCGTTGCTGCAAAAGTACTTGAAAATGCAAATATTGACCGGACAGACATCTTACGACTGGTTGACGAGCTGGCGATCCCGAATGTTGATCCGGATCGTGATCAGTTCTATACACCGGAAGCAAAAGAAGTTCTTTTAAAGGCAGACGATATCTGTGCACAAATGAAGTGTGATCAGACAGGAACAGAGCAATTGCTGATGGCAATTCTGGAATCACCTTCCTGTGCGGCAGGAAGGATTCTATCCGGTGTCGGTACGGATCTTAAGCGATTATATATTGATGTGATGGAAGTCAGCGGAAGGATGAACCTGCTTTCTGCAGATGAGCAGAAGGCCATCCGAGGCGGTAAAAAAGTCGATTTTCATACCACGCCGATGCTGGATCGTTATGCGCAGGATCTCACATTGCGTGCAGCGAGAGGTGAATTGGATCCGCTTCTCGGACGGGAATCAGAGATGAGACGTTTGATCCAGATCCTCGGCAGAAGAGGGAAGAATAATCCCTGCCTGATCGGTGAACCGGGTGTCGGAAAAACAGCAATCGTTGAAGGGCTTGCGCAAAGAATCGCTGATGGCACTGTACCGGAACATTTGCAAAACAAACGGATTCTGACACTGGATATTTCAGGTATGGTAGCAGGTTCAAAATATCGTGGTGAATTTGAAGAGCGCATCAAAGGCGTTCTTTATGAAGTTCAGAAAAACGGTGAAGTGATCCTGTTTATTGATGAGATCCATACGATCATCGGTGCCGGCGGAGCGGAGGGTGCTCTGGATGCATCAAATATTATGAAACCGGCTCTTTCAAGAGGTTTTATCCAGGTGATCGGTGCAACGACGATCGATGAATACAGAAAGCACATTGAAAAAGATGCCGCTTTGGAGAGACGCTTCCAACCCATCATGATTGAAGAGCCGAGTGTAGAGGAAACCGTTGATATCCTCAAAGGGCTTCGCAGCAGATATGAGTTACATCATGGTGTTACGATCACGGATGAGGGAATCCAGGCTGCAGCATATCTTTCGGAACGTTATATCAATGACCGTTATTTGCCAGATAAAGCAATCGATCTTATGGATGAGACTGCTTCCAAAGTCAGGATTAAGGGCTTTGCGCTATCCAGCAAGATCAGGGATCTGAAAGAAAAAAGCGATGCGCTTTATCAGCAGCAGTGCCAGGCGATCCTCGATGAAGATCTTGCTTTGGCGAGTGAACTCAGAGAGGAGCGCAAAAAAGTCGAAAGAGATCTTTCTTACGCTTTAGAACGGGAACGCAAAAAAGGCAGCAGGACTGTAAAATCCGTAGGTGAGAACGAGATCGCTGATGTTGTTTCCGAATGGACACATATTCCTTTGAATAAGCTTACAGAGAATGAAACCACACGTCTTCGCAATATGGAACGCTTCCTGCATAAGAGGATCATTGCGCAGGATGAAGCCGTGGAAGCGGTATCACGCGCCGTGCGCAGAGGCAGAGTCGGCTTAAAAGATCCGAAGCGACCGACCGGATCCTTCCTGTTCTTAGGCCCGACCGGCGTCGGAAAGACAGAATTGTCAAAAGCACTTGCGGAAGCTGTTTTCGGAACAGAAGACGCTATGATCCGTGTTGACATGTCTGAATATATGGAAAAGCACAGTGTGTCTAAGATGATCGGATCACCGCCCGGTTATGTCGGTTACGATGAGGGTGGCCAGCTTTCCGAGCAGATCCGGAGACATCCGTATTCGGTTGTTCTGTTTGATGAGATTGAGAAGGCGCATCCGGATGTATTTAACATCCTTTTGCAGGTTCTTGATGACGGTCATATTACAGATGCACAGGGCAGAAAAACTGATTTTAAAAACACGATCATTATTATGACGTCTAATGCCGGAGCGATGTCTATTGTAGAACCGAAAAAGCTTGGGTTTACATCCGGTGAAGACAAGCATGCTGATTATGAACGTATGAAGGGACAGGTCATGGATGAGGTCAGAAGAATCTTCCGTCCTGAGTTCCTGAATCGTATTGACGAAACGATCGTGTTCCATTCGCTGTCGAAGGATCATATGAAAAAGATTGTCACACTGCTGGCAAAGGATCTCGAAAAACGTTGTAAAGAGCAACTGCATATTTCGTTAAAGTTACGGGATTCTGCAAAGAAGCTGATCGTGGAACAGGCATATGATCCGCGGTATGGTGCGCGTCCGCTGAAGAGACTGATGCAGCATGACCTTGAGGACAGACTTGCAGAGGATATTCTTTCAGGAGCGATCAAGCAAGGAGATATCGTAGAGATTGGCGTTAAAAACGGCAGCCTTATGTTTTATCCAAAACAGGCCGAATAAACAATTAGAAGAAATGGAAACCTATGGCAAAAGGAAATAAGACAATTTTCTACTGCACAGAATGCGGATACGAAACCTCAAAGTGGATGGGGCAGTGTCCCGGGTGTAAAGAATGGAATACATTTGTTGAAGAACCAAAGGCGCGAAAAACGTCTTCCGCAGGGCATTCTGCCGGTATGAAAGATATCAAGCCGGTTTCATTGTCAGCAGTAACAGCCGAGACGAATGCGCGTATGACCAGCGGTATGCCTGAGCTGGATCGTGTACTTGGCGGCGGTGTTGTTCCGGGCTCACTGGTACTGGTCGGCGGAGATCCCGGTATCGGAAAATCTACATTATTATTACAGGTATGCCGCAACATGGCCAATGCCGGCAGGAAAATCTGGTATATATCCGGAGAGGAATCCCTGCAGCAGATTAAGATCCGTGCAGAACGGATCGGAACGATATCTGATGAGTTGCAGTTGATCTGTGAGACCAGTCTGAATGACATCGCAGAAGTCGTCCGCAGAGGGAAACCGGATGTCGTCGTAGTTGATTCGATCCAGACGATGTACAGTGATGAAATCTCATCCGCCCCCGGAAGTGTATCTCAAATACGTCAGGCGACTGCAGTATTTATGCAGTTGGCAAAATCTGAGCAGATCACCATTTTTGTTGTCGGACATGTGACGAAAGAAGGTGTGGTGGCAGGACCGAGGGTTTTAGAACACATGGTTGATACGGTTCTTTATTTTGAAGGAGACCGTCATGCCAGCTATCGGATCCTTCGTGCTGTGAAAAACAGATTTGGTTCCACGAATGAGATCGGTGTTTTTGAAATGCGAAAAGAAGGGTTGATCGAAGTACCGAATCCTTCAGAATATATGCTGGATGGCAGACCGGAGAATGTTCCGGGATCGATCGTAGCCTGTACGATCGAAGGTACCAGACCGATTCTTTTGGAAGTTCAGGCACTTCTTTCCAGGACGAATTTCGGATTTCCGAGGAGAACTGCGAACGGCACAGAACTGAACCGTTTAAATATGCTTCTGGCAGTACTTGAAAATAGAGCAGGTATTTCAACGGGAGAGAGCGATGCCTATATTAATATCGCAGGCGGTATTCGTATGAATGAACCTGCTATGGATCTAGCAATTGCTTTGGCACTGGCTTCGAGTGCATCCGATTTTGTTATACCAAAAGATGTTGTATGTTTTGGAGAGATCGGACTTGCAGGTGAGATCCGCGGTGTCAGCATGGCTTCACAGCGTGTACAGGAGATTAAAAAGCTTGGTTTTCAGGCATGTATCCTTCCGAAGGTTTGTTTGAAAGAGACCAGTGAGATCGATGGAATTGCATTATATCCTGTGTCGGATATCAGAGATGCGATTCGGATCGCAAGACAGATTTCAAAATAATTCTATTATTATTCAGGCGTTTTCGGACGTCTGAATATTTTTACAAAAGAATTGGCACTCGTCTATTGACAGTGCTAACAAAAGGTGATATAACCATATCAGAAAATTATGTTATAGAAAAAATAGAACAACTTATAATATACATGAATCGAGGTGATCAGTATGAACATTTCAAAGTTTACACAAAAATCTATGGAAGCTGTTCAAAAATGCGAGAAGCTTGCATATGAATACGGAAATCAGGAAATCGAACAGGAGCATTTACTTCTTGCACTTTTAATGCAAAATGATGGCCTGATTCCAAAACTCATCGAGAAGATGAATATCAATCTGCCTGATTTCAAAAAGAGCGCAGAGCAATGCCTTGCAAAACGGATCAAAGTCTCTGGCGGACAGGTATACGTTGGTCAGAATCTGAACAAAGTTCTCATTTCTGCTGAAGATGAATCAAAGGCAATGGGAGATGAATATGTATCGGTAGAGCATCTGTTCTTATCCCTTCTGCATTATGCGAATGCCGGTGTGAAGGAATTGTTTGCACAGTATGGTATTACCAGAGAAAGATTTCTGGAAGCACTTTCTACTGTACGCGGCAACGTGCGTGTAACATCTGATAATCCTGAAGAGACATATGATTCTCTTGAAAAATACGGATATGATCTGGTACAGCGTGCAAGGGATCAGAAAATGGATCCTGTTATCGGCAGAGATGCAGAGATCCGAAACGTGATCCGCATTTTGTCCAGAAAGACCAAAAACAATCCTGTCCTGATCGGTGAGCCCGGTGTCGGTAAGACTGCTGTGGTTGAAGGTCTGGCGCAGCGAATCGTACGTGGTGATGTTCCGGAAGGCCTGAAAGACAAACGTGTCTTTTCATTAGATATGGGCTCCTTACTTGCTGGCGCAAAATATCGTGGTGAATTCGAAGAGCGTCTGAAGGCTGTTCTGGAAGAAGTCAGAAAAAGCGATGGGAATATCATCTTATTTATAGATGAGCTCCATACGATCGTTGGTGCAGGCAAATCCGACGGTGCACTGGATGCAGGAAACATGCTTAAACCAATGCTTGCACGAGGCGAATTGCATTGCATCGGAGCAACAACACTTGATGAATATCGTGAATACGTTGAAAAAGATGCTGCACTGGAGCGTCGTTTCCAACCGGTCATGGTTGATGAGCCAACAGTTGAAGACACCATTTCGATCCTTCGTGGTTTAAAAGAGCGCTATGAAGTCTTCCATGGTGTTAAGATCACAGACAGTGCGCTTGTTTCGGCAGCTGTATTATCAGACCGGTATATTACAGACCGTTTCCTTCCTGATAAAGCGATCGACCTGGTCGATGAAGCCTGTGCTTTGATCAAAACAGAACTGGATTCCATGCCGACTGAACTGGATGAGCTGAGCAGAAAAGTAATGCAGATGCAGATCGAGGCAACAGCATTAAAGAAAGAAACCGACCCGCTTAGCAAAGACAGACTCGCAAACCTTGAAAAAGAGCTTGCGGAGCAGCAGGAAGAATTACAGAATAAAAAGGCGCAGTGGGACAATGAGCGTAAGGCTGTTGAGAAAGTACAAAAGCTCCGGGAAGAACTGGATGCTTTAAATAAGGAAATCGAACTGGCTGAACGTAATTATGATCTCAACAAAGCGGCTGAACTGCAGTATGGCAAAAAACCAGAATTGGAACGTCAGCTCGAGGCAGAAGAAGAGCTTGTCAAAAACAGAGAGATGTCTTTGCTTCATGAGAAAGTCGATGACGACGAGATCGCAAGAATCATTTCCCGTTGGACAGGCATCCCGGTTGCAAAACTGACGGAAAGCGAACGGAATAAAACACTGCATCTGGATGAGGAACTGCACAAACGCGTAATCGGGCAGGATGATGCTGTGACCAAGGTGACAGAAGCAATCCTGCGTTCGAAAGCAGGAATTAAGGATCCCGGAAAACCGATTGGTTCATTCCTTTTCCTTGGTCCGACAGGTGTCGGTAAAACAGAGCTTGCAAAAGCACTTGCACAGAATCTTTTTGATGATGAGTCCAACATGGTGCGTCTGGACATGACGGAGTATATGGAGAAGTTTTCCGTATCTCGTCTAATCGGAGCGCCTCCAGGATATGTCGGATATGATGAAGGCGGACAGCTGACAGAAGCAGTCAGAAGAAAACCGTATTCCGTTGTATTGTTTGACGAAGTAGAAAAAGCGCATCCGGATGTATTCAATATTTTATTACAGGTCCTTGATGATGGCCGGATCACGGATTCACAGGGCAGAACAGTAGACTTTAAAAACACGATCATCATCCTGACATCCAACCTGGGTTCGGAATTCCTTTTAGAAGGCATCGATGAGAACGGCAACATTGATCCAAAGACAGAAGAGCTTGTCATGAACACATTACGTTCCAGATTCCGCCCGGAATTCTTAAACCGCCTGGATGAGATTACAATGTTTAAACCGTTGACGAAAGATAATATCGCATCGATCGTTGATCTGCTTCTGAATGAACTCAATCAGAGATTGGAGAGCCAGGAGATTCGAATTGAACTGACAGATGCTGCAAAAGATTATGTGACCGAACACGGTTATGATCCTATGTACGGAGCACGTCCGTTAAAGCGTTTTCTGCAGAAACATGTCGAGACATTGTCTGCAAAACTGATCCTTAGCGGCGAAGTCAGAGCAAGAGATACCATTGTAATTGACACAAATGAAAAGGGTCTTTTTGCATCTGTAAAATAAGCCCGAAAAAAGACGTCAAAAAACTAAAATTACTTGTTGACATGTCCTTTGAATTGTGTTAAATTAACATAGCTGTCGTGAGAGACAGCCACATGAACCTTGATAACTGAACAGTGAAACAAACCACGAACAATTCTTTAAAAAGATTTATTCGAAAACGGACAAGCGACTATA
>JAZQEX010000017.1:0-13764 GCA_045539215.1 Eubacterium sp. | reverse complement strand
GGGAACCGATGAGATCTATGTTGACGCAGACGACGGCTGGACGGTCTATACAGCAGATGACATGCCATCGGCACAATGGGAGATTCAGCTTGTGATCACGGAAGACGGATATGAACTTCTTAGCTGGTAAACAGGAGATTTAAAAGATGTCAGATACTGAGAAAATGATAGATGATATTGAGCAGGCGCTTGTCCAGCAGGAAAAGAGTCTTCGCGCGGAAGTAGAAACCAGAAATGCGCTGATCAATGAACCGGAAATCGTGCCGGAGCCCATTCCCGAAGAGGATGATTTCATGGAGATCAATCCGTGGGATGATGTATATAAACCACGTGCCAGAGAGCGCAGAAAACGGCGCAGAGGAGAAGAGGTTTCTCTGCCTTATGATGAGAATGCGCCCCGTCCGCGTCAGATCGTGATCGAACATCGCGAAAAACAGGAAGAAAAGCGCAGACAGAAAAAGCGTGAGAAAGAGAAATCAAGAAGGGCCTCTCAGGAAGCTGCAGCTGAAGCAGTAGATGAGCTGACGCTGTGGGAGGACGAAGGCAGCCGGAAGCTGACCAGACGAGAGGAGCGCAGAAAACGCATCATCGAGGAAGAGATGTCTCATGATGATCCTTTCGGAAGAGAATGGCTGATGCCGGAAGAGACCCGTGCAATCGAGCATAGGGAAGCGCTCAGACAGAAACGGACCGGAAAAAAACCGAAAAAAAGAAGACGTCCCGGCAGGATCGTTCTGCTTGTGATCATTATCATCATCGCAGCACTGGTCGCATCGGGAATCGGTTTGTATATGACGGGTAAGAATAACCTTACTTCTTCTAATATCTCCGCTGTGGAGCAGAGAGCACCGGAAGGAGCCGGTGTGTCAGGCAATGCGTTAAGCTATAACGGAGAGACCTATCGCTATAACGAAAACCTGATCAATTTGCTTGTTTTTGGCGTAGGAAAAGAGGCAACTGCCGATGGAACAGAGCGCCTTGCAGCAACCGGTATTTTCCTCTGGTCTTATGATACGGAAACGAAAAAGACAAATCTGATTTCCGTGCCCGGACATATGCTTTCTGCTTGTCCTGTTTATGATGACAATAATGAATTTGTACATATGAATGACCAGCAGATCGGAGCTTCTTACGCCAGCGGCGGCACTACGGAACTGAGACGTTATCAGAACGTTGCAACCAGTGTGTCAAACCTGTATTACGGTCTGCCAATCTCCGGATATCTTGTGGTCGACATGACAAAGATCAGTGAGATGAATGATATGGTTGGCGGGGTCACATTGCGTGTTCTTGATGACCTGACAGAATATGATGCTGCGCTGATCGAGGGCGAACAGGTTCCGCTTACAGGTGCGCAGGCGATGATCTATGTCAATGAGAGAAGTGCAACAGCCGAGTCAGAATATGAGGCAGAGACCGGGCTGCTCGGACGTCAGCTCCAGTATCTGCAGGGATTTATGACCAAACTGAAAACAGCAATGCTTTCGCCCTCTACAGGCAAGGAGATGTTTGAGCTGCTTCGCCAGGATACGTATTCAGACATGGAAATCCCGGAATTTTTCTACATGTTTGTGACGATGATGCAGGATGATATGAATGATGAGCCGATCGCTGTTCCGGTTATCGCAGCTGAAGGAGAGACAGCAGGGGAGATCCGTGCGGATCAGGACAAATTATTTGAACAGATATTGACACTGTTCTATCAGAAATAACGATTAGATTGGACTACAGTTTTTTATGGGGTATTTTAGCAAAGAAAACAGAAAACAGCGGGAAGAGGAAAGATATAAAAAACATGGCTATCTTCTTGCATGGGCTCCGGATGAGCACATTAAGGGGTTAATGCAGTGGCGGTTCGGAAAGCCGGTCGCCAGATGGATCGGTCTGGCAGCAACCATTATCATGCTGGTATTTCTCCTTGTGAACAAGGGATTGTTCCTGGATGATTACACGTTTTACTACGGGAATATCGTATACATATTTGCGCTTTTGGCAGCACCTTTGGCAGGCCTTCTGATCGCATCGGTCCCGGTTTACGGAACAAAGATCCGTCCGTTTGCAGCGACGGTTTGTTTCTTCATCATGCCGATCTTTACGATGCAGATGATGGAGTGCTACAACGGAAATTTTGTCTATAATTTCAGCATTCCGACATTCCTGCTAAACTATGTGACCTACCTGTTTTTCTATCTGCTGGTATATCTCATTTGCAGACGGTACCATATGACGGTACTGATCGTTAACATCAGTATTTTCGTCGCGGGTATGATCAACTATTTCATAGATTCCTTCCGTGGAACGCCGGTTGTACCGATGGACATCCCGACGTTTCGGACCGGAATGGAAGTGGCAGACGGTTACAGCTATTCTTTAAGCTGGCAGCTGATCATGGCAGCGATCTGCATGCTTTTGATCTATCTGTTTAATAAGCGCTTCATTCCGTGTATTCCGATCCGGAAGCTGAAGTTTAAAATCTTAACCAGAGTACTGATCATCGGATGGCTTTTGATCTGTGTGATAACATTGTTTTTCACGGATTTTTTGGCAAACCGGGGATACAAACCGGATTTCTGGAACCAGAGCCGCGGCTATCATAATACGGGAACCTGGTTTAACTTCTGCCTGAATTTAAAATATATCCATCCGACCAAACCGGACGGATATCATGCTGATCAGACAGATGAGATCCTGGATGCGATGCTGGCAGAGTATGGTGTGACACGTGACGGGGATACTTCGATCAATATGCTGACAGGAGAAAACACCTATACAGCAGCAGACGGAGAGCATCCGCATGTGATCGCGATCATGAATGAGTCGCTGGCAGACTTAAGAACGCTTGGTGATCTTGAACTGAATCAGGAAAACATGAAGTTCATGGACAGCCTGTCAGAAAATACCGTTAAGGGTACTCTCGAAGTACCGGTATTTGGTGCCGGGACCAGCAATTCCGAGTTTGAATTTATGACCGGCAATTCGATCACGTTCCTGCCGGCAGGCTCTAACGTTTACCAGTCTTATATCAAAGACCCGATCCCTTCCGTTCTGTCTATGCTGACGGAGCAGGGATATTCCAATATCACATTCCATCCGTATTATGAAGCAGGGTGGAACCGGATCGCTGTTTATAATTATATGGGATTTTCTGATTTTATCAGCATTGAAGATTTTATTGATCAGGAGATCATCGATGAGTATGTGGATACCAATGATGCCATCCAGTTTGAGAGGAATCTGAAAGAACGGTATCCGGATCGAGACATGCTGCTTCGACGGTTCGTTAGCGATGCCTATGACTATCAGATGGTCGAAGAGATGTTTGAGGATAGAGAACCCGGAAAACCATTCTTTATGCTGAATGTTACGATGCAGAATCATGGTGGCTATGCGATGTCCTATCCGAATTTTACAGAGGATGTCTGGCCGACCAACCTAAGCGGGGATTATCCGAAAGCAAAGAGATATCTGTCGCTGGTCAAGGATTCTGATGAGGCATTCCAGAGTCTCGTAGAATATTTTGAAAATGTAGAGGAGCCGACGATCATCTGCATGTTCGGTGATCATCAGCCGTCGATCGAAGATGAGTTTTATGAAGAGCTTTACGATGTAAATGATCTGGATGAGCTCTCTGATATTCAGACACAGGACCGTTATTCGACGCCGTTCATCATCTGGGCAAACTATGATATCCCGGAGGCGACGGTCGAGAGGATGAGTTGTAATTATCTCTCCACGCTGTTATGTCAGCTGGCAGGGGTAGAGCTCACACCATATCAGAAATATCTGGCATGTCTGCACGAGAAACTGCCGGTCATCGATACGGTAGGATATATGGATGCGGAACAGAACATATATCAGTATCATGACGAGACAGAGTACACGGATCTGATCAACGAGTATCAGTGCCTGGAATATAACGCAGTCATTGATGTAGACAACCGGAATGAGTCATTATTTAAAATCGCGCAGTGACGGAAATGATCCGTCCGGGAAAGGAGGTCATAATGGAAAAGATTGAAACATTAAAACAATGGGTAAAAGAATCCGACAACATTGTATTTTTCGGCGGAGCCGGTGTATCGACAGAAAGCGGGATTCCGGACTTTCGTAGCGTGGACGGTCTTTACAATCAGACTTATGACTATCCGCCGGAGCAGATTTTAAGCCATACCTTCTTTATGAGAAAGACCGATGAGTTCTATCGTTTCTATCATGATAAGATGCTCATCGACGGTGCAAAACCGAATGCGGCGCATTTAAAGCTTGCGGAGCTGGAAGCAGCCGGAAAATTAAAGGCTGTTGTGACACAAAATATCGATGGCCTGCATCAGGATGCAGGCAGTAAAAATGTGCTGGAGCTTCATGGAAGCGTTTTGAGAAACTACTGCATGAAATGCCACAAGTTCTTTGATGTGGATTATATTAAAAAAGCACCCGGCATTCCGACCTGTGATGCGTGCGGTGGCACGATCAAGCCGGATGTAGTGCTGTATGAAGAAGGCCTGGATATGGATACGATGGATGCGGCAGTGAACGCGATCAAAAACGCAGATGTACTGATCATCGGCGGAACAAGTCTTGTCGTCTATCCGGCAGCAGGCCTGGTTGATTATTATCGCGGCAATAAACTGGTTCTGGTCAATAAATCCCAGACCGGTATGGATTCCCGCGCGGATCTTGTGATCTATGATTCGATCGGAAAGGTATTCTCGCAGTTGGAAGTCTGACATGTGTGCAGAAGATTAAATGATATACACATTTTCAAAGGGTGCGCGCCCGATGATCAGAGCTTCTCTGGTCCAGTACTCGCCCATGGAATAATATTTTCTCCCGGTATCCTCCAGAACGGATATCGGGAGAATTACGTTATGGGAAAGCGGATGCCCTTCTACGGGAATGATACCGCGGCGGGAAACAAGATTTCCTTCATAATACGGGTCAAAGGCATATATTCCCTCCGCACAAATGCCCGTCAGTAAGATATAATGTCCCTCTCCATGAAATACATGAAGGACCACGGCTTCATTTTGATGAAGCGCAGAAAGGATCTGGCTGTTTTCGTGCAGATGGACATTTTCTTTTTCCAGATAGGTGCTGCGTGCCGGCAGCAGACCGGCAAAACGCAGTTCATTTAACCAGCTGCCAAAATAGCGGATCGCAGCGCCGCTGGTCCCGCTCATGCCACAATGTCCCTCTTTATTATAACTATCCAGTGTGCAAATGCCGATGTGTCTTACCAGGTCCGGCGGGATTTCCTCCCGTTCAAACAGATAGATGATGGCATTCAGCATGGTTGTCGGCCCGCAGTCATAACGGGTCGCCTGATATCGCAGTGGTGATTTCATGAGTTCTCCTTATAATGTAGCAAATGCCGAGTACAGGTATTTTAGCTGCTCTTGCGTAAACGTAAAAGTGTGTTCGTGAACGGTGCCGGCTGCAACGCATGTCCCTTTCCGATATGCCAATAGCCGGTTTTCGGGGACAGCTTGCCAGCCGTCTCGCAATGTCAGGGGCTGTGTGGAAAACAGTGTGGCATCGCCATCTTTGAGATAATAAAGTGAGTCGGCAAAGTTCCGGTGCACATACAGATATTCTCCGTCATGAATCAATAGATTCAGCTTGCTTCCGTCTGAAATCCTGCAGACCATTTCATCCAGAATAGAGAAACGTTCTTCAAAGGATAGCGCATCTTTTTTCGCGTCGATCTGTCGGTTCATCTGTTCAATCCAATACAAAAGAAGCTGCTCACTGTCTGTCGTTCCCTGTTGCATTGATGAATAGCGGCTCAAAAAGGAAGCACCGAACAGGGTGCCATTGTGAATCTGTACCCATTGCCGGCCGGACAGGTCCCGTCTGGAGAAGGGATGGCAGTTTTCATAGACAGAATAGCCGACAGTCGCCAGTCTGATATGGGCCAGCATATCATTTGTCTTGTACAGGCTTCTCAGCCGCTGTTTCAGATACAGACTGTCCATTGCCTTGACCGGTTCTTTTTCAATTGAGATCTGACCGTCTTCAACCAATGCGATTCCCCAGCCACTGTGATGCTCCACGCTGTGTGTGATAAAGGAGCGCAGATAATCGATGACCGGATATTCACTTGCTGTACTGATGCCAAATAATTCACACATAATAATCTCCCTGTCAGTTTGTATTGATAGTCCTATCCTAGCCTCTTAAAACCTAGCATGTCAATAGGTAAAACAAAAACTTTGAAGAAAATACTAGAAAACCTATTGACATAATAGGTAAAGGGGAGTATATTGAGTCTCATCAAAGCTGACAAGAGGTCAGAAAAATAATTATTTCAGGTTTTGGGAGGAAATAAATATGGGCAAATACAAATTTGAAACATTACAGCTGCATGTTGGTCAGGAACAGCCGGATCCGGCGACTGATGCACGTGCAGTTCCGATTTATCAGACAACATCATACGTATTTCATAACAGCCAGCATGCAGCAGACCGGTTCGGGCTTGCAGATCCGGGAAATATCTATGGAAGACTGACGAATTCGACACAGGGTGTATTCGAGAATCGTGTTGCTGCGCTCGAGGGCGGCAGCGCAGGTCTGGCACTGGCATCCGGTGCGGCAGCGATCACATATACCATCCAGGCACTGGCAGCAAACGGCGGACATATCGTGGCACAGAAGACGATCTATGGCGGCAGTTATAATCTTCTGGCACATACACTTCCGCAATATGGTATCCGCACGACATTCGTAGATGCGCATGACCTGGCAGAGGTTGAGGCTGCGATCGAAGAGGATACCAGAGCGATCTATCTGGAGACGCTGGGCAATCCGAACAGCGATATCCCGGACATTGACGCAATTGCAGAGATCGCACATAAGCATGGACTGCCGCTTGTAATTGATAATACCTTTGGTACCCCATATCTGATCCGACCGATCGAACATGGCGCGGATATCGTTATACATTCCGCGACAAAGTTCCTCGGCGGACACGGAACCACACTTGGCGGTGTCATCGTGGAAGCAGGAAAATTTGACTGGTCAGCGAGCGGAAAATATCCGAACATTGCAGCACCGAACCCGAGTTATCATGGCGTATCCTTCTATGATGCAGTTGGGCCGGCAGCATTTGTGACCTATATCCGGGCGATCCTCCTTCGCGATACCGGAGCGACACTGTCACCGTTTAATGCATTCCTTTTGCTGCAGGGTGTCGAAACACTTTCTTTACGTCTTGAGCGTCACGCAGAGAACACAAAGAAAGTGATCGATTACCTGCAGGCACATCCTCAGGTAAAGAAGGTCAATCATCCGTCATTGCAGGATCATCCGAATCATGCGCTGTATGAAAAATATTTCCCGAATGGAGGCGCGACGATCTTTACCTTTGAGATCAAAGGCGGTCAGGAAGAAGCATGGAAGTTTATTGACGGACTTGAAATTTTTTCACTGCTGGCAAATGTTGCGGATGTCAAGAGCCTTGTGATCCATCCGGCATCTACCACACATTCCCAGCTTTCAACAGAGGAGTTGGAAGATCAGGGCATCTACCCGAATACGATCCGTCTGTCGATCGGAACAGAACACATCGATGATATTATTGCAGATCTGGAAAAGGGATTTGCGGCAGCAGCGAATTAAGTGATATAGTTGTATTATCAATATGAAAAAGCGAGGGATAAAAAATGGCGAATATCTATAAAGGAACATTGGATCTGATCGGGAATACACCGCTTGTAGAGGTGACAAACATTGAAAAAGCGCTGGGACTCGAAGCAACCATTCTGGTCAAACTGGAGTATTTTAATCCGGCAGGAAGCGTGAAAGACCGTATCGCAAAAGCGATGATCGACGATGCAGAGGAAAAAGGCATCTTAAAGGAAGGCGCAGTGATCATTGAACCGACCTCCGGCAACACGGGAATCGGACTGGCAGCGATCGCGGCAGCGAAAGGATATCGGATCATTCTGACCATGCCTGAGACCATGAGTGTTGAGCGCAGAAATATTCTGAAAGCATATGGTGCAGAAATCGTTCTGACAGAAGGCGTAAAGGGCATGAAGGGTGCCATTGCGAAAGCAGAAGAACTTGCAGCAGAGATTCCGGGCAGCTTCATCCCTGGACAGTTTATCAATCCTGCAAATCCGGCAATCCATAAAGCAACAACCGGTCCGGAAATCTGGAATGATACAGACGGGAAGGTAGATCTGTTTATCGCAGGTGTCGGAACCGGTGGAACCGTAACCGGTGTCGGAGAATATTTAAAAGAGCAGAATCCGGATATCAAGGTGGTTGCTCTGGAGCCGGCAGACTCTCCTGTACTGTCAGAGGGCAAGGCCGGTGCGCACAAGATTCAGGGAATCGGCGCGGGCTTTGTGCCGGAAGTTCTTAACACCAAGGTATATGATGAGGTCTACAAAGCAGAAAGTGAAGATGCATTTGCGGCAGCAAGACTCCTGGCGACCAAAGAAGGCATTTCTGTAGGAATCTCATCCGGTGCGGCACTTCATGGCGCGATCGAACTGGCAAAACGCCCGGAGAACAAGGGAAAGGTCATTGTGGCACTTCTGCCTGACAGCGGTGACAGATATTATTCTACACCTTTGTTTCTGGATTGACTGTAAATGACGACTATGGATTGCATTTTCCGAAACAGACTATATAATAAGCGTATATGTTTTTTGGAGGAATGCATTTTATGACAGGGAAAAAGTTGTCAGCATCACAGGTGGCATTTACAGCAATGTTTGCAGCCCTGATCCTGTTGGCGACATATGTGTTTAAAATTCCGACGCCGACATTTGGCTATGTTCATGTCGGGGATGGATTTGTACTGCTCGCAGGTATTTTCTTAGGGCCCGGACTCGGTGCACTGGCAGCGGGTATCGGTTCAGCCCTGTCAGACCTGATCGGGGGATATGCGATCTGGGTACCAGGTACTTTTTTCATTAAGTTCCTGACGGCACTGATTGCAGCAGTGCTTTACCGGTTTTTGAAAAAACGGATCAAAAAGACAAAACTTGGTGTTTCGATGCCGGCGGTGATTGTTTCCGGTATCATTGGCGAGATCGTGATGATCTTTGGGTATTTTCTGTACAATATCCTGATCATTTCGCTGACAAACGGCTCCTTCACGGGAGCAGGACTGGCATCTGCGGTTACGCTTTCCGTAACAGAGATTCCGTTTAATATTGTCCAGGGAGCAGTCGGGATCGTAATTGCATCGTTGCTGGCACCACTGTTTTCAAAACTGAAGACACAGGCAAAAATGTGACCAAATTCTGAACTTTAAAAAAAGAGCGGGAAAACGGATATTGAGCCGTTGAACCTGCTCTTTTTTGGTGGTAAGATGATGGCAGCAGAAAAGTTTAAATCAATTGAAATAGATATATGATACAGGAGGAATGCGAAATGGGATTATTCAATCGTAACTCTGAACCGTCTGAGCGTCAGATCCAGAAGCAGGAAGACTTTGAACTGGAGCGCGAGCGTATTGATGAACTTGCGGACCATATCTATACAGATGAGAAGATGAAGTATGTGCTGGCATATGATGAAGATACTTTGATCTATGAGCATGGCCGCAAGCATCAGGAATATACATTAGATGACACGACCGCGATCAGTTATATCTGTGGCGAAGGGCTGATGGCGACAAGGGAGCTGGCAATCTGGTGCCAGAATATGAAGGACAAAAAGAGCGGCATTCATGCGTCCTATAAGATCGACGGAAGCATTTCGTTTTCGAAAAAAGAGAGCGATAAGTTCTTCCATCTTTTCCATGACATCAAAAGCTGTCTGGATGGCCAGATGATCTTCTTTACACCGGAAAAAGCTTTCCGTGAGATCGCGTTTGACAATACGGATCGTGTTCTGAAGTTCGATGAAGGGAAAAAAGCACGTTTCATCCGCTATGAGGATATCATCGGCGCGGATCTGGATACGACGACAAGGACGATCGCAACGGAGAAATCCCATCTTGGACGTGCACTGGTTTCCGGTACTTACGGAGACAATGGCGCGAGAGGAAATCAGGAGTCCAACAGCGAGACATTTGTAGAATATTATGATCTTGTTTTATATCTGGAAGATGCAAGCGTGGTATTTGTTAAGAAGCGCTATGAAGAAGATGAAGGCGCCGAGGTCAAAGAGATCTTCCGACTGATTGGCAAGATCATTGAAGAGAACGGCGTAGTCACAGAGATTGACAACCCGATCACAGCTGTGGAAGTGGTCGAGGAAGATGTGGAAGCAGAAGTGGTTTCAGAGATCCCGCAGAATGATGCAGGCGCACTGCCGGCTGCAGATGCATGGACCTGTGAATGCGGTGCTTCCAATACAGGCAAGTTCTGCGAGACCTGTGGCAAGGCAAAGCCGGAAGATACTCTGGATGATGATCTGGAGATTATAGAGTAGAACGGTTTCTGCTTCACATCCCAAATTAAAAAAGCCTCTTCCTCGTGTAAACACGGGAAGAGGCTTTCCTAATTTGCTCTGCAAATCATAACTCTTATTTGGTCATGTCTTTCAGGTCATCAGCGATGATGAGCTGTGCTTCTGTAGCAGCCTGGATTTCTTCTACTGTGAATTCCGGGTTGTACTCTGTCAGTACCAGACCTTTGTCTGTTACTTCCATAACGCCCATCTCAGTAACGATCATGTTTACCTGATGCTGAGCTGTCAGCGGAAGTGTGCACTCTTTTAAGATTTTCGGAGCGCCCTTCTGTGTATGCTCCATAGCTACGATAACTTTCTTAGCGCCTACAACGAGGTCCATTGCGCCGCCCATACCCGGAACCATCTTGCCCGGAATGATCCAGTTTGCAATGTCGCCGTTTTCTGCAACCTGCAGAGAACCAAGAACAGTAGCATCTACATGTCCGCCGCGGATGATTGCGAAGGATGTAGCACTGTCAAAGAACATACCGTCTTTGTCGATACCTGCCGGCTGTCCGCCTGCATTTACGATATAATCTTTTTCCGGATTGCTTTCATCTACTGCTGCCAGGCCGATGAAGCCGTTCTCAGACTGCAGAGTAATGCTGATAGAGGGATCCAGAAAATCCGGAACCATGGTCGGAAGACCGATACCAAGGTTTACAACGTCGCCGTCTTTTAATTCTTTTGCAACACGTTTTGCAATGAACGGTTTAATCTCGCTTCTTTCCATGATTTAGTCCTCCTTCTTTACAAGGTAATCAACGTAGATATGAGGTGTCTCAACATTGTCCGGGCCGATGCAGCCAGCCGGGCCGATCTTCTCTACTTCTACGATGACAGTGTCTGCTGCAGCTGCGATCAGCATATTGAAGTTACGGGTGGAACCAAGATAACGAACGTTTCCGGTTTCATCAGCTTCATAACCCTGAACGATTGCGATGTCTGCATGCAGCGGAGCTTCAAGGATGTATTTCTTTCCGCCAACCTCGATGATCGGTTTCTTGTCAGCACCGTCGATGTTAACAAGCGGATCGCCTTCTTCTACGATCGTGCTTCCGATACCGGTCGGAGTTAAGAATCCGCCAAGGCCGGCGCCACCTGCACGGATCTGCTCAGCCAGAGTACCCTGCGGCTGAAGGATGCACTTTAATGTGCCGTTGTTCATACGCTCAGCTACTTCCTTGTTCAGACCTACGTGAGATGCGATCAGGACGTCAATCTGGTCGTTTGCCAGAAGTGCACCTGTGCCTTCTCCCTGGAATCCACCGTCGTTGCAGATAACGGTCAGATGTTTTGCACCTGCCTCAACAGCTGCCTTGATGACCGATTCTGCTGTTCCGTTTGTCATAAAGCCGCCGATCATAACGGTCATGCCGTCTTTGATCAAAGAAGCAGCTTCTGCTGCAGAAACAATCTTTGTTCTTGCCATTTCCTGTCCCTCCTATTATTTCAGATAACATTTTGGTCGTGCAAAAATCAGCTGTTTTTGCACGTACGACAGTATTATAGCACTATACTTAATGAAAAAACAGTTAAAATTCGAAAAGTTATTGAGCTTTTTTTAAAATGGTTTTAGAATGGAAAACACTGACGAAAGATTGCACAAAAAAAGCGACGTTAGTTGTAAAAAACAGACAATACCCCTGGTCGGAGAACAGGATAAAAATATGAAACGAGCATTACGAATCCTGCTGTTGATCGTAATATTCATCGCAGCAGTCGTGTTTTTTTTCTTTTTGTTTAATAAGAGTACGGAAACAGAAGATACGCTTGAAGAAAAGGCAGATCTTCCGGTTGTTTATATGCAGCAGGATGGTCAATGGATCAATGAACTGCATGGCTACCGGACGGAGATGTCAGAAGTCAGCATGAGGGATACGATCCTTCAGATGCCGGAAGATGACACGTTACGTCTTTTCGTCGATACCCGGGAGGACGTTAAGTCGATTTCCTATGAGATCATCACGCTTGATGGCTCTTCTGAAGTGGCAAAGGGAAAAGGCGATATTTCCGAAACAGAAGCGGGATATGAAGCAAACATCTTGCTTACGGATAACCTGGCGCAGGGCGTCGACAACATTCTCGTACTTTGCCTGGATGTCGACGGGGAAGATCTGTATTACTATTCCCGTCTTGCAAGCTTTTCTGATGCACATGTATCGGAGTGTATGGCGTTTGTAAAAGAGCTGCACGCGATCACGCGCGATGCGACGAGAAGCAACGAGTTGATCGACAGGATGGAGCCGATCGGAACCGGAGCCGGCGGCGGACTCTCGAGGGTTACGATCAACAGTACACTCGACCAGATCTGCTGGGCGGATTTTGCCTGTGAGGAATTACAGGAACCGAAGATCTCGATCAAAGAGATCACCAATTCATATTCGGTTTACGTTTTGGATTATCCGGTCGTACACCGGGCAGAATCGGATGAGTATTATTCCGTCAGAGAATATTACCGCGTACGCTATTCAAAAGAAAAACTGTATCTGCTTGATTTTGAACGGACCATATCACGGATCTGTTCCGGAGATATGGAAGTAGGAACGGACAGCATTAATCTCGGAATCCGGGAGGATGCAGTGGATTATGCCACGAATGAAACCGGAAGTGTCATTAGTTTTGTACAGGAGGGAGACCTCTGGAGCTTCGATACGGCTTCGGGAGAGATGATCCGCGTCTTCAGCTTCCGGGATTCTGAAAAGGAAATGCAGGATGCGATCCTGAATGCACAGCAGAACTATACAGAGCACGAGATCCGGACGATCCGCGTCGATGAAAATGGCAGCATTGATTTTATTGTTTACGGATATATGAACAGTGGCTGGCATGCGGGAGAGGTCGGAATCAGCGTCTGCCATTATGACAGTGTAGGTCATGGCGTCAGCGAGCTTTTGTTCCTGCCGCAAAATGAATCGTATCAGCAGCTTAAGGAAAATGTCGGCGGTCTGATGTATCTCTCCGATGCGGGAAGTTTCTACTTCTCTGTCGGTACCAGTGTACACCGGATCAATCTGGATTCCGGAAAAGACACCGTGCTGTTTGATCAGGTAAGAACCAATTTCCAGATATCAGACAAAGGAAGGTATTTTGCCTGGACAGATCTTTCTGCGGGATCACAGGCAGAAGTGATGCATGTAACAGATCTGGAGACCGAAACGACGACAGATCTTTCCGCGGGTGACGGTAAATATATCCAGCCTGTGGGATTCCTGGGAACAGATCTTTTGTATGGAACGGCATATGCGGCTGATGCCCAGAAAGGTGCGCAGCAAAACATCTTCCCGATGGATATGATCAGCATCGTGGATGCAGCCGATCCGAATACAGTGCTAAAAACAATGGAAGGGG
>JAZQEX010000016.1:0-16495 GCA_045539215.1 Eubacterium sp. | reverse complement strand
GAGACCCCAATGTCATTAAGTTAAGATGACAGTAACAAACCTCCATACCAGAAATGGTATGGGGGTCTTTTTTTCTGAAAAAGCTTGACAAGTATCCAAAAATGTGCGGCCGCTCTGATAAATCAGTGGTTTATCAGAGCGGCCCTTGTAATCAGTAGAAAACTGATCGCAAGGAGGTGCACATGAAACTCAAGAAACTGAAAAAAGAATTATTGTCCTCTATAGAAGAGGTATGCAGAGAGAGTGCCGATATAGTTCTTGATCCCAAAAAGGATTTCACCCGCTCCCGCAAGCTGCCGCTCTGTGAAGTAATAAGATGTACTGTAGCAATGGGAGGGAATTCCCTTAAGCATGAACTGCTCGATATCTTAGGTTATTCTCCAGATATAGCTACTTCGTCTGCTTTTGTTCAGCAGCGGTCAAAGATAAAACCGGAAGCATTAAAAAAAGTAATGGACAGATTCAATATCAGATGCAATAAGTTCAGGAAAAAAGAAGAGCTCAGGATTCTCGCAGTGGATGGTTCTGATATTCAGATCCCTACGAACCCGGAAGACCCTGAGACATTCTTCCCTGGCAGCAACGGACAGGCTCCATATAATCTTCTGCATCTGAATGCCATGTATGACCTGAATAACCGGATATATACAGATGTCAGTTTTGGTCGCAATGAACATTCCGCGTTTGTGGACATGGTAGATTCATCAGATATCGGTAAAGCTCTGGTCATCGCTGACCGCGGATATGAATCATATAACAACATAGCACATGTACAGGAAAAGGGATGGTATTTTCTGATAAGAATAAAAGATGGCCTTGATAATGGCATAAAGTCTGGTTTTGATATTCCGCCTGATGATGAGTTTGATGTCTTTTTGAATCTGAACCTCACAAGGAAGCAGACCAATGCTGTAAAAGAGCTGCTTAAAGACCGCAACCATTACAGGTTTGTCCCGCATTCATCGCCTTTCGACTTTCTGCCGGCTAAAAGCAGAAAATCAGACCCGGACATGTTTTATCTTTTAAACTTCAGAATCGTTAGAGTAAAGATAAATGATGAAATATTTGAAACATTGCTGACAAATCTACCCGCAGATGAATATCCACCATTTAAACTAAAAGAATTATATAACCTGCGATGGGGGATAGAGACTTCCTTCAGGAGCCTGAAATATACGACTGGATTACTGCATCTACATTCAAAAAAGGTGGCGTGCATCAAACAGGAAATCTATGCAAAGATCATAATGTACAACTTCACTGAAATGATTACCTCGCACGTAATCATAAAGAATAAGAAAAGAAAGTACACTTATAAAGCTAATTTCACCATCGCCACACACATGTGCAGGCTGTTCTTCCGGAATAAAGCATCGCCACCTGAAGTTGAAGCAATAATCGCCAGGGAAACTGTTCCGATACGTCCCGGGCGGGTGCGTCCAAGATTTATGAAAGCAACAAGGACTTATATATGCTTCTCATATAAAGTAGCATAGATCCAACAAAAACTGAAAATGTTTTTTGAGGCAGAATGATTTCTGCCTGTTTGTGTTGTCTGAATATAGAAAAATGGAGAGATCCCGGTTGTTGGTTGGAATCTCTCCATTGGTTTTCATGAATACCTTTAGGTTACTCTCATCTTAACTTAATGACATTGATGCTCGCATGGGACTTCTTTTTTGTTGCGAGGGGCAACAAGTTTGAGCAATAAAATAACAGGAGCATTTACCTCCTGTTATTTTTTATTCAACGTATATCCAGCTTTTTCATAAGCTTCATCGGTCAGATACAGCATCGTTCGATCTTCATTCATATGCCCTTCCGGTAATAACTGATCGACAAAAGACTGGTGCAGATCCTTTCTGACAGCTTCCGGTGTCATATTGGCTTTTTCTGCCAGCTCCTGAACGGACACCTCGGTACGCTTCTCGATCCATCCGATATAGCGGAAGAATCTTGCGAGGTACTTGTATCGCTTAACACCAAAAGGAAAGCTGATACAGCCCGTGACAAGCACCAGGATGCTCACATACAGAATCAGCTTGTGCAGCATGGAGTTACCATCCGTCACAGCATAGGCGATCAGACCAAAGACTCCAAGCACGATAAAATTCAATCCAAGCGAGATCGCGATCGAAACAGCTACTGTCGGAACAGCGGAGAGTGGGAAGGCCCGCTCGGGGATCTCTTCTTCCTCTTCATTTTCATTTTCGTCCTTGTTCCAGTCGTCATCATCATCCCAGAGAGAATGCTTTTGTTTTTTTCTTGGTTTGAACATCGACATATATCCCATGGGGAGATTATAAGCTATTTGGGAGAAATAAACAAGCTTCGCGGGCTGGGAGCCCGATTGCCGGAGCCATATACCCGCGTAGGTCAGCCAAGGAGTGCTGGAGGTCAGCCAAGGAGTGCTGGAGGTCAGATAAGGCATACTGGCATGTGTATAAAGAATATGTTATGATATCAATGGGTAATTATGTAATGGCTACAGGAGCAAATTATGTATCGAGAAATAGCAAAGTTGATTATGTATGGAGATCTTGACCATTCCAGTGTTCTTTATGAAATGGGTGAGATCTTTCGTGATTTTGATGAGAAAGAGAGTTCGCCGGCAAAGCTGACGCAGAAGGTTTACACAGCAGTGAAGCACCTTCTGGTAGTGGCGACGGATTATGGTTTTGATAAGAATCTTTGGCACAACTACCTGACATGGTTTTTCATCATGAATGAGAATCCGTTTTCATTGACCTGTGAAAAGGTCGGTGCGAACAGGGGCAGTGTGAACCATTTTGCGACAAATGATTTTGCAGTCATGAAGGCGCTGTTTGATTATGACTTCAATCCGATCGAGGAAGCGCTGGGAATTGACTGTTTTACGATGATCTCAAATTATCAGTCGATCCATAAAAAAGAGCTGATGTATAACCATAATGTCAGTGAAAAGGTACAGGCGTTATCTGCAAGACTGGAAGAGGCAGATACTGCAGAAGACTTTTTTGATATCGTTACAGGATTTTATAAAGACTACGGTGTCGGCATGTTTGGCCTGAATAAGGCGTTCAGGATCCGGGAAACGTCGGATGGGGATCTGAAATTCCTTCCGATCAACAATATGGATACCGTGATGCTTTCCGATCTGGTCGGATATGAGTTACAGAAGGAGAAGCTTGTTGAAAACACACGTGCATTTGTCCGTGGAGCAAAGGCAAACAATGTGCTGCTATACGGTGATGCGGGAACCGGAAAGTCGACAAGCGTAAAAGCGATCGTCAATGAGTTCTACGATCAGGGCCTTCGTATGATCGAAATCTATAAGCATCAGTTTGGTCAGCTTTCCAATGTGATCGCACAGATCAAAAACCGGAACTATCGGTTTATCATTTATATGGATGACCTTTCATTTGAAGAGTTTGAGATCGAGTACAAATTCCTGAAAGCGGTCATCGAGGGCGGTGTCGAGACGAAACCGGACAATATCCTGATCTATGCGACCTCGAACCGCAGACATCTGATCAAGGAAACCTGGAACGACAGAAACGATGTCGAAGTCAGCCAGGGAATGCATCGTTCCGATACGATGCAGGAGAAACTGTCGCTGGTGGCACGATTCGGCGTGACGATCTTCTACGGAAAACCGTCGCAAAATGATTACTTTGAGATCGTAAAACATCTTGCAAAAGAAGCAGGGATCGAAATGCCTGAGGATGAGCTGCTTAGCGGAGCTAACAAATGGGAACTTTCTCATGGCGGCATTTCCGGCAGAACAGCGACACAATATGTGAACCACTTACTATCATGCTTGAGCGAATAGTATTGTTCCAATCAAAACTTGTAACTGATTAATAGCATTTAGTTTAAAAGAAAGGATGCGGAGTATGAAAGTCAGATTTATTGGTGCGGCGCATGAAGTGACAGGAAGCTGTCATATGATCACAGTTGGCGACAAACATTATCTGGTGGATTGCGGTATGGAACAGGGCCCTGACCTGTACGAAAACCAGAAATTGCCGGTCTCTGCTTCCGAAATCGAGGCAGTGTTCCTGACACATGCCCATATTGATCATTCAGGACTTTTGCCACTGCTTTATAAAGAAGGATTCCGTGGACAGATTTTTGCGACCAATGCGACCTATCAGCTTTGTGTGATCATGCTCAAAGACAGCGCGCATATCCAGGAACAGGAAGCAGAATGGAAAAACAGAAAAGCCATGCGTGCAGGATCAGAAAAAGTAGAGCCTATATACAGCCTTGAGGACGCAGAAAATGCACTGACGCTGTTTGTTCCATGTCCCTATGACCAGGATGTGACAGTAAACGATGATATCACCCTGTGCTTTAGGGATGCAGGACATCTTCTGGGTTCATCCTTTATCGAGATTACTGTAAAAGAAGATGGAGAGACAACAAAACTTGTTTTCTCCGGGGACCTTGGAAACGGCAACCGCGTATTGATCCGGGATCCGGAAGTGCCGAAGGAAGCAGACTATCTGTTTATCGAATCGACATACGGAGACCGCCTGCATGACACACCGCCGGATTACGCGGTGGAGCTGGCGAAGATCCTGCAGATGACTTTCGCAAGAGGCGGAAATGTCGTCATCCCTGCATTTGCAGTCGGCCGTACACAGGAAATGCTTTATTACATGCGCGAGATCAAGCAGAGACAGCTTCTGCCTGAATTTGCGGGATTTAAGGTATATGTCGACAGCCCGATGGCAGTAGAAGCAACCAATATCTTCAATCGGAACGTGCTGGAATGCTTCCGGGAGAAGGATGTCGAAATGATTCGGCAGGGTGTCAACCCGATCCGGTTTGCGGGCCTCGAGGTATCGATCACGAGTGACGATTCCAAAGCGATCAACTTTGTAGAGGAGCCGATCGTAATCATTTCGGCATCCGGAATGTGTGAGGCAGGCCGGATCAGACATCATCTGAAATACAATCTCTGGCGGCCGGAGAGCAGCGTAGTGTTTGTCGGCTATCAGGTGCCGGGCACACTCGGAAACCAGCTGTTAAACGGTGTTAGTGAAGTGAAGCTGTTTGGCGAAAAGATTAACGTCGCAGCACAGATCATCAATCTTCCGGGTATCAGCGGACATGCAGATAAGGATCACCTGACATCATGGGTGGAAGGCATTGAGAAAAAGCCGAAACGGATCTTTGTCGTTCACGGCGAAGATGTTGTAGCAGACAATTTTGCAGTGCATCTGACAGAAAAAACGGGAATTCCGGCAACCGCG
The DNA here is from genome assembly GCA_045539215.1 of Eubacterium sp. GTDB lineage: Bacteria > Bacillota > Clostridia > Lachnospirales > Lachnospiraceae > SY8519. Next base: position 11,255 of record JAZQEX010000016.1, on the reverse strand, counting down.
CCCTATAGTGGCGATGAATTTGACCTGACCACAAATACGCAGATCGCGATCGGAGACAGAAAACGTAAGGCAAAGAAGACATCCGTTCCGACTGCAAAACTGCTTCCGGTTCTGGCAGAGGCAGCACAAAGGCTTGCAGCTTTGGTTCGTTCCTGTGCAGGCATGGCAAACAAAGACCAGAAGAAGCTTGCAAACCAGATCAATGAGATTTGTGATCGTTGGGAAAACAAATAAGGAGAAAGAAGCTTTATGCTAGATATACTTGACTCACATACACATAGCCTTGTCAGCGGACATGCATATAATTCCATCAATGAGATGATCGCGCAGGCAAGGGAAAAAGGGTTAGAGCTGATTGCTATTACAGAGCATGGCCCGGCAATGCTCGGGAGCTGTGGCGAGCTGTATTTTCGCAATTTAAAGATCCTGCCCAGAAACCGTGACGGACTCTGGACGCTGTTTGGCGCAGAAGTGAACATCATGGACTGGACAGGGAAGCTTGACCTGATGGAGAGCACGTTAGAACAGCTTGATGTTGTCATCGCAAGCATCCATCCGCCAACCTACACAGCAATCGAGGACGCAGATGAGGAGGTTGTAGCACAGAAAAATACGACGGCCTACATCCGAGCAATGCAGAATCCCCATATCAATATCATCGGACATCCTGATGACGGCAGATATCCCGTGCATTATGATGAACTGGTCCGTGCGGCGAAGGCATACCACGTATTGCTGGAGGTGAACAATACGTCTTTCCTTGAGCGCAATTACCGTCAGGGAGCAAGAGAAAACTATCTGAAGATGTTGGAATACTGCAGGCAGTATGACGAGCCGGTCATCATCGGTTCTGATGCGCATATGGATCTGGAAGTCGGGGAGCATTCAGAAGCCTGGAAGCTGCTCAAAGAAGTGGATTTTCCGGAGCGCCTGATCGTCAATACGGATCTGGATCTGTATTTTTCATATATTAATTACAATCCATTGTTCCGTTAACGGTGGATCCGGCAGGATTAATATATGTATTAAATAAATAGGTGAATTAACTCTTTACTTTACAACGTTAAAATGTTAAAATGAGCGGCAGGAGGTGCGAGATGAGTAAAACAATTCGAACAGAAGCAGTAGACCATCTTTTTGAAGCGATTCTGCTGTTGAAAGATAAAGAGGAATGTTATACTTTTTTTGAAGATGTATGCACGGTAAACGAGCTTTTATCCCTGTCACAGCGTTTTGAGGTGGCTTATATGCTGCGGGAGAAAAAGACCTATCTTGATATTGCGGAAAAGACCGGTGCATCTACAGCTACGATCAGTCGTGTTAACCGTTCTTTGAATTACGGAAAAGACGGATACGATATGATATTTGAGCGTATGATGAAGGAATAGTAAGAAAGAATCTGTACCATGGGGACTACCCTAGGGTAGTCCTTTTTTAGTGCAAAAGGAGAAATGAATGCAACTCAACAAGGAGCAGCAAGAGGCGGTTCTCCATGTCGATGGGCCGCTTTTAATTTTGGCCGGAGCAGGCTCCGGTAAGACCCGCGTTCTGACAAACCGGATCGCGAGACTGATCAGCGAATGCAATGTGTCGCCATGGAATATCCTTGCGATCACATTTACGAATAAAGCAGCGGATGAGATGCGCGAGCGAATCGACGAGCTGGTCGGATTCGGTTCCGAGAGCATCTGGGTTGCGACCTTCCATTCGACCTGTGTCCGGATCTTAAGACGTTTTATCGACCGGATCGGATATGATGTGAACTTTTCCATCTATGATGCGGATGATCAGAAAAACGTGATGAAGGAGATCATCAAGCGACGTAAGATCGATACCAAGATGTATAAGGAGCGCTTCTTTTTGAATGCGATCTCTTCGGCAAAGGATGAACTGATCTCACCGGAAGCCTTCAGGGAACAGGCAGGGGATGATTTTATCCGGAAAATGCAGGCAGACATCTATGCAGAGTATCAGAAAACACTGCAAAAGAGCAATGCGCTTGATTTTGACGATCTGATCTATCTGTGTGTGAAGCTTTTGAAGCAGGACAAAGAGGTCAGGGACTATTATCAGGACAGATTCCGCTACATTTCCGTCGATGAGTATCAGGATACCAATACGGCACAGTTTGAACTGGTGCGTCTCCTTGCGGGAAAATATAAGAATCTCTGCGTGGTTGGTGACGATGACCAGTCAATTTATAAGTTCCGTGGTGCAAATATCAAAAATATCCTGAATTTTGAAAAGCATTATCCGAATGCGAAAGTGATCAAGCTTGAGCAGAACTATCGTTCCACACAGAATATTCTGGATGCGGCAAATGCCGTGATCTCGCACAATATGGGGCGGAAGGAAAAACGGCTCTGGACGGATCAGGACAGTGGCGATAAGATCGGATTTTATCAGTTTGATACGGCATATGAAGAAGCGGAGCACATCGCATATGAGATCTCATCGCTTGTGCGAAGAAATGAGTTTACCTTCGGAGATTGCGCGATCCTCTACAGAACGAATGCGCAGTCCCGTCTGTTGGAAGAAAAGCTGGTATCTGCCAATATCCCGTATAAGATCATTGGCGGAATCAATTTCTATTCCAGAAAAGAGATCAAGGATGTTCTGGCTTATTTAAAGACGATTGAAAACGGACAGGATGATCTGGCGGTCCGCCGAATCATCAATGTACCAAAACGTGGAATCGGCGCGACAACAATCGGACGGATCCAGGAGTTTGCAGACGAGCAGAATATGCCGTTTTTTGATGCTTGCCGACAGATCGAGCTGATCCCGACGATCAAAAAGGCTGCAGAAAAGATCAGAGATTTCGCGAACTTTATTCTGGTGTGCAGGACGCAGCTTGCAGAGGGCGGCATTGAAGCGATGACCAAATATCTGCTGGATGCGACCGGATACATCGATGATCTTCGTGCAGAGCATGATGAAGAGGCAGATGCGCGGATCGAGAACATCGAAGAGCTTTTAAACAAGATCGCGGATTACGAGGATTCAGCCGAGAATCCGACTCTGACAGAGTTTTTAGATGAGGTATCTTTGGTTGCAGATATCGACAATCTCGAAGAAGGTCAGGATTATGTGGCCCTGATGACGCTGCACAGTGCAAAGGGTCTGGAGTTTGCCAATGTCTATATTTCCGGTATGGAGGATGGCCTGTTCCCGAGCTATATGACGATCACGGCAGATGATGAGTCTGAGATGGAAGAAGAGCGCAGACTGGCTTATGTCGGGATTACAAGAGCGAAAAAGCGCCTGACGCTGACCTGTGCGAAGACCAGAATGACGCGGGGAGAGATGCAGTATAATAAAGTTTCTCGTTTCCTTGCGGAGATCCCTAAAAAATTGCTGACAGGAAACGGACGCCAGGAAGATGCGCTGCCGCTTTATCAGCAGGCCAACCGTGGTTTTGCACAGGCAAGAAAAAGCTTCCGGAGCGAAGACTCTTATGGTGTGGCAAAAGCAAAGACCGGAAGTTCACCGTCAAACGCGCCGAAAGCAAAGAATTTCGGGACAGCTGTAGCGGCCGGAAAACCGGATTATAACGAGGGAGACCGTGTGCGTCATCCGAAGTTTGGAGAAGGTACGGTAACCTCGATGGTACGCGGCGGCCGGGACTATGAAGTAACGGTTGATTTTGATGATTTTGGCACAAAAAAGATGTTCGCACAGTTTGCAAAAATGAGCAGGATATGATAAACTCGGTTACATGAAGGTTACTTATAAAAAGAGCGTTCATTAAAATGTTTAAAAGGAGCGGGTATTATGAAAAGTGTAGAAGATATGGCAGCATTATCAAGACTGGCAAAGCTGATCAAGAGAGAAGAAGAAGATGACAGACTCAAGACATTTCTGATCATCGTCGGACTGGTTGCGATCGCAGCAGTAGTGGCGTATTGCGTATACCGCTACTTTAGACCGGATTATCTGGATGATTTTGATGATTTCGATGATGATTTTGACGAGGACTTCTTTGATGATGATGTAGCTGAGATCAAAGAGCCGGTTTTTGAAGACGATGAAGCATAAGCGAATGTCTTTCTAATCTTGAACATGTAAAAAGGGGACTGCTCATATGAATGAATATGTGGCAGTCCTTTTGTGTATATGAAAAGGGAAATCTGTGAAAAAAGGTGAGATTTACGAAGGAAAAGTAAAATCGATCACTTTTCCGAACAAAGGCCATGTGTATGTAGAGGGCGAGGAAGATCTGGTGATGGTAAAAAATGCACTGCCGGACCAGACGGTTTCCTTTCGCCTGACCAAACGTAAACATGGAAAATATGAGGGGACGTTGCTGTCTGTGGTAAAGCCGGGGCCGGAGGAACTGCCTGCATCTGCGTGTGCACATGCGGGGATCTGCGGCGGCTGTATCTACCAGAGTCTGCCATATGAAAAGCAGCTGGAGTTAAAGAAAAAACAGGTGCTGTCCCTGCTGTGCCCTGTATTGCCAGAGGCAGATACATTGTTTGAAGAGATCAAAAAAAGTCCGCGCCAGTTTGGGTATCGTAATAAGATGGAGTATACCTTTGGCGATGAGTACAAGGACGGACCATTGTCTTTGGGAATGCATAAGCGAGGCGCGTTTTATGATATCGTTCCCGTGACCGGATGCCGGATCGCGGATGCGGATTTTGGAAAGATCCTCGAAGCGACGAGAGACTTTTTTGCGAAACGAGGCATACCGCATTTTCACCGGATGCGGCATGACGGATATCTCAGACATCTTCTGGTCAGAAAAGCCGCCTATACAGGAGAAATCCTGATCGACCTTGTGACAACAGGAGCGCAGGGGCTTTTGGATCATGCAGGAGCAGATCGGACAGAGGCGGATTGCAGTTCTTATGAACAGAAGCTGATCTCAAAATGGTGCGAGACTATGACATCACTTCCTCTGGAGGGTCAGATTACCGGCATTCTTCATACGACAAACGATACCGTGGCCGATGTCGTAAAGGATGAGGGGACAGAGATTCTATATGGCAAGGATTCGTTTGAGGAGACCTGTCTTGGGCTGTCCTTTACCATCACACCGTTTTCGTTTTTCCAGACCAATTCATTAGGTGCGGAAGTTCTTTATGAGACGGCAAGAGAGTATATCGGCAAAGCGCTGGATGGCTCCGAAAAAGTCGTTTATGACCTCTATAGCGGAACCGGAACGATCGCACAGCTTCTGGCACCGGCCGCGAAAAAGGTAATCGGTGTCGAGATCATAGAAGAAGCCGTTGAGGCAGCCAGGATCAATGCAAAAAAGAACGGATTGTCAAACTGCGAGTTCCTGGCAGGAGACGTGTTAAAGGTATTGGATGAGATCACGGAGAAGCCGGATCTGATCGTTTTAGATCCACCGCGTGACGGCGTGCATCCGAAGGCGTTAAATCACATTATTTCCTACGGCGTGGATTCGATTTTATATATTTCCTGCAAGCCGACCAGCCTGGCGAGAGATCTTGTGGCGCTGCAGGCAGGCGGGTATCAGGTAAAGCGCCTTTGCTGCGTTGATATGTTCCCGGGAACGGCGAATGTAGAGACTGTGGCCTGTTTGAAAAAGAAGTAAGAGCAAAGCACCCCGTAACCAATTTAAAGTGGGGTGCTCTTTGCGTTTTGGAAAAGTGCGGAATACCGCAAAAATCTAAAAAGCATTTGACATCCCATTTCAAATGATGATATTTTAGATTTGTACAGATAGACGCAAAAATCTAAAATACAGGAGAGCAAAATGATTACAATAGACAGACCGGTATACTTGAATAAGTTGATATCCAAAATGGATAATGGCATGATCAAAGTCATTACAGGTATCAGACGCTGCGGCAAATCATTTTTGCTGTTCGATCTTTTTTACAACTATCTTTTGGATCAAGGGATTTCTGAAGAATGCATCATCAAGATCGCTCTTGATGATTTAGAAAATGAGGATTTGCTTGATCCACATGCATTATCAAAGTACATTTCTGATCATACAAAAGACAGAAGAAAGCACTATTATGTTCTGCTGGATGAGATCCAGTTTGCGATCACTCAGGATGAACTAAAAAACAAAGACACATATGTGAGATTGTATGGTGTTCTTAACGGTTTGCTTCGCAGGAAGAATGTCGATGTCTATGTGACAGGAAGTAATTCCAAACTGTTGTCAACAGATGTTATGACAGAGTTTAGAGGGCGGGGAGATAGAATTCATATTGCACCGCTAGCCTTTTCAGAGTTCTATCCTGTACATGGTGGGAAGAAAGAAGATGCCTGGAATGACTATCTCATGTATGGCGGCATGCCCTATGTGGTAAGCTTGCCGATGGAAGAAAAAGTAAAATATCTTACTGAACTTCACAAAGAAATATACTTAAAAGACATCAGTGAGCGGTATGGTATATCAAACAGCTCAGGGATGGAAGATCTGCAGAAGGTGCTCGCCTCCGCTGTAAGTTCATTGACAAATCCGCAGAAAATTGCAGATACATTCAAAAGTGCCGGGATGAAAGGAATATCCGCGCCAACGATCAAAGATTATATAGGCTATCTGCAGGATGCACATCTTATCCAGAAGGCCGAGCGGTATAATGTGAAAGGGAGAAAATATATCAGTACGCCATCTAAGTATTACTATACTGATCTGGGACTTAGAAATGCATTGCTGGGATTTCGCCAATTTGAAAAGACCCACCTTATGGAAAATGTTATATATAACGAATTAGTATACAGGGGGTTTTCAGTGGACGTTGGAGTTGTGGAAATCAACACGACTGATAATGGGAAGAAAGTACGTAAACAATTGGAGATTGATTTTGTTGCGAATCTGGGAAGCCAAAGGTATTATGTTCAGTCAGCTTATGCCATACCTGACAAAGAGAAAATGGAGCAGGAACAGGCTTCATTGATCAATGTCCCAGACTCGTTTAAAAAGATCATAGTAGTAGAATCCGGTATGCCATTATGGAGAAATGAACAAGGAATCACCATTATGAGTATTTATGATTTTTTGTTGGACGAAGACAGCCTTAATAAATAATGTTAAATTGACATGTGTTTCATTCGGGATTGGAGAGAGTACTATGAATCTCAGTTATTATAAATATGTCAGGATCCAGGGAAAAGAGCTGGCACGCAATACGATGCATGCAAAGGGCGTGTTCAGCATGTGCTGGCAGATGATTCAGGATGAAGTGATGGAAACTGAGGATGCGGACCTGTATAAGGAGATCGACGACTGGTTTACGGAGCATCTTCCCTGGCCACCGCAGTGTAAACGGCAGGAGCCTGTGATCTGCTGGTTTAAGGTGGAAAAGGCGGAGGAAATGATGAAGATGATCCGGCCTGCCCTCTGGCTTCTGGAGCGCTATAACCAGCCGTATTATCTGGTATTTACGAATTTCCCGGGAGAAATCGTATATGAAGATGAGTATCAGGTGGCTGCGTTAACGGATGGCGAGATTAAGATTGCGGAGGTACAGGAGTCCTGGTCGCCGGAGGACTGACTTATTCGGCGTAAGACTGACAGGGACGACGGATGACAGAAAAATGATTGGGGATGATTGGCTGAATGGAAGTTCTTGAATTGATCCTGCTTCTTTTAATATGTGTCGTGGCATCGTCTGCACTTGACCAGATGATCTCACGTGTCTCATTGCCGCTGATTCAAATCGCAGTGGGCTTTGTTGTGGCGCTGTTCATGCCGCATCTGGCAAGTGTCCATTTGGATTCAGAAGTGTTTATGATGCTTTTTATCGCACCGCTTCTGTTTCGGGAGGCGAAAGAGTCTGACAGGATCCAGCTCTGGAAAAACAAGACATCGGTATTGTCAATGGCGATCGCGTTGGTAATCGCGAGTGTGCTGATCGCAGGTTTTGCGTTGCACTGGATCATTCCGTCGATTCCGCTGGCAGCAGCATTTGCCTGCACCGCGGCACTTGGCCCGACCGATGCAGCGGCCGTATCGGCGCTGGGGTCGACGATCAGCTTAAACAAGCGGCAGTCAACACTGCTTTCCGGAGAAGCGCTGATCAATGATGCATCCGGTGTGGTTTCGTTTGAGTTTGCGATCGCGGCAGCAGTGACAGGGGCTTTTTCTCTTAAGGAAGCAGTCGGATCGTTTGCGATCCTGTTTTTTGGCGGAATCGCAGTCGGACTGGTGCTTGGATTTGTTTTAAAGCGCGGGATGGCCTTTTTGCGCCAGCGCGGTTATGTGAATACGACGATGCATGTGATCTACGAGGTGCTGTCTCCGTTTTTACTGTTCCTCGTTGCGGAGGAGCTGCATGTCAGCGGCATCCTGGCAGTCGTAGCAGCAGGGCTTTTGATGCAGGAGCATCACGGAAACATCGTACCGGCTGAGACGGCACAGCGGGAGATGGTCTCAAACAGCTTTTGGGAAGTCATCGTTTTTCTGATCAATGGTGTGATCTTTGTCATGCTGGGAATGCAGCTGCCGAAGGTACTGCATCCGGAGACGATGGGCGGGACCCGCATTCCGATCGTGTTTGCCGCAATGTTTGCGGTGACGGCGTTAATTATCATTGTACGATGGATCTGGCTGATCGTGGGCGGCTTGCGATACAAGGATCCTGAAACAGGTAAACGAGGTGTAAAAGCACCCGCGCGGACGATCAAGGAAGCTCTGGTTACAACGGTCGCCGGTCCGAAGGGCGCAGTGACGCTTTCGATCATTATGACGATTCCTTTGACCATGGCAGACGGCAGTCGTTTTCCGCAGAGAGATCTGATCATTTTCCTGACATCGGGTGTGATTTTGCTGACGCTTCTCGTTGCAGACATTTTACTGCCGGTTCTTTCGCCGAAGACAGTGGATGAAAGCAAAGAAAGAAAACTGAAGATGGCGCGGATCCGCGTGCTCGAGGGTGTGATCAAAGAACTGCGGGAAATGCTGGATGCGTATGCAGAGTCGGATTATGCACCGGCAACAAGGCTTGCCCTGATGCGCTACAGAAGGCGGCTGATGCGGGAACGTCTGTCGATGGAAGCCTGCGGCGATCAGGTAGAGGAGATGGCACAGGAGATTACGAAGGTGCAGCAGGCCAGAGCGGATGAGATTCAGTCGCAGGTCTATGATATTCCGATCGCGGACCGGGCACCGTTTTATGCACTGCTTCCGGAAATCCGTGCGTCACTGGGCTATTTTGGCGGTATGGAAAACACCGGTGCAAAGTTTGAGACAAGAAAAGGCCGCATCTTTTTGAAGTTTGCACGGTTGAAAAAACGGGATTATAATGATGAACAGGTGGCGCGAATCTATTATGATACCTGCCTGTTTGCAATCGAATTGGAGCACGCGGCGATCGATTATCTGAATGAGATAAAAGAAACGGAACCGGAGCGTGCGCATGTGGCAGAGATTTTATTAGAGGAGCATGATGCATCCCTGCAATCCCTGTGGGGACGGATCCATTACGGTCAGGAGTACTCAGCGGATGCTGAGGAAAAGGAGCGGGAGCTTTACGGCTTTATTCACCGGGATGAGGACGGCGGCTCGATGCGTCTGACCGGAGATCCTGATGCACCCTTGCCGGAAGGCTTGCGTAATGTGACCGGCGAGCAGTTTAAAAAGGCGCAGTTATATGCAGACGAAGTAGATGCAAACGTATTAGGAATGGAGCTTGACCAGATTCGAAAGCTGCGCTATGACGGCAGCCTGACGGAGAATGAGGCCAGAAAGCTGCGGGAAGAAGTGTATCTGATGCAGACGTCATTTTTCGGACATTAAAAATGACGGATGTAATTAAGGGTATGTAGAATTTTGACAAAAGGAGAGACATAATATGGATGACTGGAAAGTAGCAAACCCGGGGAAACCGGTCGGAGAAGGCGGACGTGCCATGGTACAGCGGATGAATGATTCCCATAAGCCATTGAGAGACTGGGCATTTTCGCTGTTGGACTGGCCGCCGGCAATGCATATTCTGGATGTTGGCTGCGGAGGCGGCGCGGCGATCTATGAGATGCTGCGTTTGTCAAAGGACAGTATGGTATACGGGATTGACTACTCCGCTGATTGCGTGGCAGAGGCCAGTGCGTATAACGCACCTGATCTGCATTTTCATGCATTTATCGAAGAAGGTGATGTCGGGGCTTTGCCGTATGAAAATGAGAAATTTGAGCTGGTGACAGCGGTAGAGACGGTTTACTTCTGGCCGGATCTGGCGGCTGGAATGCGTCAGATTCATCGTGTGCTTAAGCCGGGCGGAACCTTTGCGATCCTTTGCGAGGTGGACGGACCGGAGCGCATGGACTGGGATAAGGTTAATTTTGAGATCACGGTATATCGGCCTGCGGAACTCAAAGAACTTTTGGAGCAGGCAGGTTTTTCAGATGTGGAAACCCATGTGAAGGAAAACGGATATATGCTTGTGAAGGGTAAAAAATAAAGAGAGTCTGCAGTTGGCTGCATAGGACATAGAAAAAGGATGGATCCTGATTGAAATCCATCCTTTTATTATTGGAATTGGTTTATTTGGCAGCCATGCCACGCAGACTGTGTATGTCGCTATTTAGCAGCCATGCCACGCAGCTCGATGGCATATTCCTTGAATGCCTGGTAGACATCAGGCGCTTCTTTTTTGATGCGCATCGGACGCAGGTCTGTATTTAAGAAGCAGTGTGTCGTGCTTCCGGTCAGATGAACGATGCTCTCGTCGTCTGCATTGGTCATTTTGTAGGAAACGCCGTAACGCAGGCCATCGAACCAGTCAAGCTGCATCTGAATCTTCACCGTTCCGCCAAACGGTACAGCGGTTTTATAATCACACGAAACAGATAAGACTGGGAAGAGGATGCCTCGGTCCTCGAGCACATCATATGGGAAGCCTGCCTGCACCAGGTAGTCCGTGCGGGCCTCCTCCATCCAGCGGATGTAGTTGGAGTGATGGACGATGCGCATGCCATCTGTCTCGTAGTATTGCACTTTGTGATAGTAGGGTTTGATTTCTTTTTTCATGTCTGGTAGGTCCTTTGTGTATTGCCGGGACTTATGAATATCTAATATTGATTCATATCAGGCAAACATAAGCTCGTTGTTAACTAATTAGTTCAAGAAAGTGAACAATATATAGTATATACGCGCATCATGGGCTCGTCAATGAGAGGATTTATATTCGGTTCACTGCTGTTTTTGGGGAGGGCATGCAATTTTGGGGTTATTTACGAGCTGAAATAAAACATCCGCCATATAGATCGTAATATGTAAGAAGGATTACAAGCAAATTATGATAAATGCCAATACAAACCGTAATCCA
>JAZQEX010000015.1:0-48603 GCA_045539215.1 Eubacterium sp. | reverse complement strand
AAAGTGACGGATATCCGGATCACGAAATGTTCGGATGCACTGTATGCAGCCTGGTATTCGGAATGTAAAGAGGAAGAAAAGCTGGATGCCTTATATCAGGAGATCATCGATTCCTACACGCCTTCAGGCAATTATCTGATCCTGATCTCGTACGGCATTTATGATGTGCCTGCCATCGGAAAAGACGGAAAAAAACAGGATGAGTCAGAGGATATCTTCCGTTACATGACAGTCAGTATCTGTCCGGTCGTTTTAAGTGATGCCGGGCTTTGCTGTGAGGCGGATGGTGTACAGCCGGCGAAACGAAGCTGGATGATCAAACCGCCGGCGGAAAGCTTTTTGTATCCGGCATTTAACGAGCGGTATGAAGATCACGATGCGGTTCTGTATTATGCGAGCAAGTTTATTTCGCAGGAGCTGGTGGAGGCGCTGTTCGGGGTAGAGGAAAAGGTCAATACCGCTTCTGAACAAAAAGAAATCTATACAGAGGTGCTGTCAGAATCTCTTGGTGATTCCTGTACGCTCGAGGTGCTCACAGGAATGCAGGAGTGCTTTGAGGAGACAGAAGAAGAGATCCTGACACCGCTCGATATGAAGGAGTTTGCCATTGCATCCGGTGCCGCAAAAGAGGACGCGGAAGTGATGGAGCAGAAGCTCAAAGAAATGCATGATGACGGTGAGATCAAAACAGCGCTTGTAACAGAAAAAACGCTGACCGTACAGACCGGAGATACAACGATCAAGGCAAAAGCGGAAAGCGGCGTTTACAGAAAAAACATCGATGGATATGAATGCCTGGTAATTCCACTGCAGGGTGAAGTGCTTGTCAACGGGATTCCGGTGAACGGGTAACAGGAGGTATGTTCATGGCGGGCAAAAAGATTGATATCACACAGATGGAAGGATTTCGCATCGGAAATGCGCAGAGTGTCGAAGGGATGACAGGTGTGACCGTTGTTCTGCTGGATGCAGAAAATTCTGCGGGGATCGACATCAGCGGTAGCGGACCGGCAGCAAGAGAGCCTTCTCTTTTGTTCCCGACGACGGCAGATCATCCGATTCACGCAATCGTGCTTTCCGGCGGCTCGGCCTATGGACTGGATGCGGCCGGCGGAGTGATGCGTTATCTGGAAGAAAAAGAAACAGGCTATCATCTGGTGAAATATACGATTCCTTTGGTTTGCCAGTCGAGTATTTTTGATCTGGGAATCGGCGAAGACGGGATCAGACCGGATGTGGAGATGGGATATCAGGCGTGCCTGGATGCAGAACAAAACCATCCGGTTTCCGGAAACATTGGTGCCGGCATGGGAGCAACTGTGGGAAAACTGTATGGTGCCAGACGCGGCGCAAAATCAGGCATCGGATATGCAGCGTATCAGTTTGGTGATCTGCAGATTGGTGCGATCGTTGTGGTCAATGCTTTTGGCGGAGTCCAGGATCCGAAGACCGGAGAATTGATCGCGGGCCTGACCAATGAGGATCGTACAGAATACATCGACATGGTCGAAGAAATGAAGCGTGTCTATCTGCAGAAGGGAGAGAAGCAGAGCGAACAGGCGCAGGAGGAAGAAGCATTCGTCGTTTCCGAACATGGAAATACGACGATTGGCATCATCCTGACAAACGCAGCGTTTTCAAAAGCAGACTGCACCCGTCTGGCGAAGATGGCCGGGATTGCACTCCCGCGTTGCATCGCACCAGTGAACACGCCGGCAGACGGCGATACGGTGTATGCGGTCTCACTTGGCCAGGGCGTGGAAGCAGACCTGACAATGGTCGGGACATTTGCTGCAGACGTGCTGGCAGAGGCAATCGTGGACGCGGTAAAAAGTGCCGCGATGGACGATGAAGAATATTTAGGAAAGCTCAATATATAAAAATAAGACCTGCAAGTTTGTCGCTTGCAGGTCTTTTGCGTTTGAATGATTATTTAATTTCAAGTGAATCAATTGCAACCAGGATCTCGTCGTCGTTCATCTCGTAGAAATCCGGGATTGTGATCGTGCCACCCTTCTGGGATGCCTCAACGATCTTCTCATACAGACGAACGGAAAGGTCATGCGGCAGCTGGATACCAACCGGAATCTGATCACCGGTAGCAGTGATGATCGTAACCTGATCCATCTTCATCGGTTTTAAGATGCATCCTGTACAATTAGTGAAAAACTGCATCGGTTTGTTGCAATCGCAAATAGAAAATGTATTCATATCTTGTTACCTCCTAAAAAACCAAATCGCTGTTCCCATAAATGATAAAAGGAGCAGTTTTATTTTTAAAACCATGGCTATTATAGCACGGAGGAATTGGAATACAAGTAGTGACAAAAAAGTGTCTGCCGTTGATAAAGATCCGAAAAAGACATACGGAAATCGTTTTGGAAGCCGGAAGAATATGATATACTATGTCGTCAGGGGAGAATGACGACACGAGATTCTCCTGATCAAAGGAGGAAGTATGAGAGATATTACCGGCATTCTGACAAAAGAGCTTGGCAGAAAACGAGAACATATTGAAAACGTAGTAAAGCTTCTGGATGAAGGAAACACGATTCCTTTTATTGCGCGGTACCGAAAAGAAATGCACGGATCCATGGACGATACGGCATTGCGTGGATTGGAGACGAGACTGGCGTACCTGCGCGGTCTGGAAGAGCGAAAAGAAGAGGTGCTCCGCCTGATCGAAGAGCAGGGGAAGCTGACCGATGAACTGAAAAATGAAATTGAAAAAGCAGAGGTGCTCCAGCGGGTGGAGGACCTCTATAAGCCGTTTAAGAAAAAGCGTGCAACGCGCGCGTCTAAGGCAAAGGAGCAGGGCCTTGAGCCGCTGGCAAATCTGATCTGGCTGCAGCGGGAGACAACCGGTGATCCAAAAGATGTGGCTGCGCCCTATATCGATCCGGAAAAAGAAGTCCCGACTGCAGAAGCAGCGCTTCAGGGAGCCTGTGATATCATTGCGGAAAGCATTGCAGAAGATGCAGATCTGATCGGAAGGCTGCGGGAAAAGACCTATAAAAGCAGTCAGATTGAGACAGAGGCAGCAGACCCTGATGAAAAGACGGTTTATGACATGTATTACGGACGGAGCGAGACACTTTCCAAAATCCCGAATCACCGTGTACTTGCGATCAACCGCGGGGAAAAGGAAAAGAAGCTGAAGGTCAGGGTCGTACCGGATACGGAAGCTTTGCTTGGCATGATCGGCCGGAGAGTTCTTCGGAAAGAAGACAGCATTTTCAAAGGACTTCTTGAGGAAACCGTGGCGGATTCCTATAAGCGTCTGATTGCACCGTCGATCGAGCGCGAGATGCGCAATCTCCTGACTGAGCGGGCAGAGGCAGATGCTGTAAAAGTTTTCATGAAAAATACCGAAAGCCTTTTGATGGTTCCGCCGGTAAAGGGTGTGAAGGTCATCAGCATCGATCCGGGATATCGTACGGGCTGCAAGGTGGCTGTTCTGGATGAGACGGGAAAGCTGTTAAGCTATACCACGATCTATCCGACACCGCCGAAAAAAGATATTGCAGGAACGGAGAAAACATTACAAAAGCTGATCGATAAACATGGATGCGATGTGATCGTGATCGGAAACGGGACAGGATCCAGAGAGACGGAAGAAGTGGTAGCTGATTTTCTGAAAAAGAATCATCTGCCGGTCCAGTATACGATCGTGAATGAAGCAGGAGCTTCTGTGTATTCCGCCTCAGAACTGGCAGCTAAGGAATACCCGGATCTGGATGTGACGACCAGAGGGGCGATGTCTCTCGGCAGACGGCTGCAGGATCCTTTGGCAGAGCTTGTTAAGATCGATCCGAAGCATATCGGTGTCGGACAGTACCAGCACGACATCAACCAGAAGGAGCTTGAGCAGGGCCTGGCAGGTGTGGTAGAGGCCTGCGTAAACCGTGTCGGCGTAGATCTGAATACAGCATCTCCGTCATTGCTTTCCTATGTGGCAGGCATCACCGGACCGATCGCAAACAATATTGTTGCATATCGAGAGGAAAAGGGCAGATTCGTAAGCCGGAGAGAACTGTTAAAGGTTCCGCGGCTGGGACCGAAAGCATATGAGCAGTGCGCAGGTTTCCTTAGGATCTCAGACGGGAAGGAAGTACTGGATGCAACGGGTGTCCATCCGGAGTCTTATGAGATCACGCGCACCATCATGGAAAAGACAGGGATTGAAAACACACAGATCACGGCAGGCGGTGTGCCTGATGTGGAGCAGAAAGTAAAAAGTGCCTATCCTGGTGGAAAGCTTTCCGAAAGCATCGCAAAGATGGCTAAGGATCTGGGGGTCGGGGAACCGACGCTTCAGGATATTCTGGAAGAATTAAAAAAACCGGGCAGAGATCCAAGAGAAGATGCGCCGCCGGTTATCTTCCGCAGTGACGTAACCAGTTTTGAGGATCTGAAAGAAGGCATGGAGCTTTCCGGAACCGTGCGGAACGTCGTCGACTTTGGCGCGTTCGTGGATATCGGCGTGAAGCAGGATGGCCTGGTGCACATTTCAAAGATGAGTAAAAAGTACATCAACCACCCGATGGATGTGGTGTCGATCGGAGATACGGTCAAAGTCAAGATCCTGTCTGTAGATCACGAGAAGAAAAAGATTTCATTGTCAATGATTGATTGATGTAAGGAGCAGGTATGGGAAGACAATTCTGGAAGCCGGGGAATATGCTTTATCCTCTGCCATGTGCGATGGTAACGGTGCAGCGGCCGGGAGAAAAACCGAATATCATAACGATTGCATGGACGGGGACCGTGTGTACCGATCCGGCAATGGTCTACATTTCAGTAAGACCTTCCCGTTATTCCTATGATATCCTGAAAGAGACGGGCGAGTTCGTCATCAATCTGACGACAGATGATCTGGTACGTGCGGCAGATTATTGCGGCGTGAAGTCGGGAAGAGACATTGATAAATTTGAAGCCTGTAAGCTGACCCCGATCCCGTCAAAGGAAGTATCCGTGCCGGCGATCGCTGAGAGTCCTGTGGCGATCGAATGCAGAGTAGAGAAGTGTATCCCGCTCGGGTCACATGATATGTTCCTGGCAAAGGTGCTTGCGGTATCGATTGACGATCAGTATATGGATGAAAAAGGGAAGTTCCATTTGAACAAGACAGGTACCGTAGCGTATTCCCACGGAGAATATTTTGAACTGGGGAAACGGGACGGAAGCTTTGGTTATAGTGTGAGAAAGAAACGTACGAAGAAAAAGGAGAAGAAAAAATGACGAATCAGGAACTGTTTTCCTATGTGGACCATACGGCATTAAAAGCATTTACAACATGGGAAGAGATCGAGAAGCTGTGCAAAGAAGCACTTCAGTATCAGATGGCATCGGTCTGCATTCCGAGTGGCTATATCAAAAAGGCGCATGAACGGTTCCCGGATTTGAACCTTTGTACCGTGATCGGCTTTCCGCTGGGCAACTGCAGTACGGAGGCGAAGGTTGCGGAAGCGAAGCAGGCGCTCGCAGACGGGGCAAACGAGATCGATATGGTCATCAATATCGGTATGGTCAAAAACGGCGAATTTGACGCATGTACAGATGAGATCCGCGCACTGCGGAATGTGGCAGAAGGCCATATCTTAAAGGTGATCATCGAGACCTGTTATCTGACAGAAGAAGAAAAGATCCGCATGTGCGAAGCCGTGACGGAAGCCGGCGCCGACTTCATCAAAACCTCGACGGGATTCGGCACAGGTGGCGCGACGCTTGCAGATGTCAACCTGATGCGGGAGCACATCGGAAAAGATGTCAGGATCAAAGCATCCGGCGGAATCCGGACAAAGGAAGAGATGGAAGCGTATATCGCAGCCGGTTGCAGCAGGATCGGTACAAGCGGTGCGATCGCGATGCTGGAATAAACTATATCTTTTTGACACTGCTAAAATGATAGCCACACTGCTGCAGTATATTCATTTTTACTGACCATTCGCATAGAATTTCATACAAGCTTCCTGCGATTTCTGAGGAGTACGTCTCATAGTCGTAGCCGTTTTTTTATAAAAACGCCACTCCTATTCGCCAAAATTTATAGCGGATAATAAAATTTGCCTCCTCAGAAATCATGTAACCTTGTTGAAATACTAATGCTCATTCAAGTAATAATGAATATACTGCAATCAGTTGTGGCTTTTCTTTTAGCATGTGTCATATAAGATTATGTTTTCAAAAAGATATAGTCCCTATACCCAGTATTCCAGGTTGTCGGTCTTCAGGCCGATATTTTTGGCAAGGAATACAGGATCTTTGCCTTCCTTTCGTTGTCGCTCGTAATCCTTTGCGGCCTTGATCGCGGTACCGCCCAGGATCACGCAGGCAGGGATGTTGATGATCGCCATGCCGCCCATCGTGATATCAGCGATTGCCCAGGCAGCATCCATCGGTGTAAGTGCGCCAATGAAAACGGCTGCTGCGCAGATGATACGGAAGATGACCATGAATTTCTTGCCCGGCAGTTTATCGTGATTTAAGAAGGTCAGGCCGGTATCAACATAGTATAGGTTTCCGACCAGGGTCGTGAAGGCAAATAGCACCATCGCGACCGTGATAAATAGTGGCCCGAATGCCCCTAGCGCGGTTTGCAGTGATTGCTGTACATACGGTGCGCCGGCGAGCTCTGCTGTCGGAGCAACACCTGAGCAGAGGCACATGATCGCGGATGCGGTGCACAGGAAGATCGTGTCGATGGTAACAGAAACGACTGCTACAAGACCCTGTTTGCAGGGGTGTGAAACATCTGCAGCAGCAGCGGCGTGCGGTGCGGAACCAACGCCGGCTTCGTTTGAGTACAGGCCTCGCTTGATACCATAGACAAGGCAGGAACCTGCGATACCGCCTCCGATTGCCTTAAAGTCAAATGCATCGGTAAAGATCATCTGGATGACATGCGGCAGGAAGCTGATGTTCATAAACAGAACGACCAGAGCGATGGCTACATATGCAAAGCCCATGATCGGAACGATAACTTCTGTCGTTCTTACGATTCGTTTGCCGCCACCGAGGATACAGATCAGAAGTATAACTGCAAGAATACCACCGATGATTGCCGGTGATGTGCTCGGGTTGTAGAAGCTGTAACCGGAGAATGTAGACTGCAGGTTGTAGGAGCAAAGCATGTTAAAACCGAATCCATAAGTCAGGATCAGGAAAATAACAAATGCGATTGCGAGCGGTTTGCTTTTTAAAACATCACGCAGATAATGCTCCGGTCCGCCAAAGCAGCCGACCCCGTTTTTGTTTCTTTTTTTATAGATCTGTGCAAGCGTCGTCTCAACAAATGCAGAAGCGCTGCCAAGGATCGCCAGGATCCACATCCAGAAAACTGCACCCGGTCCGCCAAGGCAGATCGCTGTGGATACACCGATGATGTTTCCGGTACCGACACGGGAAGCGGTCGAAACCATCAATGCCTGGAAGGAAGAAACCGCGCCGTCTTCACTCGGCTTTTCCATAATAACCTTCCACGCATTCGGGAATAATCGGATCTGAATAAACTTGGTCCTCACGCTGAACAGGATGCCTGCAATGGCAAGCACCAGGATCAGGATCGGATAATACAATACGCCATCGATCTTGTTTAAAATATCAACTAACATAACTCATCCCTTCTAAAATGCAAGATTGTGCGAAAGAAAATGCACGAACACAGTATACCATAAGTAGTGACCAAATGGGAACTGTTTTTCGAGATACTTCTGTGATACACTGGGCATGATGAAGAAATATACTCTGTTTGCAGAAGGATAGCAGGAGAGCAGGAAAATGCAGGAACGTTTTATTATGGAAAAAGGAAACCGGATTGATACCTGGATGCGTGCCTGGATGGACATCGTTACGATGGAGAAGGCGGGGATCAATGCCTTTAATAAAAAGAGATGTCAAAAGGCACTCCGGAAGAATCTGGAGGTCTTCGGATTGCAGGATGTGACCGCATCGGATGCATCTTCAAAAACAGCCTGGACGCCGGATGCGTCGCTGGCGGATGCATGGGAGACGTTTACGGCAGACTATATGAAGTCCTGCATGGAAAGCAAAATGTTTCGTGGCTTTGTCTTTGGAATCGGGAAGGTAAAGGACGAAGTGTTGGCAAAGCTGATGCTTGATGAGATCATGCTCGTCACAAAAACGATCCCGGAAACGCTCGGCCTGGAAACATTGGCTGTACCGCTGCATGATGTGATGGTAAAGGCATTTGCCGAGCGTGTCGAGAACGGGGAAGCTTTCGTCAAGAAAAGCATTTTTAAATTATAAGATTTTGATCGTGTTCACAGAGGAAATGCCGAAAAACGGGAATTCTCTGTTAAAAGCGCGCAGGTCGATAAAACGCGGCAGGGCACGCCAGCCATCCGCGATATTCAGAAGGATCAGCTCTTTGTCAGAATCGGGTTTTCCGTAATCGTAAATTTTGTAGCCGGTCACAACGACGGAATGATTGTGATAGTATCCTCCGGCGATGCTTAAGATGACCGGGCGTCCGGCGTCAAGCTCCGGCTGCACATCTTTTTTGAACTCCCAGCCGTAAATGCCTTTGCATTCGGAACGGTGTCCGTAGGCACGCAGGAGTTCCTTTGAAAGGTCGTCGATCTTTACGGCGCGCAATCCTTTTTTCGCATTGTATCCGTAAAAACGGGCCATGGTTTCTGCTTTTTGATAGACTTGCTGCAGGGTATCGTCAGTTTTGATCACGCCCTGTGTTTTCCAGTAAAATACAATTCTGGCCACAGAGGAGACGGAACAGTTTTTCTCAATGCCGTGACCACTGATCAGTGTATTGGGTGCGTTTGTGACAGACAGACGCATTTCTTTTTTTATTGCAGGCACGTTGGCGTACCGGTCTTCCAGATATTGATCAAGCCGATGGATCCCACCCGATCCGAATGCGCCGCGGTCTGTTCCCTGAAAATGCCGGGTGAACAGGATTTTGCTGATCGGGATCACACTGCGGTGTTTGACATTTCGGGGTTCGAAACGTACTGCTTTAAATACGATCTGCATCATAACGCCGGTGCCGACGACATTGATCAGAGTTCCGATGCCGACTTTGCCGCCAAGGATCCATCCAAAGAACAGAACTACAGCCAGAATGATTGCCTGAACGAGACCGATCGGAAGCTTTTTTAAACGTTTCCCAACACCTGTCAGGAAGGAATCCCGCGGACCGCAGCCATGGGCATTGCGCATATAGATGAATTGTCCGATCGCCATCAGGGTAACGCCGATCATCATCATGATAATGCCGATGGCCATATTGGAAGCATAGGGGATCGGATCAAAGCTGTTAAAGAGCTGTGTAAGATTTCCTGTCACGAGTGCGTCGATGATCGTGCCATATCCGATCTTTTCTTTCAGGAGCAGATCCACGATCAGAAGAAGGACGCTGACGAGTGTCATGGAAAGACCGAAATTTAGTGGAGTATGGTAGGAAATGCCCATGCCGAGGCAGTCCCACGGACCAAGGCCGATATTCGCAAAGATCGTCAGATGGACACCGTAAGCAAACACAATAAGCCCCAGAAGGATCTGGAGCCATTCGGTCAGGATTTTGATTCGTGGTTTGCTTTCGGTGATTGCATTCATGGGGAAAGAATAACATAGAAAGTTATGTTTTACAAACAATCGATTCATTGACGCAAAGGCGATTCTGAGATATGATAAACGAGACGGATTATTCATCCGAATAACAAGGCCTCAGGAGGTAACAGAGGCTGTTTTGAGGGAGGGTATGAAATGGCACATAAAATCATTACGATCAATCGTTTAAGCGGCAGCGGCGGCGGACAAATCGGTGAAATGGTAGCGGATAAGCTTGGCATTGCCTGCTATGATGAGCAGCTTCAGAAAATGGCTCTGGAACTGGGTGATCTGGACGAATCCAAGCATGCTCAGATCTTTAAAAAGGTACAGGATGAGAAGAAACCGAACCTGGCTTTCTACCGTACCTATGATGAAGGCAATTTAAACGTAGCACCGCAGATGTCTGCGCTGGATACGGTCTTTGATCTTGAGAAAAAGATCATGTTAAAGGTTGCGCAGGAAGAGGATGCAGTCATCATCGGACGTTGCGGTAACTGGGTATTCAAAGATGCTGCGGATGTCAAAGTGCTTTCCGTATATATTATCGGTTCTATGAAGAGCCGTATCGAGCGCGTTGTAGCAAACAGTGATATGGATGAGACAGAAGCAAAGCGTCACATCAAGAAAATTGACCGTACACGTGATGATTATTATTACTACATCACGAAGTCCGACAGAGATGATCTGGACAGCTATGGCCTCGTGATCAACAGCGGGATCTATGATGAAGAGACCTGCGCGAACCTGATCGCGGCTGCGTTTGAGGCACTGTAGACAGAGATATTTATGAATTGAATAAAGCGGAGTGCAGACAGAGTGCTCCGAATTGCCGAAAGGCCGTAAAACGGATGAAGTTTTCGATAACTTCATCCGTTTTGTTTTGAAGGGGGAAACCAATGCCAAGAAACCAGTATCAGAGAATGATCTTTGCGCTGATCACAGTGGTGATCACGGTGCATTGTTTTGTGTTTTACAGCTTATACGTAGTGAATGGAAATACATTGATGGAAATGAACGGGACAGGACGTGTGCTGGATGCGATCAATGCACAGGGCGGTGTCTATATGTTCGCGCACTATCTGCCAATCTGGGCCGTGATCCTGATCGAGTTTGCGTTTGCGTATACGCTCGAGATCTTAATGGGCAGTCCGGCATCGTTTCAGCTGGCCAGACGTGTGTTTGATCCGCGAGATACGAAGCCGGTTTTGTTTGAGACAGCGATCATCAGTGCGACGGTCTGCATCATGTGTCCGGCGATGAGTCTGCTGGCAACCTTTTTCTATTATCCATATTATGATGGATTTCATGTTGTGACACTGCTCGCAAACTGGGGACGCCTGGTCTGCTTTAACTTCCCATTTGCCTTATTTACGCAGATGTTCTTTATCCAGCCCTGCGTGCGCGGGATCTTTAAAACGCTTTTCCGGAAGGATATTGCGGCAAGAAAAGGCTGGTAAATAAAAACTGATCTGCAGCGATATGGCAGATCAGTTTTTTGTTTAAAACAGTCGTTCTTTGCCGGGATGCTCCAGTGTGTATCCGCCCATTTCCTCTGCGCGTGTGCGGAATTTTTCTGATTGCAGGATTTTGAGCAGCTGTTTTACCATAGGCGTCTCCCAGGCGTCATCTGATATGATCAGATCATATTGCTCGATGCAGACCGGAATAAAATCAAGATCATATAACTGTGCAGCAGAATAGATGCCCATACCGCAGTCCGCGGTACCGGAAGCAATCTGAATTGCAACAGATGTATGTGTAAACTCTTCGCGCTCATAGCCGTAAATGCTATCCGGGTCAATACCATTCTGTTTACATAGATAATCATTCAGGATCCGGGTGCCGGATCCTTTCTGACGGTTTACAAAACGCACCCCTTCTTTTGTGATATCAGAAAAACCGGTAAATCCAAGTGGGTTTCCTTTGGCAACCATCAGACCCTGCTGTCTGCCGACACATTCAATGAGGTGCACACCGCCCTGCGGAAAATGCTTGCGGATAAAAACATAGTTATAACTGCCGTCTGATTCATCCAGAAGATGACATCCTCCAATGTGTGCTTCTTTTCGTTTGATCGCCATGATACCACCCATGGAACCTACATGATTGGAGCTCATATACAGGTTCGGGTCAGCCTGGTGAAGCATATTTGCAAGTTCGTCCAGCAACGGGTCATGGCTGCCGATCGCTACCAGTGTATGACGCAGTTCTTTTAACGGACGCATCAGGTGTACGGGAACGCTCATTCCGGCATCGAGTCCCTCTGAATTCAAAGGAACTGCGACGAGACCGTCTGCCTTCATGAAAGAAGAAATAATGCCTGCGCCGCGTGGAAGCGGTGTCGCGATCAGTTTGTCCCCGACATAGCCCATGCGTACTCTGACGAATTCTTGGTATTTCAGACCAGAAACGATCCGTTTCGTCAAGGTGGCGCGAACAACCTGTGAATTGTCCAGGGAAAGTCCGCAGAGATGTTCGATGACCGGACGCAGCAGCTGTTCCAGGACAATGATACCGGAAACGGGGTATCCGGGAACGCCGATGACAGGGGTCCCTTCGCAACAGCCAAGAATCGCGGGTTTGCCGGGTTTGATCGCAATGCCGTGGTACAGGACTTCTCCCAGTTCCCTGATCACGGAAACGGAATAATCCTCACGGCCCGCGGAAGAACCGGCATTTAAGAGAACGCAGTCACATTCGGAGACTGCTTTTTTTAATGTGTCAAGGATTTCATCACGCTTATCAGGGACGATCGGATAGCGGACGGGAAACGCGCCCCAGTCAGTCAGCATTGCGGAAAAGACGGGGGAGTTAAACTCCAGGATGTCGCCCGGTTTCGGGTCTGCGATCGGATCAATGATTTCATCGCCGGTCGGTATGATCCCGACAACAGGTCTGCAATGTACAGAAACTTCCATCACACCGCCTGCAAGCATCGAACCGATCGCGGCAGGCGAAATCTTAGTATTTGCCGGAAGGATCATCTCACCGGCACAGATATCCTCTCCAATCTGGCGGATATGCTGCCATGGAGCTGCGGACTGATGGATCCGGATCCGGTTATTCTCTTCATTGACCAGTTCTTCCACCATGATAACAGCGTCACATCCGTCAGGAACCGGATCGCCGGTATCAACGACGACATACTGGTCCGAATTAAGGATCACAGGTGTTGTTTCGGTTGCGCCATATGTATCTGCAGCCCATACGCCAATGCCATCCATAGCACTGGCCGGATAATGCGGCGCACTGATATGTGCATACACCGGTGCACAGGTGATGCGGTTTAACGCGGAAACAACAGGTATGGATTCAGTTTTGGGCTCCAGCCCGTGTTCTTTCAGGAACAGAAGATAATCCTCCTGTGCCTTTTTCAGCGGGATATTCGTTAAATACTGAAAAGCCATGATGGCCTCCTTTCAAGGTGGATAAGATTATCGAAACAACAAGACATTGACCGTAGTTCCGGCAGCCATTCCTTCGCAGTCTCTCGGGATGCTGATGTATCCATCGGCTTCCGCCAGGGAACTGATCAGACCGGATTTTGTCCGGATCGGCGTGACAAGCATTTTTTGCCCTTCAGTGCTAAGCCGTACGGCCAGATATTGTGCCCGCCCGTCGTTTGCGCTGATGTTTTCCGTCAGTTCTGCCGGTATGGATGCTTTATACTGCGATGAGCACCCGCATAACCGGTCAATCAGCGGTAACACAAAAAGCTGTGTGACGAAAAAAGCTGCGACCGGATGTCCGGGGAGCCCGAACAAAACCGTTTCATCTGCTTTTCCGATAATGGTCGGTTTGCCCGGTTTCATGGCGATTCCGTGGACCAGAAGTTCGCCCAAGGTATCGATTACTTTTGCTGTAGCATCTTTTTCGCCTGCCGAGCTGCCGCCTGAGATCAGAATCAGATCATTTTCCGCCATGGCACTGTGAACGGCAGAAAGAAGAATCTCTTCCCGGTCCCGAACAATGCCGTATTCTTTGACAAATGTGCAAGGGGATGACACTGCCGAATGCAGCAGTGCTGTATTTACATCCCGGATCTGTCCCGGCAACGGTTTTTCCTGATAGGGAATGATCTCGTCGCCTGTGGAAATGATGCCGATTCGAAGAAGCGGACGAACCGGGACTTTTGTAATCCCCATAGCGGCAAGCGCGCCAATATCCATTGCCTGCAGGATCCGTCCTTTGTGAAGCACGGTCTTCCCCGGGAACACATCGTCTCCGCGAAAGATCATATGCGCACCGGGGGCTGCCGGCTTCATGATACCGACCGTACCGTCGCCGTATTCTTCTGCATATTCAAGCATCTGAACGGCGTCCGCACCTTCCGGGACGGCGCCGCCTGTCGGGATGATCCCGCACGAATCAGCTGAGACAGTAAAGTCTGCCGGTTTTCCCATGAGGACTTCCCCGTCTATTTTTAAGACAGCCGGAATGGAATCCGAGCATCCGAAAGTATCCTTTGCGCGAAGTGCATAGCCGTCTACAAGGGAACGGTCAAAATCCGGCACGTATTCGGAAGCTGTGATATCTGCCGCCAGGATGCGGCCGACACATTGCTCTATAGAGATATTTTCAGAACTGCCTTCGATTGTCTTGAATTCTTCCTTGATCAGATTTAGAACTTCTTCCGGTGTGATTACTTGTAACATAATGACTCCTATATGATTGTTTTGCCTACATTATTATACTTCTCTGACGGGATGATGTAAATGGAATTAAAAGCTGCATTAATAGCACATATTTTGTTGCCTGAGCAACAAAGAGGCAGTATAATACATTTATGCATATTACGATGGCAAGCGGTGGACGCCCCGCTTCCAATCCTGTTTTATTCTCACAGTATCCATGTGAGGATGTGATTGTGGTTGGAAGAGGGCGTTTTTTGTTGTCGTAAATAGTCTCATGAAAAGGAGGAATATTAAAATGAGATGGAAAAAAGTAACAGCGGTCGCGCTGGCAGCCGCAATGATGATCGGTCTGGCAGCATGTGGAAGTGCAGGTGGCAATGATGCAGCACCCGCAGCAAGCGCAGGAACAGAAGCAGCAGCTCCGGAAGTATCAGCAGAGCCAGAAGTCACGGTGAATACTGTAATCTTAAAGGAAGAAGATGACAGTATGAAAAACACCTATTCTCTGTTGGCTGTAAATCCGGATGCACCGTTTGCAGATGAAAATGGCAATCCGGTAGACGGAGTAGAGATCAATACAGAAGGTGCAACAGCACTGATTGACTGGATGCTGTCTGCAGAAGCAAAGGACCTGATCGCTTCCTATGGAGAAGCGGAATATGGCGCAGCGCTGTTTACCTTACAAACAGACGCACCGGTATTTGAAGGTGAGATCACACCGGCGACTGATGAAACTAAGACAATCCGCCTGTCAACGACAACCTCTGTAAATGATTCGGGGCTTCTTCAGGCACTGCTGCCGGTATTTGAATCTGAATACGGATATTCTGTAGAGGTTCAGTCTGCAGGAACTGGAAAAGCAATTGCTGCTGCACAGGATGGCAATGCAGATCTGATCCTGGTACATGCAAAAGATAAAGAGGAAGCCTTTGTTGCCGATGGATTTTCTTATGTGCTGGATGGATTTGACAGCGAGCGCTTAAGCTTTATGTATAATTACTTCGTTCTCTGCGGACCGGCTGAGGATCCGGCAGGCGTAGCACAGGCAGCAGATGCAAAGGCTGCTTTCCAGGCGATCGCAGATACAAAATCGAAGTTTGTATCAAGAGGTGACGGATCCGGTACGCATACAAAAGAGCTGAAATTATGGCCGGAAGATCTGGGAATCACAGAGGAAGCAGAATCTTTTGCTGATTATACAGACTGGTATATTTCCGCAAATGCAGGAATGGGCGCATGTCTTGTCATGGCAGAAGAGCAGGGCGCGTATATCCTGACAGATAAAGCAACCTATTTGACATTTATGAACAACGGCGGAAAGATAGAATAATCTGACATGAGAACGGCAATCTTAAAGGCTCTGATGCTGATCGCTTCAGGCGATAGGGAACTGGTAAATATCTTAGGCGTGACAGCCAGGATGAGTCTGTCCAGTTCCCTGATTGCCATGTTGATCGGTGTGCCCCTTGGCATCCTGCTGGGGGCATATTTTTTCCCGGGGAGAAAAGCACTTGTTGTAATCGCACGGACCTTGTCCGGGATGCCGCCGGTTGTCTGTGGTCTGATCTTTTACATGCTGTTTTCCGGCGTTGGACCACTTGGTTTTACAGGCTGGCTGTTTACGATCAGGATCATGATCCTTGCGCAGATCGTGTTGATCACACCAATTGTAATTTCGCAGATGGAATCCTATGTCACTGGAATCATATCCGGAGTGCGGGAGACTGCTGTCGGAATGGGATTACCGCATCGACGGATCCTCAGGCTTCTGATCAATGAGAGCGGATATCATGTACTTGCTACGTATCTGCTGGCATTTTCAAGAGCGATCGCAGAGGTTGGAGCGGTAGCGATGGTTGGCGGTGCGATCGTATGGAAAACCAATGTCATGACAACTGCCATTATGCAGTATACGAACAGGGGAGATTTTACCCTTGGTGTGGCATTAGGGATCATTCTGCTGATCGTAGCATTGATCGTGAATCTGGTAGTTTCGATCGCGCAGAGGAGGTGGAATCCATGATACAGGTCTGTGCATTGGAGAAAACCTTCCGTGGAAGAAAAGTACTGCAAATGCCGAAGATGCAGATGAAAGAAGGAAATATTTATTCCATCATTGGTGCGAACGGAAGCGGGAAATCTACTTATGCCAGGATGCTGGCAGGCATATTGAAACCGGATGGGAATATCAGTAAAAACAGTATTCTGACACCGAACATCAGAATCGGCTATCTGCCGCAAAAGCCATATGCATTTCGCGTCACAGTAAAAAAGAATCTGATGCTGGATGTAAGTGATGAGAAAAAGGCGAATGAACTGCTGGATCGTTTTCAATTATCACATTTGGCTTCGACAAGAGGGAACCGCTTGTCAGGCGGAGAAACAGCCAGAATGGCTCTGGCAAGGCTTTTGATGAAGGACTATGATCTGCTGATCTGTGATGAGCCAACTGCCGCCATGGACGTGGAAATGTCATTGCGTACAGAGAAGATTCTAAAGGATTACTGCAAAGAAAGAAAATGTACGATTATGTTGATCACGCACAGCCTTCAGCAGGCTGTACGGATCTCGGATGAAATATGGTTTCTGCACCAGGGAATATTAAAAGAAAAGGGAAGTATTGATGAAATGCTCCATTCGTCTGAAAGTATCGAGTGGAAACAGTATATGGATTATTACAGAATACATTGAAATGAGCTGTCGTGATGACGACAGCTCATTTTTGATGATATATGTGTGTTTATCGTACAGAGTGAGTCTATGCCAGAGAAATGATATCCCATTCAAGACTTTGCAGATCAGCCAGCAGTAGCTTGCCGGACAGATCAGATTCTCTGCCGCAAAGATATTTGACCGCTTCGGCGGATTCGATCGCTGCACAAAAAGCAGGTGTAAACGGCAGACTGGTTTTCTGACTGCTGGCACCATGCTGATAAAGCTGATGCAAAAGACGTGAACCGGGCGGAACAACAGCAGCCTGGACATTCCAGCCGAGAATCGCGCCATGGATGATGGTGATATTCTGTTTTTCGCAGGCGTCTTCAAGCCAGAGTCTGGCAGGCACATTATCGAGCGCATCGATGACAAGATCATGTCCGCTGATCAATTCTTCGGCATTTTCTTCCGTCAGAAATGTCTGCGTTACACGAAAATCAATATCGGAATTCACTGCCGCAGCCCGTTTGGCTGCGGTTTCTGCTTTGCTGTAGCCAATCGCTGCTTCAGAAGAAAGCAGCTGACGG
Source organism: Eubacterium sp. (assembly GCA_045539215.1). GTDB lineage: Bacteria > Bacillota > Clostridia > Lachnospirales > Lachnospiraceae > SY8519. The sequence continues at coordinate 31,136 of JAZQEX010000015.1, read as the reverse complement.
TTTAAGTTGGAGGCCTCAAACACATCGCCGTCAATTGCAGTAATGTGGCCAATACCCATCCGGACCAGATTTTCGATGATATTACCGCCCAGACCGCCACAGCCGGCGATAAAAACGCGCTTTTCTTTTAACTGGTCCTGCTCTTTTTCAGAAATGGCAGGGATGTTGCGACTGTATCGTTCTAACATAATGGATCCTCCTAAAACACGAACTCCCGCAGCAGTGTTCCTGCTGTGGGAGTTTCGTGTCGCAACTGCTATGAATAAATTATACTTCACCGAAACTCTTTCGGAAAGTCTCCGCAAGCATTTTTTTGCGGCACGATTCACAGAGTGTATCCGGCTCCAGACCGGATTTTTGTGCTGCGCAGGCTATTTCTTCCTCTGTGCCGATGATGGCACCGCACCGTTCACAATGTTTCAGCTTGAATGTCTTACCCCATATGGTGCGGGTATCAGGTGTTTCACTGATTTCGATCGCATTGGTCGGGCAGACATAAGCGCAGCTGCCACAGCCAACGCAGACACCGCTTGGCTCATGATACGGTGTGGCGATTTCTTTTGTAACACCGCGGTTTACGGTAGAGATCGCCCCGACGGAAAGCTCTGCACAGGCTTTGACACAGAGCCCGCAAAGCACACATTTGCTGTTGTCAAGTGTGATGAAACGGTCGATTGCCGGTGCCTCGTATTTTTCGCAGAGGGCTTTGATTTCTTCACTGTCAGGCGCGCGAAGTGCGAGCAGTCTAAGGATCATCCCGCGCTGGCGGCGGATCTTTTCGCTGTCTGTCAGAACTTCACATTCTTTTTCAATCGGGTATACGCAGGAAACCACCACTTTGCTGCGTCCGTTTTCAATGACTTCTACAATACACAGGCGACAGGAACCCTGTCCCGGGAAGCCGTCATGGTAGCAGAGGGTAGGAATCTCAATGCCGTTTCTTCGGGCAACCTGCAGGATGTATTCACCTTTTTCGCAGGTGCACGGAATTCCATTAATGGTAATAGTCATCACGCATCCCTCCCTTCTGTTTTAACAGCGTCAAACTTGCAGGCTTCTCTGCAGCTGCCACAGGCAATACAGATGCTCTTGTCGATGTGATGTGCTTCTTTCAAGGTGCCAGAGATTGCGTTTGCAGGGCATGCCTTTGCACAGGCGGTACAGCCGCGGCATTTTTCCAAATCGATGGAAAAAACAGTCAGCTTTGTGCAGACACCGGCAGGACATCTGTGTTCCAGGATATGTGCCTCATATTCCGGACGGAAGTATTTGAGGGTTGTCAGGACCGGATTCGGCGCGGATTTCCCAAGTGCGCATAAAGATGCATCCTGCATGGTCTCGCCGAGCGCTTCAAGAAGATCCAAATCTTCGATTTTTCCCCTGCCTTCGCAGATGTCGGTCAGGATCGCAAGCATCTGCTTAAGTCCTTCCCGGCATGGCGTACATTTGCCGCAGCTTTCACCGGCGAGGAACTGTACATAATAGCGGGCTACTTCTACCATGCAGCTTCGGTCATCCATGACGATCATACCACCGGAACCCATCATTGCACCGTATTCTTTCAAGGTATCAAAATCGACCGGAAGGTCAAGCATGTTCTCCGGGATACAGCCGCCGGAAGGACCGCCGGTCTGTACGGCTTTGAACGGACGTCCGCCCCGGATCCCGCCACCGATGTCGAAGATCAGTTCCCGGAGCGTGGCACCCATTGGCACTTCGACAAGACCGGTCCGTTTTACTTTGCCGACCATGGCAAAGACCTTGGTTCCCTTAGAACCGTCTGTTCCGATTGCGGCATAGGAAGCGCCGCCGTGCAGGATGATGTATGGAACATTGGCAAGTGTTTCTACATTATTCAGAACCGTCGGATGGTCCCAGAGACCTTTTTGTACGGAACGGATGTATTTTGCTCTCGGTTCACCGACACGGCCTTCAATGGAAGCCATCAAAGCAGTGGATTCGCCGCAGACAAATGCACCGCCGCCGCGTACAATAGACAGATGCAGCTTTTTGCCGCTGCCCATAATGTCATCACCAAGGATACCGGCCTCTTCAGCCTGGCGGATCGCCTCTTTGATGCTGCGGAGTGCATGTACATATTCATCGCGGATATAGAGGAAGCCCTCTTCGGCGCCGATGGCCAGCGCACAGATTGCCATGCCTTCAAGTACGCTGTGCGGATCGCCTTCCAGAATGGAGCCGTCCATAAATGCACCGGGATCGCCTTCATCACCGTTGCAGACCACGTATTTGGGGAAGACATCATAGCCGGCCGCAGTACGCCATTTTCTGCCAGTCGGGAAACCGGCGCCGCCGCGTCCGCGAAGGCCGGAGGTTTCCATTTCCGTAAGGATTTCTTCCGGTGTCATGGTAAGCGCTTTTTTCAACGCCTGATAGCCGTCAGCCGCAAGGTAATCCTCCAGACTGTCCGGTGAGATCGTGCCAACGTTTCGCAGGGCGATTTTAGTCTGGTGCGCATAGAAAGGATTTTCCTGCTGACTCATGACTTTCTCGCCCTGATCGTTCTGATAGAGGAGGCGCTCGATCGGAGTGCCGTCCTTAACGGTTTTCTCAAGGATCTCATCGACATCTTTTGGTCTGACATGATAATAGCAGACGTTATCCGGCATGATGGTCACGATCGGTCCGTCTTCACATAATCCGTGGCATCCGGTCCGCTTGGAGACACATTCTACAGCTGCATCTGCCGAAGTCTGGGAGATCTTTTTTTCAAATTCTTCTGCAACAAGGCGGCTGCCATTGGCAAGGCAACCGGTGCCGCAGCATATACGGATTGTTTTCATGCGTTCTCCCCCTTTCTGTATGTATCCAGTAAGCCGGGAAGTTTTTCCATCGTCATTTTTCCGTAGTAGGTATCATCGATCACAACGACAGGAGCAAGCGCGCAGGAACCGAGGCAGTTGACCAGCTCCAGAGAAAACAGCCCGTCCGGCGTCGTTTCTCCGTCATCGATACCGAGAAGCCGGGTAATGCCGTCTCTTAAGCTCGATGAACCGCGGATATGACATGCAGTTCCGTCACACAGCTTGATGATGTGCTCTCCTTTTGGCTTTAAGCTGAGTGCTTTGTAAAACGTTGCCATCGAATACAGGGAGGAGAGCGGACAGTTCAGATAATCCGCAAGTGCTTCCATCCCCTCTTTTGGGATATAATTATATTTTCGCTGCAGATCCTGCATGATCGCGAGACAGTATCGCTGTTCGCAGGGATAGCTGTGCAGGACCGCAAGGATATCGTCTTTGTTGATCTGCAAGTGTTGACCTCCTTTCATCCGCCGGCAACGACCGGGAAGATCAGAACCGTGTCGGTATCTTTCAGTACAGTATCGAGTCCGTCAAGGAATTCGATCCGCCTTCCATTGACGAGCACGATTGCTTCTTCGCCAAGCTGCGTTCCGTCCGGAGAAAAAAAGAGGTCACGAAACTTCTTCCCGTATTGCTCACTCAATTCTTCTCCGAGTGTGCGGATGTCGCAGCAAACAGGCCGTTCAATCTCCTTGCAGCCGGCATAGTCGTTGTCTCTGATGTAGGCAAAAAATTTAACTTTCATAGTACGTTTCCATTCAAAATCATTTCACCTAAAAACACTTAAACCGGAGGCAGCATAGTACCGCCTCCGGTTAGGGGTGTTTTCAGTTTTATTCAGGCAACTGAAGCTCAGCAAGTTTTTCTGCTGTCGGTACGCCTTCGCTGTTCCATCCGCGGACAGCGTAGTATTCAGCCAGCATGGTCTGGAGCTCGTTGACTTTACCCTGTGCCGGGCCTTCCGGAAGTGCTTCGCGAAGAAGTCTTGGCGGAAGTGTATCTTTTTCAACACCTGCAGCGATGTTGAACTGTTTCTCCAGATTCCAGATGCGCTCACCCTTTAAGAGGATCTCTGCGTCGGTTTCGTCACTGCCGACCGCTTCACGGTACATACCTGCGATCTCCGGCAAACCAATGCCGAATGTGGTAAACAGGCAGATTCCGGTGGCATCGCAGAGTGCGGTCAGATCCTGGAATACCTTAAGGGTAGCCGGTTTGTTATCCAGTACCAACGGATCCATTTTTTCCGGGATACCGAGTACTTCCGGAGAGATCATGTAGCCACGTACATGGCAGCCGCCACGGTTGGAGGTCGCATATTCCAGACCGATACCCTGGATCGCACGGCCATCGTATGCCGGCATTTCCTGCTTCTTGACAGACATGGAGAGCTCAGGATGTCCGTATTTTTCTGCCATACGGTAGGATCCGAGGCCCATGATCTTGCCGAAGCCTTCGCATTTACATGTCATCTCGCAGGCTTTAACCATTGCCTCCGCGTCGCCGAACTGCAGCGGGAATCCGATGTCTTCTTCCGGCAGATAGCCTTTTTCATATAATTCCATTGCGCATGCAATGGTAGCACCCATTGTGATCGGGTCAATACCGTACTGATTGCAAAGGAAGTTTGCCTTGCAGACAGCACCAAGGTCATCGATGCCGCAGTCTGCGCCAAATGACCAGCCGGCTTCGTATTCCGGACCTTCGCCGCGGGACTTGAATGCGCCCTCTTTGATCTCAGCGACACGGCCGCATCCGATCGAGCAGCCAAAGCATCCTCTGTTCCTTAACAGATGCTTTGCAGCAAGTGTTTCGCCGGAAATGTCATCGGCTGTTTCAAAACAGGAGCCTGCGCTTCCATTATTGACCGGAAGTCCGCCAACACCGTTTACGATATTGACAAGGATCATGGTACCGTAAGCAGAAAGCCCTGCGCCGGTTACCGGATGTGCAGCCAGTGTTGCACGGGCATCGATGCACTCTTTAAAGAACGCATCCGGTCTTGCAACTTCCACGGAACCGGTACCTTTGACAGCGATCGCTTTCAGGTTTTTAGTACCCATGACGGTTCCCATACCGCCACGGCCTGCAGCACGATGCTTATCATTCATGATACCTGCAAACAGACATCCGTTTTCGCCTGCTGCAGAGATGCATGCGATCCTGAAGTTTTCACCGCATTCTTCGTTCAGCATATCTGTTGTTTCGAAAACGTCTTTGCCCCAGAGATGGGATGCATCGCGAAGCTCAACGGTATCGTCGCTGATGTACAGATAGACAGGATGATCTGCAGCGTCTTCAAAGATAATGCCGTCATATCCTGCATATTTCAATTCCGGTCCGAAATGTCCGCCGGAGTTTGCAGCGCCGATGGTTCCTGTCAGAGGAGATTTCGCAACTGCATTGTAACGTCCGGAGGATGTTGCGCAGGTACCGGTCAGCGGACCTGTCATAAAGATCAGTTTGTTTTCCGGACTCAAAGGATCCACTTTCGGATCACATTCATCGCAGTAATATTTGGTTCCGAGACCTCTTGCGCCGACAAAATCATTTGCATTTTTGTTATTCAGCGGTTCTGTGCTGATCGCACCGGTTTTCAGATTGACTCTAAGAATTGTTCCAATATATCCGTTTTTCATGACTCTGCCTCCTTTACCATGACGTCGCGGTATCTCTCAGCGACGAGCTTGCGTTTATCAGGCAGGGTGTCGATCTCTTCGTATACGATCGCATGACCCGGGCAGTAAGCAGCACATTTCGGTTCACCTTCACAGAGATCGCATTTGAAGACTCTGCGTGCTTCCGGATGATAGGTAATATTTCCAAGTGGGCATGCATTCATGCACATCCGGCAGCCGATGCATTTGTTGTAGTTCATAATGACGGCACCGTTTGCGTCACGGCTGATCGCCTTTACAGGGCAAACTTCCATACAGGAAGGTTCTTCGCACTGCATGCACATGATCGGCACTGCAACAGCGGCTTCGTCATATTCAAATACGGTTACATTCGCCATTTTCGGGTTAAATTTCTTATAATGGCCGAATGAACAAACCAGTTCACAGGTACGGCACCCGATGCATTTTTCGGGTTTGATCGATAATTGTTTCATAGCTCTACGGACAAGCGTCCGAACCCACCTCCTTTTAGATCAGATACATGTGTTTTTCTTGCTCATATTCCCCAATATGATTAGTTCAAACTAACAGTTACCTTTTGGTTACTGTCTGATTTAAATATACTTCTGACAGAAGAAATCGTAAATGGGATTCCATACATTTGATATTGTAATTTGGAATAAGAGTTTTTATAATTCTATTTAAGTGGGAGGCAGAAAAAACTCCTGTTTTTAAGATGATTTTGCCGATTCATTGTAGATGTATTTGGTGAAAATGATCATATCGGATGTCGGTGAAAGGGGTTTGTTATTCCTATATGGAATAAGAGGCGAGAAAGGAAGGCGGAAATGGATATACAGCAGCTGCGTTATTTTTCGGCCGTTGCACAATTGCAGAACATGACAAAGGCAGCAGAGCTTTTACATATTTCACAGTCTACGCTTTCAAAGCAGATTGCAAAGCTTGAAGCAGATTTAGGGTTTCCGCTGTTTGACCGGAACGGGAAAAAGATCATTCTGAATAAAGCGGGTATGCGTTTTTTCGAATCCGGCAATCTGATCCTGCGGGAAATGGAAGCCGCAAAAGGAGATATCCGTTTTCTGATGTCGAGTCAGGATGACCGGATCAGGATCGGGGCAGCGGGAGTTCCGGATTCGTTCCTTATGTGTATGCGGGAGTTCTCGAAGGTGCATCCGGAAGCAGAGTTTGGCATTCAGAGCAGGATCGAAGATGCAGAGCACGTAAACATCAACGATTATGATGTACTGATCTGTCCTTCGGAATTCAGATACGAAAAGTTGGAAGGATATCCGCTCTACGAGGAGAAATATGTCCTTGCGGTTCCTGCGGAAAGTGATCTTGCGAAAAAGAAGGTTTTTACCACGCAGATGATGAAAGGCCAGACAGTTGTGTTCCTACGGGGAGAGCATATGCAGGCGGAATTTGCCTATCGGATTTGTTCCGCACTTGCACTGGAACTTGGCGGGATCTGTTTTGCAGACAGCAGGGAAATACAGCGTCGCCTGATCCTGGCAGGCGTGGCATACGCATTTATTCCAAAATCAGAATCGGAAAGCTTACGGCATGACACAGCGATCCGGCTGATTCCTGTTCTGGATGAACGCTTCAGCAGAAAAATGAAGATCTGCTTTTTGCGAACCAAGCATTTGTCGCAGCTTGGAGCGGCATTCCGGGATCATGTGATACGGTATTATGAGTTGGAGGGATAAGTTTTGAAAAAGGCGGATGTGATCATCATCGGCGCGGGAGTGCTGGGATGCTTTATGGCAAGAGCCTTAAGGCGATACGATCTGTCTGTACAGGTCTTTGAAAAAGAACCAGATATTTGCTGTGGTATCACGCGGGCAAATACCGGGATCATTTATCCCGGATACGATATGGCACCGGGCTCTCTGAAAGCACGTCTGACAGTGCGGGCCTGTCGGGAGTTCCCAAAACTTTGTGAGACACTTGGGATCCGGTATCAGAAATGCGGATCGATGATGGTAGGATTCGGTGAACGGGCAGAAGCTGTGATCCGGAAAAAATATGAACAGGGGAAGGAAAACGGTGTCAGCGGTCTGCGTCTTTTAAGCGACACAGAATGTCTGGCGCAGGAGCCGCAGCTTTCACCGGAGGTCAAGATTGGCCTGTATGCGGAAGGAACCTGTGTTGTCAACCCGTGGGATGTTTGTGTGGCAGGCTATGAGAATGCAGTGCAAAACGGCGCTGTGTTTGCGTTTGACAGCAAAGTGGCAGCGATCGAGCGTGTAACAGAAGGATTTCTGGTGACGGTTTCCGGGAAAACGGCAGAGGAAAAATGGCATGGCCGATGTGTCATCAACTGTGCCGGACTGTGGGCGGATAAGGTGCACGAAATGGCATCGGACCCTTCTGTCAGGATCCGGATCACGGGTGCGGATTATTTTCTGCTCGACGAGGCAGACAGTAAGAATATCAGGCATGTCATTTTTCATGAGCCCGAGATCAAGGGAAAGGGTCTGACGCTTGTGCCGACGGTTGACAAAAGGGTCATGGCCGGCCCGACAGACAGAGAACTCTCGGAAGAAGTTTTTTCGGATGGATTGGAGAAAACGACAGAGAAAGTTGATCCTGAAGATGGCAGAGCGCGGTCAGCAGAATTAAGGCAGACGAAACAGGAGGGAATCGCCGGCCTGAAAGATCTGTGCGGGGAAGTAGTTCCGTCGCTGGAAACAGGACATATGATCCGATCTTTTGGCGCATCCAGACCGAATCCTTGTGAAGTGCGCCAGATCAATGGCGCATGTGAAAAGACGGGCCGCAGAATGCCGGATTTTAATATCCTCTCAGAAGATGGATTCTTTAGTCTGGTCGGGATTAAGACACCGGGTTTAACCTGCTGTGAACAACTGGGAGAATATGTGTCAGAGCAAGTGATCGGATTTTTGGAAAAGCCGTCTGACAATGGTGAGCAGGCATTGCGGAAAGTCAGGAAGAATTCAGATTATGATCCGGCGCGGGTGGCGCCGGTGACGGTACATGAAATGTCCTTGTCTCAGCGGGCAGAGGTGATTGCATCTGATCCTTCATACGGCCATGTAATCTGCTCGTGTCAGGATGTTACCGAGGGGGAAATCCGGGAGGCAGTCCGACGCGGCGCAAAGACACTTGACGGACTCAAGATCCGTACAGGGGTTTTCATGGGACGCTGCCAGGGGAGCAGATGTCTGCAGAAGGTTTTGGAGATCATGGCATCTGAACTGGGTTGCAGGCCGGAAGAAATCGTAAAGAACAGACCGGATAGCAGGATATTGTATTAGCATTTACAGAGGTTTCAGATGAGGAACAACCAGGAAAGAAAAGTTGATATTCTGATCGTTGGCGGCGGTGCGGCGGGAATGGCTGCGGCATTGTCAGCCGTACAGGCGGGTGCAACGGTCCTTCTTGTTGAAAAGGAATCGAAAACGGGAGGAATATTGAACCGCTGTATTCATACGGGATTTGGCCTTGGCTTTTATGGGGAGGATCTTACAGGAGTGCAATATGCAGAGCGGTTCCGGCAACATCTGGCTGCTGAATCTGAGAAAGCCATGAATGCGGGAAACTTTGTGCTCATGACAGATACAGAGGTGCTTTCCGTCAAAGCGGACAGGCGTGCCTGGCTGTCTTCGAAGGCAGGATTAACGCAGGTCTGTTTCGGACAATGTATTTTGGCAACCGGAAGTTATGAGCGGACGATCGAATCCATTCCGGTAGCGGGAACAAGACCGGCGGGCGTATTTACTGCAGGCTGCGCACAGGGCCTGATCAATGAAGACGGCCATGAAGTCGGAGAGAAGATCGTGATTCTTGGAAGCGGGAATGTCGGGCAGATCATGGGGCGGCAGCTTGCGATGGCAGGGAAAGAGATCGTTGCCATGCCGGAGATTGGCGATCATCCGGGCGGATTGCCCAGAAATCATAAGCGCTGCATTGAAGAATGGAATCTGCCGCTCATGCTCAGGACGACGGTTGCGAAGATTCATGGAAGAGAGAGAATCTGCGGCGTGACACTGCGAGATGTCGGGACCAGCACAGAGCGATATGTAGAATGTGACACCTTGATCACTGCATTGGGACTGATACCCGACCGGACACTGGCAGAAAATGTTTCGGAGAATGGCGTGTTGCCTTCCTGGATTCATCTTTGCGGCAACAGTGATCAGATTTATGATATTGTCGATTCAGTGACGGCAAAGGGTCTGGAGACTGGAAAAACAGCATCTGCGATGTGTGATCTTATTGGATAAAATCCAAGATGCATTCTCGACAGCACCCATGTTTCGTGGTATTCTGTAAAGGTAGTGATGGCAGAGGGGAGAACTCCCGTCATGAAAGAAAGAATCTTGTAGGAGGATAATGAAATGAACTATCTTGAAATTGAAAAAGTCATCGGCAGAGAAATCATTGATTCCCGCGGTAACCCGACCGTTGAAGCAGAAGTATATTTGGCTGACGGTACAGTAGGACGCGGCGCAGCACCGAGTGGTGCATCCACAGGTGTGTTTGAAGCTCTTGAGCTTCGCGATGGCGATAAAGATAAATTCGGCGGCAAGGGTGTTTCCAAGGCTGTTGAGAACATTAACACGATCATCAACGATGCTCTGATCGGTATCGATGCATCTGACATCTATGCAGTAGATGCAGCTATGCTTGCAGCAGATGGCACAAAGGATAAATCCAAACTGGGCGCAAATGCGATCCTGGCTGTTTCCATCGCAGCATGCCGTGCAGCAGCAATCTCTCTGGATATTCCGCTGTATCGCTTCTTCGGCGGCGTTAACGGCAACCAGCTTCCGGTTCCGATGATGAACATCTTAAACGGTGGTGCACATGCAACCAACTCCGTTGATACACAGGAATTCATGATCATGCCGGCAGGCGCTCCGTCCTTCAAAGAAGGTCTGCGCTGGTGTACAGAAGTATTCCATGCACTGCAGAAGCTTCTGAAAGACGAAGGCAACACCACAGCTGTTGGTGATGAGGGTGGTTTCGCTCCGGATCTGAAGTCTGATGAGGATACGATCGAGCACATCCTGCAGGCAATCAAGAACGCAGGTTATGAGCCGGGTACAGATTTCGTACTGGCTATGGATGCTGCTTCTTCTGAGTGGAAGAGCGACAAGGGCATCGGCTTCTATCATCAGCCGAAATCAGGTAAGGACTTCACATCTGATGAGCTGATCGAGCACTGGGCTTCCCTGATCGAGAAATATCCGATCTACTCCATCGAAGATGGTCTGGATGAAGAAGACTGGGAAGGCTGGAAGAAGATGACAGAGCGTCTCGGCGACAAAGTTCAGCTGGTAGGCGACGACCTGTTCGTTACCAATACCGAGCGTCTGAAGAAAGGTATCGAGAACGGCAGCGGTAACTCCATCCTGATCAAGCTGAATCAGATCGGTTCCGTATCTGAGACACTTGAGGCAATCAAGATGGCTCATAAGGCACACTATACCGCAGTTGTTTCCCACCGTTCCGGTGAGACAGAAGACACCACGATCGCTGACCTGGCAGTAGCTCTGAATGCAGGCCAGATCAAGACAGGTGCTCCGTCCAGAAGTGAGCGTGTTGCAAAATACAACCAGCTGCTCCGCATTGAGGAGGATCTCGGCGTAGCTGCTGTATATCCGGGAAAAGCAGCGTTTAATATCAAACGCTAATCTCTGATCAGGAATCTTACAGACCACCGCACAGAATGCTGTGCGGTGGTTTTTTCTGTGTAAATACACACTTTCTTCACAGATATTCACATTTTGAACATAACTCTCACATTTTTTATTCACATTCTTCCCATAAACTATCCCTAACATCACGAAAACAAATGAAATCAATTAGGGAGAAGTATCAATGGCAAATGAAATGAAATTCAAACGCTATGAAGTAAAATTCAAAATCACTCGTTCCCAATATGAAAACTTACAGGATGAACTTCGCGAGCATATGATTCCGGACGAGCATGGCAGAAGCACGATCTTAAGCTTGTATTTCGACACACCGGATTATCGTCTGATCCGCAAGTCGATGGAGCATCCGGATTATAAAGAAAAGTTACGACTCAGAAGCTATGGTGTTGTGGAAGAAGGCCAGCCGGTGTTTCTGGAGTTGAAGAAAAAATATGACAAGGTGGTCTACAAAAGAAGAATCGAGATGACCGAGACCGGAGCAGTAGACTTTTGTAGACAGGCTTCCGGAGAGCAGTACACAGCATGGAATCACAGATTACATGATCAGGCAGAAAGCGATGCAAACGCTGAAACAGAATCCTACAGCGACCGTCAGATTAAAAAAGAGATCCGCTACGCGCTGCAGTTTTATCCGAACCTGAAGCCGCGCATGCTTCTTTCTTACGAGAGAGAGGCATGGTATGAAAAAGGAAATCATGATTTCAGGATTACCTTTGACCAGAATCTTCTTTGGCGAGAAACAGATCTTGATCTTCACACGGGAGTGTTCGGAAAACAGATCATTCCGGAAGATGAGATCATCATGGAAGTCAAAACCGGAATGGGGATCCCGCTCTGGCTGACAGAGATCCTGACCAGAGAAAAGATCTATAAGACCAGTTTTTCAAAATATGCGACCGCTTACAGACAGAAGGTCGTAGCGGAAATGGCAGAAAAGGCATTTGAGGCAACGGTAGAACACCTTTTGGAAGAGCATGCTGTAATGTCAGATCAGGTCGCATCAGTAAGGCAGACGCCAATGCCCGGACAGATTGCATCGGAAAAACAGGGCCTGTCCGCTATGAAAAAACAAAGACCGCGAGACTTATTTCGTAGAAATAGAAAAAGAAGCCATTTGATCGGAGGAAGAAAATATGCTTAGTTCAGTTTTAGCAGGTGTTGCAGCAAGCGCAGCATCCATTACAATCAGCAGCTTTTTAAGCTGCATCGGTGTTTCGCTTGTGCTTGGATTGTTTTTCGCATTCGCCTATGCGTTTAAAAGCAGATATTCAAAAAGTTTTGTCATGACATTGATCCTGTTGCCGGCAATCGTATGTGTCGTCATCATGATGGTCAACGGAAACATCGGTGCCGGTGTCGCAGTAGCAGGCGCATTCAGTCTGGTCCGCTTCCGTTCCGCACCCGGCAGCGCAAAAGACATCGCGATGATCTTTATGGCGATGGGTACAGGTCTTGTGACCGGTATGGGATACCTCGGATACGCAGCACTGTTTGCAGTCATCATCGGAATCGTATTTATGATCTGCACACGCGTAGGACTCGGGGAAACAAAAGGTTCCGCAGACCGGTATTTACGGATCACGGTTCCGGAGGATTTAAACTATACAGATGTTTTCAAAGAGCCGATGGAAGCATTTGCAAAAAAATACGAATTGACCAGGATCAAGACCATCAATATGGGAAGCTTGTTCCGATTAGAATATAATCTGACATTAAAAGACCCGATGCAGGAAAAAGAATTCATCGATGCTTTAAGAGTCAGAAACGGAAACTTAGAGATCAGCATGGCAGTATCCAATCCGAATGAGAGCGGATTGTAATGAAACAGAAAGATACGAATACCAAAAGGCATATAGGAATAGGGAATCAAAACATGAAAAGAAAACATTTATGGAAAAAAGCAATAACATTGGGGTGTGGCGCGATGCTGGCGGCAGCATTGTTTGCGGGATGCGGCAGTGCTGCGACAGGAAGCAGCACAACATCTTCTGAAAGTAGTGCAGTAGCGTCAGAAAGCGGCACCGTTTCCGCGGAAAGCGAAAGCAGTGGAACAGGAAGTCTGGTGGCTTCAGAGATGACACTGGATACCTCTGATATGTTTACGGACAGGGACCTGGATGCATCTTATGACGAAGCTGATGCGGTCACCGTTACATTGAGTGACAGTGGAATCACATCATCAGATGATTCAGTAGAGATCGACGGACAGACCGTGACGATTAAAAGCGAAGGGGTATACGTTTTCTCCGGAAGCCTTTCTGATGGTCAGATCATCGTCGAGGCGGATGATACCGAAAAGGTACAGATTGTATTAAACGGTGTGGATATCACATCAAAAACAAGTGCAGCGATCTATGTGAAATCTGCAGATAAAGTATTTGTAACGGCGGCAGAAGGATCCGAAAATACACTGTCTAACACCGATGATTATGAGGCGGATGGTGATGAGGATATCGATGCGGTCATCTATGCAAAGGATGACATTACGATCAACGGGACAGGAAGCCTGACGATCAACGCGGCCAACGGCAGTGGCATCAACGCAAAAGATGATGTTAAACTTGTGGACGTGGCATTGACGATCGATGCGGCAGACCATGCGATCAATGCCAATGACAGCATCCGTATCGCATCAGGAACATATAACCTGACAGCGACAACCGACGGACTCCATATCAGCAATGATGAAGACGGTGAAAAAGGATATCTGTATGTTCAGGATGGTACCATCAATATTACAAGTGGTTCAGATGCTGTCGATGCATCCGGTATGATCCAGATCGATGGCGGAACGATGGAAATCAAAGCCGCAGATGACGGTATCCATTCCGAAGCGAAGCTGTTGATCAATGCCGGAACGATCAACATCACAGAATGTGAAGAAGGTCTGGAAGGCTATGTGGTGGTCATCAATGATGGCGACATTGACATTACTTCCAATGATGACGGAATCAACGCCACCTCCGGAAACGGATCATCCGACATGATGGGCGGACCGGGAATGCAAAACCAAACGAGTACGGATACCACGACAGAAACCAGTGAGGAAGATACGCTTGCTTATACCTACACCGGTGATGTCGACCTCTCCATCAACGGCGGTGTAATTAACATCGATACAGAAGGTGACGGCATTGACTCGAACGGAACCATTACGATCACAGGCGGCGAGACCTACATCAGTGGTCCTTCAAATTCCGGAAACGGATCGATGGATACCGGCGACGGATATGAAGCGACGATCACAGGCGGTATCGTAGTTGCAACCAGTGTGGATGGCATGGGACAGAACTTTGGCAGCAGCTCGACACAGGGTGCGATCCTGCAATCCGTCACAAGTACAGATGGAGATGTAGTTTTGACGGATGCCGATGGCAATGAACTGATCAGCTATACACCTTCAAAGGCATACAGCAGTGTTCTGATCAGTAGCCCGGAGATCGCGCAGGGTGAAACATATACCCTGACGACCGGCGGCACAGCGACCACGATCGAAATGACCAGTCTGATCTACGGACAGGGCCAGGGCATGGGCGGAATGCAGGGCGGTCAGGGAATGCAGCAGGACGGCCAGCAGATGCAGGGCGGCCCGGGAATGCAGCAGGATGGTCAGCAGATGCAGGGCGCTCCGGGAAAAGGCGGCCCGGGACAGCAGAGTACAGATACATCAGGCCAGACGACAACAAATTAATCAAACACAACATTTCAGAACCGGTGGGGACGTACAACTCACCGGTTCTTTGTTTTTTTTCTGAAATTTGCTATACTTACGACCAGATACCGTTTGACTGCCATAAAAGGAGGAAACAATGGGAGAGGTTAAGATCCTGGATCTGAAAAAAACGATCTTGCAGGACAATGATGCAGATGCAAACAAACTCCGTGAAGAACTCAATGCAGAAAACACATTTTATATAAATGTAATGTCATCACCCGGTTCCGGGAAGACGACTACGATCAAGAAAACGATCGAAATGATCACAGATGCTGTGCGGACCGGCGTAGTGGAAGCAGATATCGATTCCGATGTCGATGCGATCACGATGCAGGAAGCAGGCATTCCCGTTATCCAGGCACATACCGGCGGCATGTGTCATCTGGATGCGGATATGTCGCGTCAGGCGCTGCGGGAACTTGGAACCGACGATCTGGATTTGGTGATCCTGGAAAATGTCGGCAATCTGGTCTGCCCGGCAGAATTTGATACCGGCGCACACAGAAACGTCGTCATCCTTTCCGTACCGGAAGGCCATGACAAACCGTTAAAATACCCGCTGGTTTTTGAAACCTCACAGGCGGTTCTGATCAATAAGATCGACGCGGCTCCGGTCTTTGATTTTGACCTGGAAAAAGTGAAGGAATACATTCTGGATCGAAATCCGAACGCAAAGATCTTCCCGGTCTCTGCCGTGACGGGAGAGGGCATGGATGCCTGGTGTGAGTGGCTGATCGCAGAAGTAAAAGCGGGGAGGTAAAACGATGGGAAACGTTCGTATCATCGATGTCAATATGAATGTATTTGCGGACAATGACGCTGTTGCGGCGCAGATCCGTGAGAAAAATGAAAAGGATCATACTTTTATGATCAACCTGATGGCTTCACCGGGCGCGGGTAAGACCTCTGTTTTGCTCCGCACGCTGGAGGCACTGAAGGACGAGTATAAGATCGGTGTCATGGAAGCAGATATCGAGGCCTCTGTGGATGCAGAAAAAATCGTGGCGGCAGGTGGTCGTTCCATTCAGGTGCACACCGGCGGGGAATGCGCGATGAACGCAGAGATGACTCGTCAGGCCATAGAGGAATTCCAGACCGAAGATCTGGATCTTCTGATCCTGGAAAACGTCGGCAATCTGGTCTGCCCGGCAGAAGAGGATACCGGCGCGACGGTGAATGTTGAGATCCTCTCGATCCCGGAGGGGGATGATAAGCCGTTGAAATATCCGCTGATGTTCACGGTCTGCCAGCTGATCCTGGTTAATAAGATCGACACCAGAGACTACTTTGCCTTTGATGATGAGGCCTTCGTTCAGAGAGTAAAGAATCTGAATCCCGATGCAGAGATCATTTTCCTTTCTGCAAAAACAGGGGAAGGCGTCGATCAGTGGATCGCATGGCTTCGAAAAAAACTGGCCTAAACGGCGGATGTCCGCAAAGCGGTCGGCATGCGATTGCCCACAAAGCGGCCTCTATGCAATATGATTGACATCATGGTGCCTATGTTATACAATTGTAATGTTTTAGCACTGCAATGCACTAAAGAAAGAGAGGGCACCATGGATCTTAAATTAAAAGACAAAGTTGTTTTAGTGACCGGTGGTACCGGCGGAATCGGTACTGCAATCGTAAAAGGATTCTTAAATGAAGGCGCAAAGGTTGCATTTTCTTCCACAAGCCAGGAAAAAATCGACGCATTGATCCCGACACTGGACGCACAGGAAGGCCAGGTTGCAGGATTTGTTGCCGACCTGAACAAAGAAGAAGACATTAAAAACTTTGTGGATAGTGCAAAGGCACATTTTGGGACACTTGATGTCATCGTACCGAATGCCGGCTATGAAGGCCAGGCGCGTCCGGTGCAGGATATGACATTAGACCTTTTTGAAAAAACATACATGCTCAATGTCTATGCAGTAATGCTGACATTAAAATATTCGGTTCCGACTCTGATCGAAAAAGAATCCGGTTCCGTAGTCGTGATCGCATCGGCAGCTGCTTATGAGCCGACCGCGTCAAACAGCGCATATGTATCATCCAAATATGCAGTCGCTGGTCTGACAAAATGCGTGGCAATGGAGCTCGGTCCGGTTGGCATCCATGTCAACTACATCTGCCCGGGTCCGGTTGATACACCGATGATGAAGCGGATCGAAAAAGACTTCTTTGGAGACACCATGACACACGAGCAGGCGATGGAAATGCTCGCTTCCTCCTATGCGATGGATAAGCGTTATGCAAAACCGGAAGAAGTGGCAAATGCGGTATTGTACCTGGCTTCAGAGGTCTCCGCACATACAGCCGGCATGGGTATGCATGTGGATTCCAAGGTTTCACCGACCAGCTGATTGTTCTTTATTCATCATATTTACAAGGTTTTTGCAGCGTGGTATAATCACTGTCAGCGGTGTTATCCATGCTGCAAATTCGCGGATGTAGTTCAATGGCAGAACACCAGCTTCCCAAGCTGGATACGCGGGTTCGATTCCCGTCATCCGCTTTTAAATCCCACAATTCGTTGTGGGATTTTTACGTTGAGAAAAAGATGGGATGCTTATGAAGATTGTTAAAAAACTTTACTGGGTGCTGTTTGCAGTGGTGATCGTGCTGGATCTAATCCTGCTGGAACTCTCGCATAATACGATCGCCGGCTGGATTCTGACAGCAGTTCTCGTCGTGCTGTTTGTTGTTTTTCAGAGAAAGATCAGGCAAACAGAAAAAAGAGGAAAGAAGCGTGCGCTGGCGATGCTCATTCTGGTCGCGGTTTTGCTCGTCGGATGGAAGGTGACCGGCCCGCCGATCCGTCAGGTGCCGGCGGCAGAAGGGAAAAATCTTGCTGTCACCGATGTTGTGACGGTTACGCAGGGAGACCTGACCGGCGTCTATACAAAGGACGGCGCAGTCGAAGTCTATGCAGGGATACCGTATGCAAAACCACCGGTCGGTGATCTGCGTTTTCGCCCGCCGCAGGAGCCGGATCACTGGTCCGGGATCCGCGCTTGTGACCATTTTGCACCTATGGCAATGCAGCAAAGAGATCCGGTCCTTTACCAGTCTCTGGTAGGGATTCTGGGATATCACAATTACCAGATCAGCCTGAACGATAATTACCGGGAACCGGTCAGCGAAGACTGCCTGTATCTGAATATATGGAAGCCCGCTGATGCGGAAGGGGAAAACCTTCCGGTGCTGTTTTATGTGCACGGCGGGTCACTCATGACCGGCCAGTCATATGGGACAGATCATCGTGGAGAAGATCTTGCGAAAAAGGGCGTGATCGTTGTCAGCTGCGCCTACAGACTGGGCGTGTTCGGCTATTATGCAAATGAGGATCTGGCTGCGGAATCGCCGGAGCGCACCACGGGAAATTATGGCCTTTTAGATCAGATCCAGGCATTGAAATGGGTCAATGAAAACATCGAAGCGTTCGGCGGAGATCCTGATCAGATCACGATCGCGGGAGAGTCTGCAGGTGCTTCGAGTGTAAATGCGCTTTGCGTATCTCCGCTGACCGAAGGGCTGTTTCAGTATGCCATCGCGGAAAGCAGCGGCATCGTTGCAAAGCGTCCCTATCATACGTTCCGAACCATGGAGGATGCACTGAAGATGGGCGATGCCATTCTGCAAGAGATGCAGGTATCCTCCGTCGAAGAACTAAGGGAGGTTCCTGCAGAGGAGCTGATCCGGACCGGATATCGCAACAGCGGGATGACGGTTGACGGGTACGCGATCACGGAACAGCCGTATCTGACTTATGAAAAAGGTGAAAACCATGAGCAGGCGTTGCTGAACGGATTTAACGCAAAAGAAGCAGACGCATTTTTGCTGAATACAAAGGCGGATCCGGAGCAGTATGTCTCCCTGCTGGAGGACGCATTCGGAGAGTATGCAGAAGAGGCGGCGCAGGTTATTCCGCCGGACTGGCCGGAAAGAGACCAGGCGTTTATCATTGATGCGGGAGGCGACGCCAAGGGAGCGCTTGATCATATTTACAGTGCAGCGTGGTTTACCTACAGTCATGAGCTCTGGAGTAACTATATGGCTTCGGAAGGCCGTCCTGTATATGAGTATTATTTTACGAAGACCAATAAGTCTCTAAGCAATTTCCATGCAGGAGAGATCCCGTATGCTTACGGGAATCTGTGGAGATATAAAGGCGTTTATGATGAGAGTGACTTTGCGCTTTCCGAAACCATGCAGAACTATTGGGTCAATTTTGTAAAAACGGGCGACCCGAACGGACAGGATCTGCCCGAATGGCAGATGCGCGATCAGGAGCAGAAAAAGCTTCTGGTCCTGGATACCGAGATCCGGATGGAGGAAGATCCCTACCAAGAAATCTATCCGATCCTCGACAAATATCAGAATTCGCCGAATGAAGACTAGGACCGATTTGTAAGACAGGAGATAGCAGGATGACGTTAGAGGAATTGAGAACATACTTTGCGGAAAATGACACGATCGGCGAAAGCAAAGAAGCCATCGAGCTGATGCGCTATTACAGCCGTGAGGCCCAGAAGATCACGATGGAGATCAATACGGTTTATCACGAACCGGAAGAGCTTCAGGAGCTGTTTTCCGAACTGATCGGAAAGCCGGTCGGAGAAGGGTTTGGCCTGTTCCCGCCGTTTTATACGGACTTTGGAAAAAATATCACCATCGGCAAAAATGTGTTTATCAATGCGGGTTGCAAATTCCAGGATCAGGGCGGAATCTATATCGATGACGGTGCGCTGATCGGTCATGGTGTCGTGATCGCGACATTGAATCACGATATCGCGCCTGAAAAAAGGCAGCAGCTTCACCCGGCACCGGTACACATCGGAAAGGGAGTCTGGATCGGCGCAAATGCGACCATTACACAGGGGGTGACGATCGGAGATTATGCGATCGTAGCAGCCGGTGCAGTTGTGACAAAAGATGTTCCGGCGCGGGCTGTGGTCGGCGGCGTTCCGGCGAAGCTCATTAAGATGATTCCGTAAGGAGAGGGATATGAGATCGAATATCATAAAAATCACAGATTTTTCCATGCCGGAGCTGGATCTGTTTGCGAGATTGTCTGAGCCGCAGCTTCTGCATTATGACGAGCCGGGGCCGGGGATTTTCCTTGCAGAGACGATTACGGTGATCGAGCGGGCGCTGGATGCAGGTCATGAGCCGATCTGTTTTCTGATGGATGAAAAACTAACAGAGGGTCAGGCAGAAGAGCTGCTTGAAAGATGCCATGATGTGCCGGTCTACACGGCACCGCTTGAGGACATCGTAAGGCTTTTGGGCTACGCGCTTCCGCGAGGGATCCTTTGCGCAATGCGCAGGAAAAAACCTGCCGACCCGGAACCGATCCTGGAAAAGGCCAGAAGAATCGTAATCCTCGAAAAGGTCACCAATCCGACTAATATCGGCGCGATCTTCCGCTCGGCAGCCGCACTGGGGATGGATGCGATCCTGCTCAGCGAAGACTGTACGGATCCGTTGTACCGCAGGGCAGTGCGCGTCAGCGTCGGAACTGTTTTTCAGATTCCGTGGCTTCAAGTCAGACACGGCAGAAGATCGGGAGAAGACTGGAAGCATGCACCGAAAAACGCACAGGCGCTGATCGGGCGGGTAAAGGAAGCGGGATTTTATACCGTGGCCATGGCGCTCGAGGAAGAAAGCCTTTCAGTGAATGATCCGGACCTTTTGGCAAAGGAAAAGCTGGCTGTCGTGCTGGGATCAGAAGGATATGGCCTTTTGCCGGAAACGATCGGGCTGTGTGACAGCACGGTGATGATCCCGATGAGCCACGGCGTGGATTCCCTGAATGTGGCAGCTGCAAGTGCAGTGGCATTTTGGGAACTTGGAAAATGTTGATTCTCTTTGAAAAATAGGATAGAATATAATGGATTTTACCCTATTCGAAAGGAGGAAGAGCATTGCATAAAGATAAACCATTATCAAAAGACATTGTAAACTTATCGAATGAACTGCTCTACCAGAGATTTATTTTCAACAGGGAGCAGATTTTCCAGTTTTTGAATGAACTCAGCATGCAGGAGTATGTGGCCCTGCATATTATGGACGACAATGAAGAAGGCATGCCTGAGGGAGAGGCACGTACTTATCTGCAGGAACTGACAGAGCGGATGAATCTGACGGTTCGCAAGACGTCGACCATGGTAAAACATTTAAAAGAACGAGGCCTTGTCAGCTGGTTGCATGATGGTGACGGCAGCGAAGGCACTTACGTCATCCTGACAGATATGGGCAGAGAGATGCTCAAGGGTCAGGAAGATCTGATGATAGAATATTTCAGTAACGTAATCGTTGAATTCGGAGTAGATCGTGTGATCGAGCTGTTGGGGCTCTGGAGAGACCTCGAAGATATCATGCGTAAAGAGATCCGGAAACGGGAGGATGCGTAGACAATGATGCAAACAGATGCAGCCAAAGCCTTTGAACAGAATCTGGCGGAAAAGACGAGAGGGAATGACAAAATCGCGCCGATTCTTTTTGATGAATATGGTGTTAATCTTGGCCTGCGTGATGAGCGCGGACAGGGTATTCTGACCGGCCTTACAAGTATTTCCGAGGTCAACGGATATATGGAGAAGGGCGGACGCAGAGTGCAGTGTGACGGCCAGCTCTGGTATCGCGGATACCGGATCGAAGATCTTCTGGCCGGCCTTGGCGAGAACGAGATGGGATATGAGAAGATTGCGTATCTTCTGATCTCGGGTGACGTTCCCTCTGCGACGGAATTAATGGAATTTCAGAACTATCTGGCACTGAAAAGAAAGCTGCCGGATCATTTTGTGCGCGATATTATCATGAAGGCATCGAGTGATGATATCATGGCCTGCATGATGAAGAGTATCCTGTCACTGCCGTACAGTGACCCGAACACCAATGATACGAGCCTGCAGAATGTGGTGCGTCAGTGCATGGAACTGATCGCGCGTTTTCCGCTTCTTGCGGCATATTCGTATCATGCGTATAACTATTACTATAACGATGACAGCATGTATGTACACATGCCGGATCCGGACCTGTCAACAGCAGAAAACCTTCTGATGATGCTCAGACCGGACCAGCATTTTACACCATTGGAAGCAAAGGTGCTTGATACGGCGCTCATTCTTCATATGGAGCATGGCGGCGGTAACAATTCTACATTTACAACGCGTGTTGTAACATCGTCCGGATCTGATACCTATTCCACGATTGCGGCAGCGATGGCATCGCTTAAAGGACCGAAACATGGTGGCGCGAATATCAAAGTTATGGAAATGATGAGCGATATCCGTGAACATGTAAAGGATTATCACGATAAGGACGAAATCAGTGCATATCTGATGAAGATTCTCAACAAGGATGCATTTGACAAAAAGGGCCTCGTATATGGAATCGGACACGCGGTCTATACGCTTTCTGATCCGCGTGAGCTGGTCTTAAAAAAATATGTCGAGGAACTTGCGGCGGCAAAAGGACGCGAGCTGGATCTTGCTTTGTATCAGAATATCGAAGAGATTGCACCGGAATTGTTATCCAGAAGGCGGAATTCACCGAAAAAAGCATGTCCGAATGTCGACTTCTACAGCGGATTCGTATATGACATGCTTGAAATCCCGCAAGAGCTTTATACGGCGATCTTCGCGGTTGCAAGAATCGTAGGCTGGAGTGCTCACCGAATCGAAGAGTTGGTATGTACGGATAAGATTATCCGTCCTGCGTATATGAGTATCATGAAGGAACTGGAATGAAGCAAAAACAGGTCAAGTTTAGGAAAACGTGGCTGAAGGTCCTTTTTGTTGTCGTCCTGCTGGCGATTATTTTCTATACATTTCGCAACTCGCTGGGTGACATATTAGACGAGCTTCAGCATACGCCTTTGCAGATCATACTTGCCATCCTGGTCTCGTCAGTAATTTATCTGCTGATCGAGTCCTGGATCACATATTCACTCGCCATCCGGTATAATCCGGAGTTTAAGTTCCATCAGGCGGTTTACAATGCGTTTATGGTCTGCTTTTACCGGCTTTCCACACTGGGAAGTGGTAACGGTGTAGCTGCAGTCTATAACCTTGGACAGCACGGAATTGAATATTCGGAAGCGATCGGTCTTTATATGGTGCAGTATGTCATGCACAAGATCAGTATTGCGATCTTTAGCGGAATCTTCTTTTTGGCCAACTGGCATTTTATGTGGACCAATTTTAGAGACTATGGAATCCTGCTGATCGCAGCATACGGTCTGACGGTGCTCATCTGTATCGGTCTGATTCTGTTTGTTGTTTCAAAATGGTTCCATGGCGTGATCTTAAACCTGGGCCAGAAGTTCAATAAAAACGGCAAACTGGACGGAGCGTTGATGAAGCTTGAGACCAACGCGCAGATCATGGAGGTCTCAACGACCCGCCTTATCAAGGATAAAAAGCTTTTATTCGTGATGATCTTAAAGAACCTCATCAAGTTTGTGTTCTGGTATGGCATTCCGTTTTTGATCATTTTCGGAGACGGGGATCTGTCATTGGTCAATTCTTTGTCGATCACTTCTCTGGCAGTTATGACAGCTGCTGTTATTCCGACACCGGCAGGCATCGGTGCAGTTGAATTTGTCATGACCGGATTGTTTAGTGTCATTGTTGGTGTGAACCGCGCCGGTGCGATCACAGTACTTTACCGGATCGCGACATTTATCTTCCCGTTTGCAGCCGGCGGTGTGGCGATCCTGCTGCACAGATTCTTTGCAAGAAAACGCGGCAAGAAGCATCAGAAGATGAAAGTCGGGAAATTTGAGTAAGATGCCTTGTGTATCTGCAGGAGGCGTGCTATACTTTATTTGTTCCGGTTAGCGGAAGGAAACTTAATAATAAATCAGTAATCTTCAGGGATGGGTGCAATTCCCTACCGGCGGTAGAGCCCGCGAGCACCTGCAAGTGCAGGATGTTGATCCGGTCAGATTCCGGAGCCGACAGTATAGTCTGGATGGAAGAAGAGTCGTATTGGAATGAATATAATTATATGATGATCGGCGTACCCTGAAGGTTTTCGGGGTACGTTTTTATGTTGAAAAAAGAAGACTACATGCGCCGGGCACTCGAGCTGGCAAAACAAGGAGAAGGCTATACATCACCGAACCCGATGGTAGGATGCGTGGTCGTCAAGGACGGACGCATCATCAGCGAAGGCTGGCATGAGCGGTATGGCGAATACCATGCAGAGCGAAATGCGCTGCTTCGCTGCAAGGAGGATCCGACCGGTGCAGATCTGTATGTGACACTGGAACCGTGCTGTCACTATGGAAAGACACCGCCGTGCACCGAGATCATCATCGAAAAAAAGATTGGCCGCGTCTTTGTCGGAAGCATGGACAGCAACCCGCTCGTGGCCGGAAAAGGCGTACAGATCCTGCGGGATGCAGGGATCGAGGTTGAGACCGGGATTCTTGCAGATGAGTGCTGCAGATTGAATGAAGTCTTTTATCATTATATGGAAACAGGGATGCCGTTTTGCGTGATGAAGTACGCGATGACACTTGACGGAAAGATTGCCTGTGTGACGGGCGATTCAAAATGGGTGACAGGTGAGACGGCAAGAGAGCATGTGCATCTCTTAAGAAAGCGCTATAAGGGAATCCTGGTCGGGATCGGAACGGTGCTGGCAGATGATCCGATGTTGAATTGCAGATTGGAAAACGGCGTTGATCCGGTCAGGATCGTCTGCGATTCTTCCCTGCGGATTCCGGAAGAGGCACAGCTTGTGAAAACGGCAAAAGACATACCGACGATCGTTGCCTGCTGTGCATCCCGGACGGATTCTGAGGCTGCACGACAGAAGATACAGGTGCTGGAAGCATCGGGTGTGAAAGTACTGGTGCAGGAAAATACCGATCGTGTAGATCTGAAAAAACTGATGCAGGCGCTGGCAGCTGAAAAGATCGACAGTGTCCTGATCGAAGGCGGCGCAGGGATCCATGCATCGGCATTAGAAGCCGGAATCGTCAATAAAGTTTATGCCTATATCGCAGGGAAACTGGTCGGCGGAAAAGAAGCACCGACACCCATCGGCGGTACAGGGATTTTAAAAATGGCAGATGCAGTAAAGCTGCATGATATGAAGGTGAATACCTTTGGAGAAGATATCTGTATTAGCGGATATGTGGAATAGAAAGGAACCGGTATGTTTACAGGTTTAATCGAGGAAGTAGGAGAAATCCAGAGCATCCAGAGAGGCAGCCGCTCTTGCGTGCTGACGATCGGATGTAAGACGGTTTTGGAAGGAAGTAAGATCGGAGACAGCATTGCGGTAAACGGTGTATGTCTGACCGTGACGACAATGGGCGGAAGTTATTTTACGGCAGATGCAATGCCGGAAACACTTAACCGCAGCTCGCTCGGTATTCTGTCACCGGGAAGTGTCGTCAATCTGGAGCGGGCTATGCCTGCAAACGGGCGATTCGGCGGACACATCGTCTCCGGACATATCGACGGGACAGGGACGATCCGTGAGATCAAACGCGATGACAATGCAGTCTGGTATACGGTAGCAGCAGATGCCGGCTTGCTTCGATATATCGTAGAAAAAGGATCGATCACGATTGATGGGATCAGCCTGACGGTCGCATATGTGGACAATGCCGTATTTAAGGTATCGATCATCCCACACACACAGGCAGTAACCTCTTTAAGAGAGCGACGCGTCGGGGACATTGTAAACCTTGAATGCGACATCATTGGAAAATATGTAGAGAAGCTTATGAAGCCTGCAGAGACAGAAGCTGCATCATCCGGTGCAGGAGGAGCAGGATCGGGCGAAGGAATCACGTTAGATTTTCTGTTGAAAAACGGATTCTAATATATCATCAGAACTTTAGCCAAAGGAGGACAATATATATGGCAAAAGAAGTTGGGACAATTGAGCAGGCGTTAGACGATCTGCGCGCGGGAAAGGTCATCTTAGTTATCGATGATCCGGAACGTGAAAACGAAGGCGATCTGATCTGTGCAGCAGAATATGCAACACAGGAGAATGTCAACTTTATGGCAACGGATGCCAAAGGACTGATCTGTATGCCGATGAGCGCAGACTGGTGCGACAAGCTCGGATTAGAGCAGATGGTCACACATAACAGTGATAACCACGGCACAGCATTTACCGTGTCGATCGATCATGTCGATACCACGACAGGTATCTCTGCTGCAGAGCGTTCTTTGACAGCATTAAAGACCGTAGAAGAAGGCGCAAAACCGGCTGATTTCCGTCGGCCGGGACATATGTTCCCGCTGCGTGCAAAAGATGGCGGCGTACTGGTCCGTGACGGACATACCGAGGCGACAGTAGACCTGATGAAACTGGCAGGATTAAAACCAGTCGGCCTTTGCTGTGAGATCATGCGTGAAGACGGAACGATGATGCGTACCACAGAACTTCTGGAGTTCGCAGATAAATATGACCTGACCGTCATCACGATCGAAGATCTGATCCGTTATCGCTTAAATCATGAAAGTCTTGTAAGGCGTGAAGCAGAGGCACAGCTTCCGACCAAATACGGCAGTTTCCGTATCTATGGATATGAAAACCGCATCAACGGTGACCACCATGTCGCGCTTGTCATGGGCGATGTCGGAAACGGAGAGCCGGTACTTTGCCGTGTACACTCCGAGTGCCTGACAGGAGACGTATTCGGATCAGCCCGTTGCGATTGCGGCGATCAGCTGCAGGAAGCGTTAAAAGCGATCGCAAAAGAAGGCCGTGGCATTCTTTTATACCTGCGTCAGGAAGGCCGTGGAATTGGCCTGATCAATAAGCTGAAAGCATATGAGCTGCAGGAGCAGGGCTATGATACCGTAGAAGCCAATATCATGCTGGGCTTCCCGGCAGACAAGCGGGATTACGGTGTCGGCGCACAGATCTTAAGAGACCTTGGCGCAAGAGATCTGCGGATCCTGACCAATAACCCGACTAAGATCACGGGACTTGCAGGATATGGAATCCGCATCGTAGAGCGTGTGCCGATTCAGATCCAGGCACAGAAATTCGATTACAGATATCTGAAAACCAAACAGGAAAAAATGCACCACATGACCAATTACGAGTAAGATTAGTAATAACACATAAGGAGGAAAACCAATATGAGAACATTAGAGGGAAAAGTAGTAGCCGGTGAGGTGAAGATCGGAATCGTTGCAGCACGTTTTAACGAATTTATCGTCAGCAAGCTGGTTGGCGGCGCACAGGACGCGCTGGTTCGCCACGGCGTAAAAGATGAGAACATCGATCTGGCATGGGTACCGGGTGCATTTGAGATCCCGATTATCGCACAGAAAATGGCTGAGTCCGGAAAATACGACGCAGTGCTTTGCCTTGGCGCAGTGATCCGTGGTGCAACAAGCCACTATGATCTGGTATGCAACGAAGCAGCAAAGGGAATTGCCATGGTCGGCATGAAGACAGGTATCCCGACTCTGTTTGGCGTCGTAACGACAGACAACATCGAGCAGGCCATTGAGCGTGCAGGCACAAAGGCCGGCAACAAGGGTTATGATGTTGCTTGCTCTGCAATCGAGATGATCAACCTGATCGGAGAAATCCAAGCATAAAAATTCCGGGCAATTTTGCCCGGAACCAGAAAATCATTTAATCAAATAACGTGATGGCATCGGCTGCGGTCTTAACGATCGCAGCTGTTTTTTTTGCGATTTCAGCATCCGGATACTTCATGTCCGGAATGCAGATAACAGGAATTCCTCCGGCAGCAGCCGCGAGAATGCCGTTTTCCGAATCTTCCAGAACAATGGCATGCTCAGGTGCGACACCGCCTTTTTTGCATGCAGTCAGGAATGTCTCTGGATTCGGCTTGGAATGTGTAACCTGATCGCCGCCGACGATAAAGGAAAAGAACTGACGGATGTTACCAAGCTTTAGGATCTCATCCGCATGTACAGAAGCCGTTGCTGTCGCGACGCAGCAGGGGATTCCTTTTGCGGCGATCCAGGAAAGCAACTCGCAGACGCCTTCTTTTACCGGCGCGCCGTGTTCCCGCATATGGGAAAGCTGTGCCTCTCTGGAGCGCTGTGAGATCTTATCTGCAGGATAATCGGTCCCGTAGATTTCATTCAGGATCTGATGTAATTCCGGGCCGCTTGTACCGAGCGTGCGGATATAATCCTCCTCACGATGCTCATAGCCATATTCAGGCAGAATCTCTGCTCTTTTATTCATAAAAAGACGCTCCGTATCAAAGAGCAGTCCGTCCATATCAAAAACAAACAATTCGGGAAGTCGCATGTTAGGTTCTCCTGTATTAGAAAAGGCCGTTGTCATGAACCGGGTTCAACAGATGCACATCGTGCTCCACGACGTCCCAATGCTCCGCAAACATACCGTCCTCAAGACGGTAAATGTCACAAACCTTATTTACTGCACCATTCCCAAGCGTACATTTAAAGAAGACAAAAACCTTATCATCCTCTTCGGCACAGAAAATGATGTCCATATGCGGCTTCAGACCAAGAAAGAACTCTGCGAACTTCTTAAATCCCGCACGGCCGGTCTCAGCATTCGGATTATGCTGGATATAATCCTCTTTAATATAGTTGTCAATTTTCGAAGTATCCCAGTTATTAAACACTTCTTCGTAGAACTTTAAAACGATCTCTTTATTGGTCATGGCTGCGTACCTCCTCTGTCGGTATCCCGGGTTGTTCTCATTCGAAAAAATCATTTCAATTCTGTATACTATTGTGCATGATGGGAGCAGATGCGTCAACTATGATAATTCTATAAAAGATATTGACCGCAGGCATGTCTTTTTGTAAAATGAGGGTTGTTACATTCAATGGCATTTTGGAGGATTTTAATAGAATGGATGTTGATGGGGACGGGATCCATATAGGATTTGGCGTTTCGGAAGAACTGGATGATGTGCTTCGCACATATCAGAATCCGGTTTTTATTTGTGACAGTGCAACGAGAGCGGTGGCTGAGCCATTTTTAGAAGAAGAATTAAAGGACTGTCTGGTCATAGAACTCAGCCCGGAAGGCCTGGCAGTAAATGATGCATGCGTAGAACGCGTGCTTTCCCAGATTGAAGTATGTGATCTCGGACAGAGCAGTGTGCCGGTTGATCTTTTGATCGCGATCGGCAGTGGTGTGATCCATGACCTGACAAGATTTGGCGCGAAGGAATACGGCATTCCGTTTGCATCCGTGCCGACAAATCCGGATGCCGAAGAGGTTCGTGCCCGGCAGACAAGTGCTCCGGTTCCGGAGATCATCCCGCAGTGGGTGTTTGCAGATGCACAGATTCTCTGCCCGAAAGATGCAGGCAAATCCGAACGGATCGATCTGTTATCACATGCTTTGGAGGCATGCGGACTCACAAGAGAGCTCTTCCGCGAACAGCTGGAAGACGGTGATTTTTAAAAAAATCAAAAATAAAATGTCAATCGCAAAAAAAGCGGTTGACATTTTTCGTTAAAACGATTATTATGTCCTAGTGACTGAAAAACAGCCCAACCCAACAAGATCGATGCGTGGCTCAGTTTGGTAGAGCGCTGCGTTCGGGACGCAGAGGCCGCAGGTTCAAATCCTGTCGCATCGACTTAGTAAAATCAAGGACTTCGGACTTCCGAGGTCCTTGATTTTTGCTTAAAATTCTAACTTTGTTCTAACGCATTCCACTTTTCATGTGTTTTTTCGAACCAATTCCTTATATACAGATCATTTATATGCCTATGTCATTGTTTATAGTATTGTATTTTTTGGGCTGGATCATATCATTCATACTGGATAAGATTTCCTGTTTTGACTCTTTGTCTTTGACTTTAGCATAGATTTTAAGAGTTGTTTCGACATCAGCATGTCCAACCCACTTCTGAACTCTTTTTACATCGAATCCTTCATGGATCAGTAAAGATACACAGGATGATCGTAGTTTGTGAAAGGTTACATTCTGCGGAAGTTCATCCGGATGTGCCTTAATGATCTTGCCAAAAGCCTTTGTTGGATAATCCGGATAGTATAAGCTTCCATCAGGGTGTTTGAAAACATAATCATTATTCTGATATTGTCGCCCAAACAATGTACGGTTTTTATTTTCCTCCTCTTTTAGATGCAGGAATAGCTGAATCTGTGCATCTGTTAAAGGATAGGTTCTGGTACTGGATTCGGTTTTTGTTGCATTAAGGCGATTAATTTCAGTCCCTTTTGTGACGGTGTGATTTATTGTTAGGGTTTTGTTTTTAAAGTTAATGCTTTGCCAACGGATTCCTAACACTTCTTCTCGGCGTAGGCCAAAGAACAAAGTTGTAAAGAACAATTCATAAAGGGGATGATCCTCAACAATTTTCAGGAAGCGCTGTGCTTCATCATAAGAAAAGAAATCATCATCCGTATGCTTTGCCGCAGCACATGCAGATGAAAGTTTTTTGTTTATTGTTGCTTCTTTCACTGGATTTGTATATAGGAGTCCTTCCTTAATTGCAAATTCCATCATAGATCCAAAGAATACTTTGATATCTTTTACTGTCCGATACTGTGAATGTAAATCACGGAATTGTAGATCCAGGAACTGCTCGACATCGTTTTGCCTTAAATCTTTGACCTTAATTTGTGAGAAATATTTTTTTATCTTTTTTCCTCGATATAAATAGCCGGAATAGGTCGTATCAGCTACAGTTCGCTTTTTCTGCTCCAGGTATAGATCAACAAGATCAGAAATTAGAATGTCGCGGTCTATGAAAGTCTTTCTCCCATTCAGGCAAATTCTGTTTCGCTCATCAGAAGCTCTCAGAACATTTTCCGGCGTGTCTGTCAATCCGGTAGATATCCACTTTTTCTCATTCACTTTTTTACCACTTCGGATTACATTTTTGCTGATAACGATATAAAGCATGCCTTTCTTTGCCTGAATACCTGTAGCCCGACGTCCGTCTTTTTTCTTTCTGGCCATGTTTTTTATTCCTCGTTGTTTTTTGGGGTAAGGCCTGTATCCGGGTACATAAAGTCTGCGAGGTATTTTTTGGGGATTCGGTATTTCCCGGCAATTCGAATCGATCGAATAGTTCCATCTGTCAGCAATTTGTATACGGTGTTTCTTCCGATATGCAGAATTTTCTGAACGTCTGCCGGAACCAGCACATCATCATATTCATTTAAAACGTTAGCATTCATCTTATCGGTCTCCTTTCAATGTGATTAAGAAGTACATATATGTTCTTTTTGATTATAATATATTGAAACGTTCTTGTAAAGTACAAAAAAGTTCCTTTAATATTAGAAGTGCTTTTTC